>CAVCDT010000074.1:0-10970 GCA_963600995.1 Akkermansia muciniphila | reverse complement strand
GACGTTGTCCGCAACCTGCTGGCCGACCGCCCGGACATAAACTACGGCGCGCTGTGCGAGAACGCCGTCGCGCAAGAGCTCACCGCCCACGGCAGACCGTTGTTCTAATTCAAGAAGCGGAACATCGGCGAGCTGGACTTCCTCCTGCAGAGCAGCGAGTAAAGGGTGATCCCGCTCGAGGTGAAAAGCGGCAAGGGCTACACGCGCCACAGCGCGCTCAACCACGCATTGAACACGTCCAATTACGGCATCGAAGAGGCGATCGTCCTCTGCAACGCCAACGTCGAAGCCGATGGACCGGTGAGCTATCTGCCCATCTACATGGCGATGTTCCTGTAAAGGGCGCCTCCGCCCCTCAGTTAACTTAACTCCATACGCATGAATGTTCCTGTGCGGATGTTGGATGGAAGGACGGCCCCTTTCTTTTGAGGTGCCTCAAGCCCCAATCTCTCAACCCCTCGCCGCCAGCGCAGGCAGCTGGCCTATCGCCCATAGGGGGATGTTGACCAGCCATCCCTCATCGCGATACGAGGAAAGCGACGTCCGCACAGCCCGTTTCAGGTCGAACTTGTCATAAAAGTCCCCCGGTAAAATGTGGGAATCAACCACAAAAGTCCCTAGGAGAAATGTGGGAGTTGTAGCAAGACAGGGCATAACAAGTAAGGGCCGGGGAAAGCCCCCCGGCCCTTGTTCCTGGCTCGCGCTCATGTCGAGCAATCGCTCTAGCCTCGCATTGCCGCGCGGTTGCGCTGCAGATGCAGTGCGGCTACTGTTGCAGCTGTAGCCGTATCGCAGTTGTAGCCGCTAAGCCTTAGCTGCCCTCACCTTGACCTTGCTGTTGAAGCGCTTGGCCCATTTGCCGTACTTGGCGGCAAACTTCTTGTTGACGCTCTCCTTGGAGATCTTGACCTTGATGACCTTGACCTTGGTGGATTTGACCAGGTTCCTGACCGAGGCCTTGGTGAGTTTCTTGCCATTGACGATGACGGTGGTGAGCTTCTTGCAGCCGTGGATGGCCTTGGCCTTGGCGCTCTTGACGTTCTTGCCGAGCGTCATCTTCGTGGCATAGGTCTGCTTGGCGCAGGCCTTGCTGCCAATACCCGTCACTTTGTATGCGTAGCCGAGGTAGCTCACCGTTGCCGGGACCTTGATGCTCTTAGCCGTCTTGGCCTTGCCTGCGAGCTTGACGAGCGTGGCGGTCTTGGTCTTATAGACCAGCTTGTAGCTCATGTTGTTGACGGTGAGGCTCATCGCCGTACCCTTGGCGAAATCGATGTAGGCTTCTATCTCGGTGCGTCCTGCTGCATAGAGCTCGCTGATCTCGCTCGCGTTTGTCGCGGCGTCGATCTTGACTACGTACTCGGTCATGATGTCGCGGGCGTCGGCTTTGGCCTCCTCGCTTATGGCAGCGTTGGCCAGAAGTTCCGAGAGTTGCGCCTTGGCATCGGCCTTGGCGCGTGCGAGTGCAAGCTCGTCGGCCTTTACTTGGATGGCGTCTTTGCCGGCGCTAAGCACGCTTGCGACCTCGTCTTTTGTCGTAGCTGCATCGACCTTGGCGATGTAGGTGTTTGCGGTTTCTTGCAACGTGCTCTTGTCGGCATCGATCAAGCCAGAGCCGTCGACTGCTGCCTGCAAGGCCGCCTTGGCATCGGCTTTGGCTTTGGCCAGCTCTGCGGCGGCAGAGGAGTCCTTATCAGAATCGTCGCTTGAGTCGTCGCCATCGGTCTTTGTCGTAAGCGAGACTTCGATAATCTTATCGTCTTGCTCGATGGCGAACTCGCCGCTTGCGTTGTTGAACCCTTCGCAGGTAACCGTGTAGGAATACGTGCCGCAGGTCAGATTGAACTTGCCCTGGTCATCGGCGGTGCAGGGTGTGGACGGTGCCGTCTTGCTCGTCACCGTGACAACGGGCTCGGCTGTCTTGTGGCTTTGGTCGTCATAGGTAAAGGAGAAACTCGTCTCGTACGTAGAGTTGGGGTTCTGCCAGCGCAGGACGGGGTAGCTGTCAGCTGCGTTGGCCTCGCAACCTTCGAGGTCTGCAACATAGGGGCCGTAAGCTTTGCCCAAGCTGTTGTAGAGGTTTGCTGCGTCTGCTGTGACGAAGCTGGCGAAGCGGGTGCCGTCATCTTCAAACTTGTTGTCTTTCTCAGACGTGCGCGTGCCGGTGTAGCTGTTATTTGCCAGGTAGTAGTTGCCGCAGATGCTGTCTTTATCGATGTCGAGAGTGCTGTTCATCACGCCGATGATGCCGCTGCAGTAGGTTGCTCCACTCAGCGCGCCAGCATTGTAGCAGCTAAGCACTTTCGTGTTGCCTTTCTGGGCATAACCCGTGATGCCGCCAACATATGAACCGTCGTTTGTGCCCGTAACCGATCCGAGGTTGTAGCAGCTCTCGATTGCTTGACCGGTGATCTTGTCGCCACCGCAAGCGCCGGCGATGCCACCTAAACTCTGATTGGCGCCGGAGACGCTACCGTAGTTGACGCATCGCTTAACAACGTCGCCGGGCCTGGCTATCTGGCCAACGATGCCACCAGCTGCAAATGAGGTCGACGTTGTCTTTGAGTCGTTTGCGACAACCTCTCCGTAATTGGCGCAGCGTAGAATCTGAATGGCACTGCCGGTTTGAGCGCTGCTAGTGTAATAGGTCTGGCCGATAAGCCCGCCAACCATGCTGCCGGATTTCACGCTTGCCTTGTTAACGCAGTTCGTCATCGTGCCGCTGTAGCATCCTGCGATACCGCCCGTGTACCAGCCGCCGGTATTTGCGGCGTTGTTCGTGAGGTCGATCGTGCCGCTTACAACCTGGACGTTGCTTATCGCCGTGCTCTGCGCGTTGCCAATCAACGCGCCAACCCTTTGGTAAGCGGTATTCGTCGATGTGGTGACAGAAACCTCTTCTAAGGTCAGGTTGCTGATGGTCGCGTCCTCAGTTTGCCCAAACAGACCGCGGTAGCCATCATTAGAGACGCTGTCTCCCGTAATGTTGATATAGAGATTGGACACCTTGTGGCCCTTGCCGTCGAAGGTTCCCTTGAAGGCCTTCTTGATTTCTTTATCCCCGATTTTGAACGCGCCGATAGGCGTCCATCCGTGCCAGCTGCTGCCACTGCTTGCGCTGCTACCGCCGAGGTCGATGTCGCCCGTGAGGCTGACGGTCTTGCCGCTAAAATCGACGGCGGCGAGCTCTGTGCTGTACACAGGGTTGTAGCCGTTAACCAGGGCTGCCAAGCCCGCGAGCTGCGCGGGGGTGCTGATCTCGTAGCTGCTCGCTGCCTCATGGCCCGTATACCAGCTGGTGTCGATGCTCGTACCGTCCCATGCTTCTGTCTGCGCTTGCCCTTGAGCGCTGGCACCTGCTGCTGCAGTCTCTTCGCCCCACGAGACCCCGGCGAACCCCGTGCACATGGTCATGGTCATCGCGAGCGATGTCGCTACCGATAGCAGCTTCTTGGTCTTGTGTTTCATCCTCTGCTCCTCTCTGCGCGGCGTTTGCGTTTAGCCTTATCCCATCATGCGACGAGCGCCGCTTTGCCGTGCCTCAAACGCCTGCCCTCATATTCTCCTACCGCTGTACCCGCTACCCGCCTTCAATTGTTCCAATGCATCCACTTTAGGTAGAGGTTTCCTACCTTTTGCCCTGCAGATAGCCTGCCGTTGCTGTTTTAGAATGGTTGCACCGAACCCTGCAAGGAGAGCCAGAGGCCTGATGACCACGACCCGATTGCAAGCGCTAACTGTGCCAACCCAAGCGCAGCCCAAGACCGACGAGGAGATCCGCGAGCAAGTGCGCGCCTATTACGGCGAGTTCCTCGATGGCAGCGACGACCTGCATACGGACGCCTGCTGTTGCAGCGAGACCCCGCCGCCCAAGTACGTGCTCGATGTTCTCGCCCAGATAGAGCCAGATATCATTGCCCGCTTCTACGGCTGCGGAAGCCCTATCCCGCCTGCACTCGAGGGTTGCACGGTGCTCGACTTGGGCTGCGGTACTGGACGCGACGTCTATATAGCCTCGAAGCTCGTGGGCCCTGGAGGCCATGTGATCGGGGTCGATATGACGCCCTCGCAGCTCGACTTCGCGCGTAGATACGAGCGCGTGCAGATGGCGCGCTTCGGGTTCGAGCAAAGCAACGTGGAGTTTCTCCAAAGCTATATCGAGGATATGGCCGCCATCGCCGATGGCAGCGTCGACGTCGTCATCTCCAACTGCGTGGTCAACCTGTCGCCTTTCAAAGAGCAACTCTTCAGGGAGATATTCCGCGTGCTCAAGCCGGGCGGCGAGCTGTTCTTCTCTGATATCTTCAGCGACCGGCGCGTGCCCGCGGGCTTCTACGACGACCCTGTCCTGCGCGGCGAGTGCCTATCGGGTGCTATGTACATCGAGGATTTCGCAAGCATGCTGCGCGACAACGGCGTCGAGGCGTTTTGCGACGTCGCCTGCGACGAGGTCCATATCGGCGACCTGCGTATCGCCACCAAGCTCGGCTGCATCGGCTTTTACAGCCACACGGTGCGCGCGATAAAGGGCGTCGCCCTCGAGCGATGCGAGCAGGACTACGGGCAGACGGCCAGCTACTTGGGGACCATGCCCGAGAACAAGCGCTACTTCGACCTGTCGAGCGAGGTGCGCCTCATCAAGGGCAAACCCGTTGCCATCAGCGGCAACATGGCTGCGATGCTGTCTGGCAGCCGCTATGCCAAACACTTCAAGATCACGCCCGCCGGCCAGCACCGCGGCCTCTACGATTACGCGTCTGCCAACGAGGCGCTCACCCTCATGCGCGGCAAGAAGCGCATCGGGCTTAAGGACCTCACCGCGGCTTGCGAACGTCTGGGCATCGAGCCCTTTGACAAGCGCGTGCACGACGGGGGCTTCTTGCAGACTGCCCAGATGGAGACGATGCAGGTCAACGTCACATACCGTTGCAACCTGGCCTGCGGCCACTGCTATCTGCAATGCGGCCCCAAAAACGACGAGATGATGAGCCGCGAGACCATGGAGCAGGTGCTTGCCGCGTTCAAGACCGGCGCGTACAAGACGCTCGACATCACCGGCGGCTCGCCCGAGATGAACCTCGACACGCCGTGGCTCATCGAGCAGACGTCCAAGGTCGCAGACGAGGTTATCGTCCGCAGCAACCTCACGATCCTGCGCGACCCGCAGTATGCGCACTTCAAGGAGCTCTATGCGGCCAACAAGGTGCATCTGGTGTGCAGTCTGCCTTACTTTACCCAGCAGGCCTGCGATAACCAGCGCGGGGGCGGTGTGTTCGAGCGCGTAATGGCCAGCCTGCGCGAGCTCAACGCCTTAGGCTACGGCCGCGACCCGCAGCTTAGGATCGACTTGGTCTACAACGTCGACGGGCCCTTCCTGCCGCCCGACCAGCGCGAGCTCGCAGAGCTCTACAAGTACGAGCTCGAGCGCTCGCAGGGCGTGGACTTCAACGGCATGTTCGCCTTCAACAACTGGTGCCTGGGCCGCTTTGCCAACCAGATGAAGGCCCAGCACAAGTTTGACTACTACCTCGAGCTTCTGGCCGATAACTACAACGGCGCGGTGGTCGCGTCGATGATGTGCCGCAGCATGGTCAACGTCGACTACGACGGTGTGCTCTACGATTGCGAGGTCAACCATGTCCTGGGTTTGCCGATTTGCGGCCCCAACGGCCAGCCGCTCACCGTGGCCGATATCGCTTGCGAGCCCATCGCGCCCAGGCGCATACGCACAAGCCCTGTCTGCTATAGTTGCGCGGCTGGCTGCGGGTCGAGTTGCGGTGGAAGCCTGCTCGCAAAGCAGCTCAAAGAAGACGCCGCGTTCTAGGGGAGCACATGGGCACGTTTAGCTACATCCTGCACAAGTACCAAGGCGACGACGAGGAGATAGTCGTCCCCGAAGACGTCGTGCGCATCGGCTACCGGGCCTTTGCCAACCTCAAGTCCACCAGGCGCGTCGTGCTGCCGCAAGGGCTCGAGCAGATCGGCGAGAACGCCTTCGCCAACGCAGCCTCGCTCGAGGAGGTCGTTATCCCGCAAGGCTGCGGCAAGATTGGCGCGGGTGCGTTTTCAGGCTGCTCCTCGCTCAAGGGCATCGAGCTTCCGCCGCGCGTGCGCGCCCTGCCCAAGCGCCTGTTCACAAGCTGCTCCAGCCTCACAGCTATCAGCATCTGCGATGATGCGAGCGAGATAGGGGAGTCCTGCTTCAGGCTGTGCAAGGGGCTCGTCGACGTGCATCTGCCGGACAAGCTGCGCAACATAGGGGCCTTCGCCTTTGCCGGTTGCAGCGCGCTTGCGCATATAGAGATCCCCTACGGCACCAAGACCATCGGCAAGAGCGCCTTTGCGGACTGCACGGCCCTTGCCGTGGTAGAGATCCCGGACACCGTGACGCGCATCGAGGCCAAGGCCTTTGCGGGTTGCACCAGCCTGCGCGCGCCGCATATCCCCGCGAGCCTGCAGTACCTTGCCGAGGACGCCTTCGAGGGCTGCGGTCAAGAGGGGTAGTAGGGGATAGCGGTATCGGAGGCTTCTGGCGGGGGCGTGTCGGTGCGCCGGTGCTCTATTTATGTCTTGTCTGCGGCAAGCTCGGCCGTACTAGGTGCTGGCAGCGGCTGCGGACGCGCATCTTGCGGCGTTTAGCGCATGAGCAGCGTCTCCTGCAGGGCGCAGATCTTATCTGCTAGGCAGACGAGCCATGCCTCGCGGCTCTTGGGGATACGCGTGGGCGGCAGAGGCCACATGTGCGCGCTGATGATGTTGCGCTCTTTGGGCGTAAGCTCGAAGTCCGCGCTGGCACGCTCCATGGCGATGACGGGATGGTTCACCGCGTGCTTCGAGTTGCCCGTTGTGTGCCAGTCATAGCCGAAGTAGTCGTGCAGAAACCCCGCGCGCACGATCGCCTCCTGGTCGAAGCGCCCGGGTAGGGAGCAGCTCATACCATAGGCGCATCGTGCCACGCGCATGCAGTGCTCGTACGTGCTCACGCTGCCGTGATGACAGTAACTACGCATCTCCTGCGCCCTCTGAGTGCTGCTGATAGGGCCCACCATCGCCTCGAAGAGCTCGTCTCTTTGCTGTTTGGTGCTGCGCGGCATCTACAACCTCCCTTTGCGGCTGGCGAGCTTCGCTCTGGCGGCATGCATGGCCCGTCGCCCTGCAGCGCCCAGCTTGCTGGCCTTGCTGTTGGAGAAGCCCTTGATGGAGGCGAGCACGCGTCGCTGCCTCGAGTCGAGTTGGCCGACAAACTCGTTGGCGGCTGGGTCGACCTGCTGTTTACGCGCAGGCAGCTTGCTCGTTACGCGCCCAAACGTGAGGGCGTTGAGCAGATGGAAGGTGAACGTCGCGCGCTCCATGCCACTCTTTGCGGCGCCGGCGACCTTGCGCCCGCCCTCTTGCGCGCGGTCGACATTGGCCTCCATCGTCTTGTCGAAGGCGTCTGCCGCAGCCTCGACCTTTTTGAGGAGCTCTGTCAGGGCAGAGAACGCCAGCGTGGCATCGACGGAGAAGATGGCGACGATCGCCAAGGCGGCAAGCTCCCATGCGTAGCTGGGGATTACCGCTGCGACGGCGTGCGTAACGGGGACGAGTAGGACCGCAGTTGCTATCCCGCCTGCGCCAAAGAGCAAAGACGCCGGCAGGCACACGCGTCCGTTGATGTTGAAGGGCATGTTGCTGTAATCCCACCAGCGCGCGCCAAAGATGCGCTCCATCGCCACACTCGTCGCATACTCGAGCACGGCGCTGCCCAACATCGCCGATAAGAACACCGCCCAAAGCGGGAACGCCTCGCTTGCCACATAGGCGTTGTCGTAGGCTATGAGGTAGATCACGACGCCTACACCGTATATGGGACATGACGGGCCGTAGAGGAACCCGCGGTTTTCCCATGCGCCCTCGCGTACGACGTTGAGGATGCATTCGAACACCCACCCAAAGAAGGCGAATACCGCGTACCAGACGATATACTGGCTGATTATCAAGCTCTGACAGTCCTCTCCGGCGCATACTTGCGATGCAGAACGCCCTTATGCCTCTTTCGCGCCACCTCTTCGAGGCGCGTCTACCCTTTTGCTGTAGAGGGCTCATGTTTGCGCACCACAGAGCTGCGATATGTTGTAGAATCAAATGCAACGGGTCGGCTGCTGGTCCGAACAGCGGCTACCCCAGTGTCATTGCAGATTGTGAGGAGCCGCTCTGGTCAGCTAGACCGGGCGGCTTCTCGCTCTTACTCCTTCAAGATCATCCAGATCAATGCGATCAAAGAGACCAAAAACTCGCAGAAAACGAGGAAATCCGTCCATGTCATGTACATAGGCTTACCTCCTAATGAGATCAGGGGGTAGCCTGCCGACCCGTGTCAGGACAGCCTATCATATGGCTGCGATATGTTGTAGAATCAAGTGCAACGGGCCGGCTGCTGCTCCTAACAGCGGCTACCCCAGAAACGAATCGGTTTTGTGAGGAGCCGCTTTGGTCAGCTAGACCGGGCGGCTTCTCGCTCTTACTCCTTCAAGATCATCCAGATCAATGCGATCAAAGAGACCAAAAACTCGCAGAAAACGAGGAAATCCGTCCATGTCATGTACATAGGCTTACCTCCTAATGAGATTAGGGGGTAGCCTGCCGACCCGTGTCATAGCAGCCTATCATGTGGTTGCGACATGAGAAGATCGCGTCACGATGTTGTTGCGTTGGATGCGGGCTGGCCGACAAGACGCGCCGTCAAGGGGCTGTTTGCCTTGCGAGGGAAGACAGGGTTGGCGCTCGCATGGGATACTTGCGCAGACAAACAAGCAGGGGAGGCATCTCCCCTTAGGCAAGAGGTTGGAGGCCCCCATGCCCAGCGACATCGAAATCGCACAGTCCGTAACCCCGCAGCATATATCCGCAGTCGCCCAGACGGCAGGCGTTGACGCCAAGTACCTGGAGCTCTACGGCAATGTCAAGGCCAAGATCGACTTCAACTACCTTACCGACCATGCCGATGATCAGGATGGCAAGCTCGTACTCGTGACCGCTATCAACCCCACGCCCGCGGGCGAAGGCAAGACCACGACCTCTATCGGCTTGGCAGACGGTTTGCGCAAGATCGGCAAGAGCGCCGTCTTGGCGCTGCGCGAGCCTAGCCTTGGTCCCGTTTTTGGCATCAAGGGAGGTGCCGCTGGCGGTGGCTATGCCCAGGTCATCCCCATGGAGGACATCAACCTGCACTTTACCGGCGACTTCCATGCCATCGGTGCTGCCAACAACCTGCTGGCGGCCATGCTCGACAACCATATCCAACAGGGCAACCAGCTGGGCATCGACCCCAAGAAGATCGCCTGGAAGCGCACAGTGGATATGAACGACCGCCAGCTGCGCCATATCGTCGACGGCTTGGGTGGCGACAAGCAGGGCGTGCCGCGCGAGGATGGCTTCGACATTACCGTCGCATCCGAGGTCATGGCCGTCTTCTGCCTGGCTACCTCCATCACGGACCTCAAAGAGCGCTTGGGGCGTATGGTCGTGGCCTACACTTACGCCGGCGACCCCGTCACAGCGCATGACCTCAAGGCCGAGGGCGCGATGACCGCGCTTCTTAAGGACGCGCTCAAGCCCAACCTGGTCCAGACACTCGAGGGCACGCCCGCCTTTATCCACGGCGGCCCCTTTGCCAACATCGCCCACGGCTGCAACTCCGTCCAAGCTACCGCGCTTGCGCTCAAGACCGGTGATTATGCCATCACCGAGGCAGGCTTTGGCGCCGATTTGGGCGCGGAGAAGTTCCTCGACATCAAGTGCCGCTTGGCAGGGCTCAAGCCCAGCGCCGTGGTCATCGTCTGCACGGTGCGCTCGCTCAAGTACAACGGCGGCGTAGCCTTCAAAGACCTCACGCAAGAGAACCTTGAGGCGCTCGAGGCTGGCCTTCCCAACCTTTTGCAGCATATCGACAACGTCAAGAACGTGTTCAAGTTGCCCTGCGTGGTGGCCGTCAACGCGTTTCCCACGGATACCCCTGCAGAGCTCGAGCTCGTCCAGAAACGCTGCCATGAGCTGGGAGTCAACGTCGCGCTATCCGAGGTTTGGGCAAAGGGCGGCGAGGGCGGCAAGGCGCTGGCCGAGGAGGTCGTGCGCCTGTGCGAGCAGCCCAACGAGTTCTCGTATGCCTATGACCTTGACGGAAGCATCGAGGAGAAGCTCGATGTCATCGCCAGGCGCATCTACCATGCCAACGGCGTTGTGCTCACTGCAGCTGCCAAGCAGCAGGCGGCGAAGCTCGAAGAGCTGGGCTTTGGCGGGCTTCCCATCTGCGTTGCCAAGACCCAGTACTCCTTTAGCGACGACCAGACCAAGCTCGGTGCGCCCAAGGACTTCACGGTCACGGTGCGCGAGCTCAAAGTGAGCGCCGGCGCGGGCTTCATCGTCGCGCTCACGGGGAGCATTCTGACGATGCCCGGTTTGCCCAAGGTCCCCGCAGCCGAGAACATCGATGTCGATGAGCGCGGCGTGATCACCGGCTTGTTCTAAAGGGCGGCTGCACCGTTGGGCCTTCCGCTCAGGGGTATTCTCACAATGGAATCGAGGCGCCGTGAGGTATCGAGGGAAGAAACGGTGCGGAGCCGCGTAGGGGAGAGCGGCGCGAGATGCGCGCAGCGCAGATCGCAGCTCTCCCGATAGGTTTCTATGGCTTGCGGCGATAAAGATCCCGCGCAGCTAACGTTGCGCCCTGTTACGTCGCGGCTGTCGCCGCGACCGGGCGAGTTAGCGGGCTTCGCCCGCATCCGCTCGCCCCTACACGCACCTGCGATGACGTCTTCAGCTGCTGCGTTTCCTGTCCGGCACCCCCTACGTGCACCTGCGGCGTTACATTTGTCGCGGCGTTTCTCATCCAGTGTCCCTACGTGCACATTCGGCGTCTCTATTAGCCACAATGATTCTTGCCAGCTTCTTCTCTGCGCTCTGTGGCTAATATCGTGCTACTGTATTGCGTG
>CAVCDT010000073.1:0-11008 GCA_963600995.1 Akkermansia muciniphila | reverse complement strand
TCGCCCAGCAGCACGTCTGCCACATGCGCGTGCCGCTCGTCGAACTCGAGCTCATCGAGCAGGCGCTCCCCCGTTGACGCAGGCGTGTGCCCTTGGCCCTTACCGTTTGCGGGGACCAAGGCGAGCTCCCCGCCGGCAACGTCGCTGGCGATGATGTGCTCGAGCAGCTCTTGGGCGCTTTTAGTGTCCTCCATGGCAAGGCCGAGCAAATCACCTCCCAGCAAGAGCTCGACCAGTCCCTCAAGCTGGCTGGGAGCGCTGACGACCTCGGAAAGCGGGGCGACGATGCCTCGCACCTGATCTTGGCGGTCCATCACCCAGCTCAGAAGCGGGCTTGCGGCGTCGAAGGCTCGGTCGACCTCCTCGAGCCCCTTGAGCTCTGCAGCGAGCTGCGAGAGCTCGTCGCGCTTGGCGTTGGCGGCCTTCTGGGCATCGTCGAGCAGGCGCACGCGCTTGTCGATGTCGCTTTTGGCGAGCGTCGACTCGCGCTGCAGCTGCGCAAGCTGGCCCTCGAGCTCCTCTATGCGCCCGCGCTTGGCAGCGAGCGTGGCCTGGGTGCCCGTCAGACTCTCCTCGATCTGCGTCGCACGTCGCGCGAGCAGGTCGTCTTCGACATCGGCGGTAGAGAGCGACTCGGTCGCCTTGAGGATGGCGAGCATCGAGTCGTCGAGCTTCTTGGAGCAGCTCCTCGCCGAGCTGTTGATGCGGCCGATCTGGGCATCGAGTTCCTTGCGCTTCTTACGCGTGGCCTCCATATCGGCCCTGACCTCTGCCACCTGGGCCTGCACGGTCTCAAGCGACGCGGCGGCCTCGACTTGCTCGACGCTCGACTTGTCGAGCTGAGCGCGGTTTTCTGCCAGACGCTTCTCGTTTTGGTGGATCGACTGGCGAAGCTCAGACAGGCGCGTCACCATGTTGTGGCCCTTCTCCTCCAAGAGAAGCATGCCGGAGTCGAGCTGCGAGAGCACCACCTGGCAGCGGCGTCGCTGCTCAGCCAAATCGCCGGCGAAAAGGCCCTTCTCCTCCAAGAGGCGCTGGAGCTTCTCGAGCTCGCGCTGCTTCTCCTCGAGCCTGAAGCGCACGAGCTCCACGGAGGCATCGGCCTCCTTCTCCCTCTTCTCGACGAGCTCCCACTCGCCTTGGAGCTGGCGCAGGTCGTCCACGGCCAAGGTGAGCTCTATCTCCTTGAGCTCGCCGGTGAGCTGCTCGTACTGCTTGGCGCGGCTTGCCTGGCGCTCGAGGGGCTTGAGCTGGCGGTCGATCTCTGCCGCGATGTCGTTGACGCGCGCGAGCTCTGCGTCCATGCCCTTGAGCTTGCGGCCGGCACGCTCTTTGCGCTTCTTGTGCTTGAGGATGCCCGCGGCCTCCTCGATGAGCACGCGGCGGTCCTCCGGGCGTGCCTGGAGCATATGCTGCAGCGAACCCTGCGAGATGATCGAATGCGTGTCGCGGCCCAAGCCGGAGTCGTTGAGGATGTCGAGCACGTCCATGAGCCTGCTGGGGCTGCCGTTGATGAGGTACTCGCTGTCACCGCTGCGGTACATGCGGCGCGTGATGACGACCTCGCTAAAATCGAGCGGCAGCGTGCCGTCCGTGTTGTCCAGCACGAGGTCGACCTCCGCGAGGCTTACCGCCTGGCGGGCCGAGCTCCCGGCGAAGATGACGTCCTCCATCGCCTGGCCGCGCAGGTGCTTGGCGCTCTGCTCTCCCAAGACCCACAAGACCGCGTCGCTCACGTTGGACTTGCCGCTGCCGTTGGGCCCCACCACGACGGTCATACCCGGCTCGAGCTTGAGCACCGAGCGGTCGGCGAAGGATTTGAAGCCCTTGAGGACTAGAGACTTGAGGTACACGCGGATCCTTTGTTCTTGCAATCAGGCGTAACTGGTCGATTTTAGCATGAGGCGCCGATGGCTGACGCATGCCGCCCGGGCGCGTCCGCAGGGCGCGGGCCTGCGGCAAGGGCAGCGTCTCCCCTACCGCAGACCCGCCGCATACAGCGTGCTATTTGGTGACGCCGAGGGCTTTGAGAGCCTGCGCGGCAGCAGCGGCCTCGGCAGCCTTCTTGCTGTGCCCCTCGCCTACGCCCAAGACGTCGTCGTCGCAGCAGACCTCGGCTTGGAACACACGGTCATGCGGCGGCCCGATGATGCCCGTGATCTTGTAGTAGGGCTTCTTGCGACGCGCCTGAAGATACTCCTGAAGCGAGCTTTTGGGGCTTTCCGGCTCGGTCGCGATATCACGGCTGATATGCGGCCCCAAAGTGCGCAGCACCCAGTCGCGCGCGGTCTCGATGCCGCCGTCCAGATACAACGCGGCGACGATCGCCTCGTAGACGTTCTCGAGCGCGCTATGGAGCCCGCGTCCCTTGGTGCCAGCCTCGCTGTCACCGAAGATAATGCACTCGCCCAGGCCCTCCTCGCCGCATACCTTGGAGAGGCTCGCGCCGGAGACCAGGCTCACCTTGATGCGCGTGAGACCGCCTTCCTCCAAGTCCGGGAAGCGCCCGAAGGTCTCCTCGGCGATGATGAAGCCCAGGATGCTGTCGCCCAAAAACTCCAGGCGCTCGTAGTTGTTGGAGACCTTGGTGTGCTTGCCGTAGCTTGGATGGGTGAGCGCTACCTGCAGGAGGCCGCGGTTGACGAACTCGCGCCCGATGATGCGCTCTGCCTTCTCGAGGTTCTCCAGATGCTCCTCGTCCAGAGGGGGGATGTCGAGGTTGTCGATGAGCTTGCTGGGTCTGCGCGCCATTAGAGGGCCTCCCCGACCGCTGCGGCGAGCTTGCCGGGCATATCCTGCCTGATGGCCTGCGCCGTCGCCAGGACACCGCTGCAGATGGCCTTGGCATTGGAGCTGCCGTGCCCGATGAGGCACACGCCCTTGACGCCCAAGAGCTGCGCGCCGCCGTATTGATCCGCGTCGACCTTCTTCATCAGGTCCTTGAGCGCGTCTTTGATGAGCAGCGCGCCTACCTTGCTCTTGGTAGACGACATCAGTGCCTCCTTGAGGGAGCCCAGAAGCGCCTTGCCCACGCCCTCGAAGGTCTTGAGCGCCACGTTGCCCGTGAAGCCGTCTGTCACGATGACGTCGAACCCGCCCAAGGCGATGTTCTTGCCCTCTGCGTTGCCGATGAACCCGGGGCAGCGCTCCTTGAGGAGCTGGTGCACTTCCTGCGCGAACTCCGACCCCTTGGTCTCCTCCTCGCCGATGTTGAGAAGGCCCACTGTGGGGTTGGCCACGCCCAAGGTCTCTGACGAGTACACGCGGCACATCTGCGCGAACTGCAGCAGATACTCCGGGCGGCAGTCTGCGTTGGCGCCCATATCGCCCAGCACGCACTTGCACACGGGGCTCGGGACCACGCTCGCGATGCAGGGACGCTTGACGCCCTTGATGCGGCCCATGACAAGCGTCGCCGCTGCCATGCAGGCACCCGTGCTCCCTGCGCTGAAGAAGCCCGCAGCCTCGCCTTCCTTGACCATGCGGCAGCCCACGACGATGCTCGAGTCCTTCTTCTTGCGCACGGCCATCGCCGGATGCTCTCCCATCTCGATGACCTCCGTGGTGGCGCGCGCCTCGCACCTGTCATGCGCTGCGGCAAAGGGCTCGACCACATCGGCCGGGCCGGTGAGTATCACCTGGATGTCGCTTGCCTGCGCGAGCGCCATCTCGACGCCTTCGAGCACGACGCCGGGGGCATCGTCGCCGCCCAGCGCATCTACCACGAGCTTGACCATCTCCATAGACGGTCTCCTCTCTGTGTTGATCGCACACGCTTGCATCTGCCCCACTGGGCCTGCGCAAGCTTATGCGATGCCTGCAAATACATCCCCGTAGCATACCTGCTGCATCCCCGCTGCGCCACCGGCACAGCATAAGCTGCGCAATGCGAAGCAATGCAGCGCCCCAAGCACCATCACCTGTAGCAGCGGAGCCGCCCTCCGCAGCAAGCCCTCATCCAGCATGCAAACAGGACCCCAAACGCAAAGAAGCCAGCCCGTCGGGGCTGGCTTCTCATGCAGCTATATGAGAGGAAGCCGATTTACTCGACCTCGAGGACCTCGCGGCCCTTGTAGTAACCGCAGCTAGGGCAAACGCGATGGGGCAGCTTGACCTCGCCGCACTGAGGGCAGACGGAGCGAGCGGGAGTCGCGCAGCGGTCGTTTGCAGAGCGGCGAGCATGAGTGACTGCTCGACCGGTTTTTCTTTTGGGTACAGCCATGATCCAAAACCTTTCCTACACGGCCCTCCGTGTGAGAAAGCCGTACACATTAAATACGCGAATTGGTATTCTAACACCCAAAATCAATCATGTGAAGATGTTTTTTACCTTCGGCAACCTGTGCGCCAAAGGGACGGGCAACGCAGATATGCGCAAGGTGCCACGTCACCTACCGCTCATGAGCATTGCAGCGTAGGCAAGCCGCCCCAAGCAACCCTGGGGCCAAAGCGCCTACCTGGCGATCCTCGTGAGCAGGGCCACCGTCTCCACGTGCTTGGTATGCGGGAACATATCCACAGGGACAACGCGCTGGAGCTTGTAGGAATCCTTCAGCATCTCGATGTCGCGTGCCTGAGTAAGCGGGTTGCAGCTGATGTAGACGATGCGCTTAGGAGCAGCAGCGATAAGCCCCTCGATGAACTCCTCTGACGCACCGGCGCGCGGCGGGTCCATGAAGACGACGTCGAAATGACTGCCGCATCCTGCGAGGAAGGCGCCTGCATCGGCAGCCACGAAGCTCGCGTTCTTGACATGGTTGATGCGCGCGTTCTCTACCGCTATCTCCACTGCAGCAGGGGTTGTCTCCACACCCACGAGCTCGATGTGCTTGACCTGCACCTGCGTGCTCTTCTTCTTTGCCTTGGCAGCGGCCTTGGCCGCCTTCTTCTTGTGAACGGGTGCCGTGCCCTCGCGCTGCTGCTTGGCGCAGATGCTCGCCGCGACGATGCCCACCGTACCGATGCCGCAATACGCATCGAGCACGCTCTCGCCACCGCGCAAAGAGGCAAGTCGCGCGGCGATGCTGTAGAGGACCTCGGTCTGCCTGGGGTTGGTCTGGTAGAAGGCAGAGCTGGGAATCTTGAAGGTCTGCCCGCAGAGCTTGTCCTCGATCCAACCCTGGCCGTAGGCCACGCTGTCGCGGTTGCCCAGCACGGCGTTGGTGTCGCGCGTGTTGACGTTGAAGACCACGGTTGAGATCTCCGGGTGCTCGTCGCGCAGGGCGCGCACGAACTCCTTCTTGTGCGGGAACTCCTTGCTGTTGCAAACCAGCGTGAGCATCACCTGGTCTGTGTTGGCGGCACAGCGCACGATAGCGTGGCGCAAGAGACCGCTGCCACGGTCCTCGTCGTAGGCTTTGATGCGGAACTCGCGCGCCAAGCGCGCGATAGATGCGAAGATGGGGCGCGCCTGGGGGTCTTCCACCAGGCAGCTGTCGCAATCAACCAGCTTATGAGTGCCCGGCTTGTACATGCCATGCGCAAGCTTGCCGCGCGGCGCAGGTTGGAAGGGGGTCATGCTCTTGGCGCGGTAGGCGCAAGGCTCGTCCATACCCACCACGGCATCGGGCTCTATACCCAAGGAGGCGAAAAGCTCTGCTAGCGCATCGTGTTTGCGCTTGAGCTGGATCTCATAGGGGACGGCGAGCCACTCGCAGCCGCCGCAGTCTTTGGCTGCAGGACAGGTGTAGGTCTTGTAGTAATCAGGCAACGCGCGTCCTTACTCGTCGCAAGAGGCGTCGTCTTCGATGAAGACCAGGTTGCCCTGCTCGTCGAACTCAAGCGTGCCAGCAGCCCCGTCGGCAAAGATCGCATCGAGAGCGCGCTCGAGCTCTGCCGCCTCCTCCGGCGTGAGCTCCGGCAGCTCCTCTCCCGCATGCGCGGCGGCCACCGCGTCGCCGAACTCATCGGCCGCGGCCTCACCGCGGGCAACGTCGTCCTCGCTGAAGCTCAGGCCGGCCAGCGCCGCGAACGGGTTGAGCGGGTCCGGCTGCTCGCCGCAGTCGCAGGGGCCCTCGTTGAGGTTCTTGCCGCAGGTGAAGCACAGGCCCTTGCAGTCGTCCTTGCACAGGACCACGAAGGGCGTGGCATAGGCCACGGCCGCCAAGATGTTGTATGAGATGTCGAAGTCGCCGTTAGCGTCGACGACGTCGACCTCGTCTTCCTCGTAACCCTCCGCCAGCTCCGATGCGTCCAGCAGGAAGTAGCCCTGCACCTCTGCCTCGACGTCGACGACGGCCTCCTCGAGGCAGCGCGCGCATTGGGTAGTGCCCGTCGTAGTCACACTGCCCTGGAGCAAGATGGCCTCGCCGGTGTTGGTGAGGGTGACCTGGTACTCGAACCCACCAGGGGTCTCGACGCGCATCCCGCCCACCTCGTAGGAGAGCTCATCGAGCGTGCCCGCAAGCTTGCGGACGCCGCCAAAAGCTGCGAGCTCTGGGTAGATGGATTGGGGGAATGCCTGCATCAGGTCTCCTTTAGGCTGCGATGCTGCCGGGGTACGAGGCGCTAGTCTGCCGTGTTGTTGAGGCGCGCACGGCAGCGTGTGACGTTCTTGAGAAGGTTGTCGAGGTTGGTCTCGAGGTTGGCGAAGATCTGGTCTGCGTAATCCTCTGCACCGACGCGCATCTCGCGCTCGCGCACCATGGCCTCCTCGACGATCTCTGTCGCCTTGCCCTCTGCGAGGCGGACGACCTCCTGCTCGCTGGCGATCTGGTCGGCCTGGCGCTCTGCATCCTCGAGGATGCGGTTTGCGTCGATCTCTGCCGCCTCGATCATGCCCTGACGGTCGCGCACGATGATGCGTGCCTGACGCAGCTCTTCTGGCAGGATGTCGCGGATCTCATCGATGATCTCGAAAACAGGCCCGATCTCGACCTGGCGCTTTTGGCTGTTGCCCAGGACAGGCTTGGAGTTCTCGATGCGCTCGGCGAGCTCGTCGAGCAACTCCTCGATGCCGGCTTCGTCCATGGGGCACCTCCTTCATGGTGTGTTTGATTGCTACGTTTGCTTTGCGAGCCAGCGTGCTCACAGGTGCTAAACATACTAGCAGATAGCGAGTTTGCAGAAAATGGAATACTTAAGAAGACAACCCTGCTGCACCGCAGGCGAGCAAAGACGCCCTCGCAGGGGCGGGGCAGACCTGGGCAGTCTTTAGCCCTCGAGCAGGGCGCCGCAGCAGTCAAGAAGCCTTCTGCCCAGGGTGTCCCAGGAAAGCGAGTTCACGTCGACCGCTTCCTCCGGTTGCCCAAGCGCATGCTCGATAGCGCGCGCCAACCTCTCCGAGAAGGCGGGCAGCTCGCAGCCGAGGGGCTCGTCGACAGCTGCCATCTTGGGCGCGGCGACGTACGTCACGGGGGCATCGGGGATGTTCTGCTCGATCCAAGGGCGCAGGCCGGGTAGATCCGTCACCACTACTTTGCAGCCGCAGGCGAGCGCCTCAACCACCACCAGGGGCAGGCCCTCGTAAAACGAGGGCAAGACGAAGAGCTCTGCCGCGCGGTACTCGTCTGCGAGCACACGCGGGTCGAGGCGGCCCGCATAGCTCACGTCCTGCCTGCTCACGCCCATACGCTGCTCGAGCACGCCACCCTGGTAATCCGGCCCCAAGCCGCCGCACAGGCGCAGCGTCACGCTGTGTGCCGGCGCATCGAGGATATCGAGGGCATCGAGCAGGCTGCCCACGCCCTTCTTGTAGGTGACCTTCCCCGCATAGACGATCGAGTCCGGCTTTTTGCGGAGCACTTGCCCCAGCTGATCGCCCCGGGAGAAGACGCTCGCATCGTAGCCCGTGCCGATGATGCCGATGCCTTGCCGATCGATGCCAAAAAGCGACGCGATGCGCACGCGCTGCTCGTCATGAAGCGCCAAGACCTTGTCCACGTCGCGGACAGCGCTGATGATGCGCTCACGGCAAAGGCCATGCTGGCCCAACTGCCGCAAGCAGGTGTTGTGGCAGATGGCGACAACCGGGCACGTGCAGCCCATGCGGCGCGTTCTCTCGCGCACGATAGCCGTTACCAGGTACAGGTGGTTGCAGACGATCACATCGGGTTCGAAGGAGCGGATAGCTTCCTCAACCGCTTGCGCGAACGCTTGCTCGAAGCACTCGAGCATCTGCGGCGTGAGGTCGCGGTAGCGCGTGGAGGGATAGGGCATCTCATCCGACATGCCGCAGACGTCGAAGGGGAGCGAAGGCGTGTTGAAGCGGACCGGGTGAGCCTCGACGAAGGAGGGCAGAGATATCTCATCTGCCGCATCCACACCGCAGACAACCGCCTGGTCGCACCCCAGGCGCCCAAGCGCCGCAACCGTCTGCGCCAAGTAGACGCCGCTTCCCGTGCTATCGGGCTTTTGTGCCGTTACATGCAAGATCCTCACAGGCCTGCCAACCTCTCTGCCGTTTATCGCAAGCGAGCACCGTGGTCCTCGAAAGCGCACTGCGGGCGTCACTTTACGCGAGCAGTCCTCGTGTAGGATAACCATACGTTGACAGCCTACTAAACGGGCATGCCCCGCCGCATATCGAAAGGACCACGCGATGACGGACCGCAACGCGCTCCTGCGCACGCTACCCCAAGTAGAGGAGCTCCTCGAGCACCCTGCGCTGCAGCAGGCGGCAGACCTGCCCCATGCGATCATCGCGGATGCCGCCCGCAGCGCCGTCGACGCCGTCCGCCAGGGCATACTCGCCGGCAACGTGGAGAGCGTTGACGTCGATGCGATCGCTGCGGCAGCCCAGCTCAAGACGCTGGGGCTTCGCCAGCGCTCCCTGCGCCGCGTGGTCAACGCATCGGGCGTCATCGTCCACACCAACCTGGGGCGCAGCCCGCTGCCGCAAGCCGCCGTCGATGCCGTCAACGACGTCATCCGCGGCTACTCCACGCTCGAGTACGACACGCAAGCCATGGCCCGCGGCAGCCGCCACAGCCACTGCGAGCAGCTCATCTGCGCGCTGACGGGGGCGCAGGCCGCCATCGCCGTGAACAACAACGCGGCCGCCGTCATGATGGTGCTCTCGCAGTTCGCCGCAGAACACGAGGCGGTCGTCTCGCGCGGCGAGGAGGTCGAGATAGGCGGGTCCTTCCGCATCCCGGATATCATGGCCCAAAGCCACGCGAAGATGGTCGAGGTGGGAGCAACCAACAAGACGCACCCGCGCGACTACGAGCGCGCGGTCAACGACGACACGGCGATGCTCCTCAAGGTCCACAGGTCGAACTTCCGCCTGATCGGCTTTACGGAGGAGGTGTCTGTAAGCGAGCTGCGGCGCATAGCAGACGAGGAGAACAAGCTGCGCCAGGACGGCCAGCTAGAGGTCCTGGTCTACGAGGACCAGGGTTCCGGCGCCTTCATGCGACTCGACTGCTTTGGCGACTACGCAGAGCCCGCCGTCGCCCAAAGCCTCGCTGCCGGCGCAGACATCGTGAGCTTTAGCGGCGACAAGCTCTTGGGCGGGCCGCAGGCGGGCATCATCGCCGGCCGCGCCGACCTCATCGCCAAGCTCAAGAAGAACCCGCTCGCCCGTGCCCTGCGGCTTGACAAGATGACGCTCGCAGCGCTCGAGGCAACGCTGCGCCTCTACCTGGACCCCGAGCAAGCGGCAAAGGAGATCCCCACGCTGCGCATGCTCTCTGCCAGCGCAGACGATGTGCTCCCCTCCGCCCAAGACCTCGCCGCAAAGCTCGAAGCCGCGCTTGACCAAGACGCCGCGCAGGTGGAGGTAGTAGAGAGCATCTGCCGCGCCGGCGGCGGCGCGCTGCCCATGTGCGACATCAAGAGCTGGGCTGTCGCCGTCCGCTTCAAGAAGGGATGCGTGACCGACTGCCAGCGCCATATGATCGCCCAGCGAGCCGTCCCCGTCGTGGGGCGCGTGAGCAAGGACGCGCTCTACCTCGACGTGCGCACGCTTCTCAGCGAGGACGAGGCTCTCGAGTGCGTCGTGGCGTTGGCGGAGTACTTCGCCCAGCTCTAAGCCCTGGCCATCACCATCTGCAGGCTCTTGCCAAAGATCTGCCCGGCGCCGTTGGCAACGCCGAACTTGGCGGCCTCGGGGTCTGTGACGACGCTTCCCGCCATGCACTCCACGCCGCGTTCGAACAAGGCAGGGGCCATGACGACGCTCGGGCCCACCATGATCGTATGTGCGCCGGCAGAAAGCTGCAGCAGGCGCGTAACCGTCTTGTTCATGATCGTGACGCCGGTGATGAAGGCGTAGTCTGCGCCGGGAAGCACGTACTCGCAGGCAGGATCGGGCGTGTCCCACTCGTCTTTGACCACGCGCTCGAGGATGGTGAGGTTGGCGTACTCGTCGATATCTGCCGCATGGGGGAAATGCCCCACGACCACCACGTTGGCATCGCCTTGAGCTGCGATCTGCGGCTTGTAGATCTGGAAGGCGTCGAGCTTCTTGCCCAGGCGCGGGCTTTGCGCATCGGCATCGAGGTTGCCCTCGTACTCGGTCGCGATACCGTTGGCGGCAAGGCGGTCCGGATTGGAATACCAAGCATTGAGCGCCGCCACCCCGAGGGTAGCCTCCTCGAAGCACCACGACTTAGACAGCGCAGCGACGTCTTTGAGGCTTGCGCCCCGCAGATCGTCCTTGTGCGAGCGGCGCGCCCCCTGGCGCGTCGTGAAGGCGGCGCCCATGCCGCACTCCGCCTCTACATACGACCAATGGATACCCAGCGCATAATCTTTGACCTGGACGTCTTGCGGAATGCCCTCGATCATCTCGTCGTAAAGCGCCCAGGGATTGCGTGCTTGCATACCCGTCCTCCTGCAGATAGGGGTCATCTTATGGCAGAGAGTATAGCAAGCAGGCAACGCTGCCTTGCCGCAGCTACGCTTGCTCCTCCAGCTATGCAACGCGCTCCGTTGACCTATTTTGGGATGCGCAGCTCGAAATTGCTGATAGGCTATACACGCTCATGGAGATGGTTGGGGTCTGGTGGCCCCCGCGGCCTTCAAAGCCGTTGTGAGGCGCGCAGAACGTCTCGGGTGTGTTCGA
>CAVCDT010000072.1:0-11292 GCA_963600995.1 Akkermansia muciniphila | reverse complement strand
GCGCGTCCCTAAAGGGCGCGAGTACCTTGGCCTCCAGGTCGATGGCGCCTGTGCTCTGCACCTCATCCACCACCGTAACACCTTGCTCGGCCAGACTCCGGCGCGTGATGGCCACCGATATGCAGACCTCGCCGCAACCGTCGAAGAGGATAACTGTCGGGTTGGGGAAGCACTTGTGCAGAAGGTGCGCTACCTTGACGTAGGCAGAGGACCCCGTCATCTCGCAGCGCAGGAACGCAACACTTTGAATATCATGCCCCTCGTCCACTCGAGCAGTGATCCGAGTCGTTGATTTTTGCACCGTCGCATAATGAGTAAGCAGCCTCACTTTATCGAGCGTTTTCTGTTCGGTCCTAGTAAGCGACGCTTGTCTAATCAGCACAGCCTTCGGTATGCGCCTGTCACCCGCAAGAGCTGCCATCGGGAGGCAGAAAACCTCGTTCCAATCGAACCTGCTCATCTCAACACCACAAAACTTACGAGGGAGTAATCATCGAAACCCAGGCTAACGCCGCTGCCAACCTCGCCCAGGGTAAACAAACTTTCTATGCCCTTATCCTGTTGCACGTCATTGATACCGGCGACTATGTTATCGAGCAGCCTTGTGTAGACATCCATACATTCGCCATCGCGCGTCTCGCGATTGAAATCACGGCAAAGCTCTGCGATAGGTTCGCTGCTTCCGGCACAGGCGGCACGCATCACATCAAGTGCAGCCTTGGGCTGGGTATGTTTAGTCACAACAGCACCATCTGCGGCTACATATGCGACGCAGTAAGGGAAAGTAGGGTTCGTATCCTTCGGGTCGTGCTCATCATCATTCTGCTTCAGGCAGAAGATAACGCCAGGCTGCAGCTCGGCGCGAAGCTCGTCGGGAATAGTTGCCACTGCATGCAAGCCCGCAGGCGAACCCTCGAGAAGCCCCGGATGCTCCTCGTTATAGCGCTTGAGCTCCACGCGAAAATCATCGAACGCAAAATCAGTGATGGATATTCCCCCGGATATATCCTCTAAGTCGAGCACCTCGCTCTGCAGCTGCTCAAGCTGGCGGCGGCGGTACACGAGATCGTTCATCTCACTGCTTGCTTTGCCCTCGAAGATATTCTCCTCACCCGTAGCAGACGCATCGAGCAGAGCCATACGCCCTTTGACGCGGCCTTCCAATTGAATGTACTCATCGAGCTCTATATCAGGCCAAAAATCCACTAACTGAATCTGGTCATTGATGGACCCAAGGCGATCGATTCGCCCGAAGCGCTGGATAATACGCACAGGGTTCCAATGAATGTCGTAGTTCACCACGCAATCGCAGTCCTGCAGATTCTGTCCTTCAGATATGCAATCAGTCGCAAAGACGATATCGATCTCACCCTGAATACGCTGTGCTTCAGGCAGCTCCTTTGACACCGGAGAAAACCTGGCAAGAATATCTTCGAAAGCGGTCTTGCGCAGCTTGAGAGAGAAAGTACGTGCTGAGTTACCTGCAATCTCAGCGCACTCCAAGCCGAGTTCGTGCTTTAGCAGCGGCCCAAGCTGCTCAAAAAGATAGTCGATAGTATCTGCAAAAGCGCTGAACACAAGCACCTTGGAGTTCCCGGGGTTGTAAGGGTCCCGCACTTTTTGGGCAATGAAGTCATGTAGCTGCACGAGCTTGGCGTCGCGCTCGGGGGTGACAGCACTCGCATACTCCAAAAGGTCAATAAGCACTTGGATATCGAAATCAAGATCATGTCCCAAGCGCAAAGCGTCAACATCGCGCAGATCGACTTCGACTCTCCCTCCGGCCTCCAGCTCCTCGGCATCGTCATCATCCAGACCGTCGGAAACCTCTTTAGCGGCATAGCTAATACCCGCCCCGCCTCGTTCCAGCCGCTCTTTTAACCCTTTGCATCCGTTGAGTATCCGCTGCAACGTAATGCGAAAACTGTTCACGGACGATTCCATGCGTTTAAGCACGTTCACCCTCATGAGGCTGGCCACGGCAGCTGTACGATTGACTTGGCTTTCAAAGTCCTTGCCCCACGAGTCTCCATAACGGGCCTCATATTTGGAACGCTTGTCAGGACGCACATAAGAGATCAACTGATATTGCGCAAAGGTGAGCTGCGCAATCTTATCGTTGAGCACAGAAATCGGAGGAAGCTCACCCTCGAGATCAATAGGCGTTTTGAAAGAAAGGGGTTTGCGCCTCTGCGGAAAAGTTCCACTGGCAACACCGTAATACTTGGCAATGTGCTTGCGGCTGCGAGCAATCGTGAGAACATCGAGCAACTTGAAATAATCAGCGTTAACGACATTCACGAAGCTCTCGGTGGTTCGCTCGGCATCTTCGAGCTTGCTCCATTCATTAAAGCGCTGCTGCACAGTCTTGGTTACATGGGTTATCGAGGGAATACCGTCTGTCTCCGCCAAATAAGCGTCATCCCCCTCGGTGATAAGCTCAATTTGATTGCGCAGGTCTAAGAGCCTGTTGTTCACAGGAGTAGCGCTGAGCATAAGCACCTTCGTACGGCGCCCTCCTTTGATCACATCCTCGATGAGGCGCGTGTAGCGATCTTTTTTATCGGCGTCAGTGCTCTTATTGCGGAAGTTATGGCTCTCGTCGATGACGATTAGGTCGAAATTACCCCAGCGCAAGTGCTCAAGGTCGGTCTCGCCGCTCATACCTTGATAGCGCGAGAGGTCGGTATGGTTAAGCACCGTATAGTTAAAGCGGTCGTCAGCCAACGGATTGCGATCATCGTTGTCCTGAGTCCAGAGCGTCCAGTTCGCCCGCAAGCGCTTGGGGCACAAGACAAGAATCTTGTCATTGCGCTCCTGGTAGTACTTGATGACGGCAAGCGCCTCATAGGTCTTACCCAAGCCGACGCTATCGGCGATGATGCACCCCTTGTACTTCTCCAACTTGCGTATAGCGCCGATGGCGGCGTCGCGCTGGAAGTCATAGAGTTTGTTATAGATCACCGATTCTTCGAACTTAAGGCCCGAGCGGATATCATTATCGGCATTGTCTTCCAGAAAATCGCGGAACAGATGATAGAGCGTAAGAAAGTACACGAACTCGGGTGGATTTTCTCGATATAGAGTTCCTACTTGCGCTGCGACTTCCTCGGTTACTTCCTCGACCATAGCGGGATTGTTCCAAACAGATTCAAACATAGCCTTGAGACCGGCCACCTCAGTCGTGCCCTCGTAATGGCTTACACCCATGACAGTATCAGGACGCCGCTCATAACCGAGGCCTTCTTGAGTAAAATCCGCCGCCGCACCCATGAAACCATGGTCGTCAGTTACCTGGTTCTCAACAACATAAGTACCACCAGGTTGCACAACATTAGAGCGTCTCGCAGATTTAAACGTGCCCTTAGAACGAATCCATTCTGCGCACTCGCGCGCTATAGCGCGTTGGTTCAAATTGTTCTTCAACGTGAGCTCCAGGCCCGTGCCGCCGATACCTTTCTCACGAGAACGACGTGCAAGCTCGAATTCACGCGGGTCCTTAGCATCTTCCATGTGCTTGATAAAGGTCGGTTCACTAAAGAGAAAACGCACATCGTCAATCTTTGCGAGCTCGTCTTTAAGCTCGTTATAGGCGAATACGGTGAAATACGAGCTGATGATTGAAAGCCTAGCCCCATCGTCAACAGAACGCGCAAGAGCATCGCCCAAACGGTTCTGCCCTTTGTTGTCCAAAAACTCCATTACACGTCCTTCTCCGCAATGGCCTGCAACACACCCGTGACGCATATGCCCATCGGTGTGCTCTTTTCCTTTGCCAAACCCTGCCTATATCAATCTCGCTGACCTAAAGCCTAGCGACTCTATACGGCTTTTCATCATGAGTTCCAAGCAAGCAAAATGCATTGTTTCGCTCCGTCGCATTATACCTTTAGCCTGTCCGGCCCTATTTTGCAGGGCCAAGCTGAAACATGTACAGAAAAACGGACAGAGACAGCAATAGCTCATACAACAAAACAGCACCGCCCCCTATCCGCAAGCCATAACTCCCAGCGAGATGCAGTGCAATAATGCTTGCAAACGCAAAACGTACCCTAGGAGCGCACCATGGCAGACGAGTCCATCCAACTGGCAAACGATGAGGACTGCAAGGCGCTCATCCGCAGGCAGCTGGCAAATACTCACGTAACACTCGCCCTGGCAGACGAGCCAGTCGACCTCTCCTGCGCCCACAAGGTCCCTATCGGCCAGATTGCGTCCGTCGGCACCGCGTTCGCCTCCATGCCAGAGGCGTTCAGAACCGTTACGCAGACAGTCACCGCACCGGGCGACAGCACGCTCCTCCAGGCGCTCGACAAAACAGGCAACGTAATCGACTTCTCGCAGCTCCAAAAGTTCAACGACGGTACCGGAGCGCTCGGCTCCACTCGCATCGGCAACAGCTTCCAGCAAGCACACCTCGTCCAAGCAGACACGCAAACCATAACGACATCGGCGACTATCCCCTACGACCCAACCACGCTCGCCATGGCCATAGCCCTGCAGCAGATCACCCAAAAGCTCGAGGACATTCAGAAAACAGTCGACGAGATGTTCGATTACATGCGTCAGCGCGACAAATCCAAGATGCGCGGCAACCTACAGACCCTGACCGACGTGCTCGACGGCTACAGCCTCAACTGGGACAACGCGCGCTACATGGACAACGCCCACATGAAGGTGCTCGACATCAAGCAAAGCGCCACGCAGGACATGGACCTTTGCCGCCAGCAGATCAAGAAGAAACTCGACGATAAAGCCCCTATCGAGATCCGCGGCATGGTCGAGTCCAGACTCGACGAAGTTCTCGATACCCTGAAGGATTACCAGCTCGCCACCTACATCTACGCCTTCGCGTCGTTTTTGGACCCCATGCTCTCCGAGAATTTCAAGGCCGACAGACTTGAGGATGTCGCCAACCGCATCGAAGAGGCATCGATTCGCTATCGCGAGGCGTACACCCTCGTCTACGACGCGCTCGAGAACTCCACCGAGGGCTCGGTCGACTCTGCCGTGCTCAGTGGGCTCGCAACGGCAAGCAAGCTGCTCGGCAACGCAGTTGCGAAAACGCCGGTTGGCGAGCACACCCCGATAGACGAGGCGCTCCAAGGCGGCGGCAAAGCCCTGAGCAGCTTCAACCGCGGCGAGAACAAGCGCCTGCTCGAAAAGCTCCATGCCGCCAAGTCCCCCGATGTCCTGCCATTCCAGGAAAACGTGAGGGCCGTCGCATCCCTCTACAACGAGCCCTCCCGGCTCCTCACCGACGGCGAGTATCTCTACATCCTCCCAACTGCGCTAGAGGAAAGAAGCGAGTGAGCCACCAGCCCTGCCGCCCTCTCGCCCGCATAGTCGCTAGACAACAACCCCCAGCTCAGCCAGCGCTTGATCCATGCGAGAGCGCATCGCCTCAATAGATGCAGCGCAGATGCCGCAGGCCGCCGCAAGCTGCCTCCAACGAGAGACAGCCTTCAAAGCCGTATCCGCAAACGCACGGGCCTCATCCGCTTCCACGTCATAGAGCTCGGCGAACTCCATGCACGTTTCGATGCTGTGCACCGTGCCGTCATCGGCAACGCTCACCGTAAAGCGGTTGCCAGCCTCCAGACGCGTGGGGTTGATATCGAAGAACGGCGACAAGCGCCAGCCCCGCTTGCCGCGCACAAAGCCAAAGTTGCGCATATGGTTGTCAGTGTTGCCGATGGCCGCGCTCAGCAGGGCATGGCGCCACAGGGCGGCTTTATCGGCTTGCGCCTCCTCGCCCTCCTGCATAAGGAAGTCCGCCAGGTCAAGATACGAGTACCCATCCTCCCCGTCCCGGCCCCCTATTGCAGAAAGCCCGCTCAGATAGGGAATGCGGAGCCCATCTTTGCGATCGAATCGCTCGACGAGCAGCACCGAGCGCCCAGAGATCCTCAGGAGCTTGGTCTTGGGTACTTCCAACCCGCAGGCTGCGAAGATATCCAAGCCGACCTTCTCCCAAGCGCAGACATCGTCGAGCTTCGACTCGTCTTTCTTAGGGAACTTGGCTATATAAAGCTTACCGTCGGCATCGCAAACCGAGGCCTTGGGACGAGCTCCGCCCAAGCTCGAACCAGCAGCGAACAAATCGCGGACATCTGCGGTGAGGTCATCGGCTGCAAGATCGGCGGCATCCAGCAAAGCCGGCAGATCAACTTCACGCGGGACCCCTTTGCCAACGGGCGCAAGCGCATTGCCGTCCTCATCCCAAAGGCGGATAGCGCCTTGGCGTTGCGCATCGCTCACTCCGCAAAGGAAATCGAAGTCGAAAAGCGTCCGAGCACTCCTGCCCTCAGCGCTAGCAAGGCAAGCCTCTTCTCTGTGCATGAGGTTTCTGCCCCAGCGGTCGGGCATACAGTCGCCAAACGCGCGCAGATGCTGCGTCCCCGCGGAGTGAAAAGAGCCGGCACCCAAAGGCATATCCGGGGCCAAGACAAACGCTCCGGGATTCTCGAGATAGCTTTGCACATAGCTAAACGTCAAGGACTCGCGGTTGTTGCGGATATTCTGATCGAGCACACCGCAGGCGATATCCTTGCCATCGATTTGGACCGTTACGTACACCCGTCGCTTAGCCATGGCTAGTACCTCACCCTCTGGGGGATGTCCTCCTCCGCGAGGATGCGGCCCAAAGGCGTAGTGAGCGGGTCTGTTGCGCCCACGACGTTGTCGAGCATACCCAGCGTGAACGACACGCGCAGGAAGGTCTCGAGCGAGCCCTCGCCCTTGTTGAGCAGCTTGGAGATAGTGGGTTGCGAAAGCGCCGTGCGGTCTGCCAGGACCGCGACGGATATACGCTGCTGGCGCCGCGCCAGATCGAGGTTCGCGGCGATGTCTCTCTGGGCCCGCTTAACGGGACGTGGGGTTGCGGTCTTCATGGATTCAGCTCTCTGCGTAACATAAACGTTCTTTGCTGGTAGCTTAGTTTAGCACAACGTTTGTTTAGGTTAGCTGCAAGATGAATGCCAGACGAGCGATAAGATGGCCACAAGCGGCGCTGCTTGCAGCTACGGCCATGAAGCGCTCAGAAACGCAACAGCGTAGAAAGACTGGGGCCCTCCCTATCGAAGCAACACCGACGCCGACAGGAGCCAAACCGAGTCGCCAACGCTCATTGAGTGAAATTGACACATGTGTCAATTTCACTCAATGGATAACGTGCCCCAACAGTCTATGCTCCAGCGATGAACGCCCTTAGCGGCGCTTGCGCTCGCGCGCCTCGATGCGTGCGAGTACCAGCGCAACCATAGGCTTGATACCGCGTATCAAATCAATTGCTAATAGAAAAACAACAGAAAGCAATAGCACGTCAATAGATTCGCAATAGATTGATAGAAAAACAATAGATTAGCGATAGAATAACAATAGATTAATAGAAAGGTGGCGAGCAGCATGACGTTTGAAAGCACGACAATCGAATTCAAGAAGGAGCTTACCCCTGAGCTGAAGAAGACGATTGTCGCCTTCGCCAACACGGACGGCGGCAAGCTCTATATCGGCGTTGCAGACGACGGGACACCAGTGGGCGTCGACAACCCCGATAAGGTCATCTTGCAGCTAACCAACATGATCAGAGACTCCATAAAACCTGATATCACCATGTTCACCAGCGCAAGCATCGAGGAGACAGAAGGCAAATCCGTCGTCACCTTGTGCGTGCAGAAGGGGGCGTCGGCACCGTACTACATCGCCGGCAAGGGAATCCGCCCTGAAGGCGTCTACGTAAGGCAAGGTGCCTCGTCTGTACCCGCCACCAAGGCCGCCATCCTAAAGATGATCAAGGAAACAGACGGGGAAAGCTATGAGGAAATCCGCTTGTTAACCCAAGACCTGACCTTCGGGGCAGCAGAGAAGACATTTGCTGACGCGAGCCTGCCGTTTAGCGAGCCGCAGATGAGGACGCTTGGGCTGCTGCGTGAGGACTGGGTCTTCACCAACCTCGCACTCCTCTTATCTGACCAAAACCCGCACACCATCAAAACAGCAGTGTTCGAGGGCAACGCCAAAACCATCTTCAAGGGCCGCTACGAATTCTCGGGCTCTCTGTTCAAACAGCTCGAAGAGACTGCGTTGTTCATCGACCGCTACAACTCGACCCGCTCCAGACTCGAAGGCCTGCACCGCGTAGACGAGAGGGACTACCCGCCCGAGGCCATTCGCGAGGTTCTGCTCAACACAATCGTCCACCGAGATTACGCCTTCAGCGGGCCGTCGCTGGTGAGCATCTTCGCAGACCGCATAGAGTTCGTCACGCTCGGCGGACTTGTCAAGGGCATCACGCTGGCCGACCTCGAACTTGGTGTCTCGATCGCACGCAACAAGGCGCTGGCGAACGTCTTCTACCGCCTAGGGCTCATCGAAGCTTACGGCACGGGCGTCCCCAAAATCAGGGAGTGCTACGCGAATTCTCCGCTTGAAGCCAAAATCGAAGTGTCCGACAACGCCTTCAAAATCACCCTGCCCAAAATGGCAGCAACCGGAGACAAACTCGCAGCAGATACCTTTAGCGCTGACGGCCCGGCACTCGAAAAACGCGAGAAAGAAGCGCTCGCTATCTTCCGGACGACGCCTCTCGTAAGAAGAAAGGACCTCGAGGAGCATCTTGGCGTAGGGCTTTCCACTGCACACAGCATCATCAAGTCCCTCGAAGGGAAAGGTTGCATCGAGCAGGTAGGTCAAGGGAGGTCAACGCGCTATCGATTGAAGGAGAGATGGTAATCGCCGGGAGGCCCTCTCGATCAGCCAGACGCACAAAGCGGACGCGAGCCAGACCGAGTCGCTGGCACTCATTGAGTGAAATTGACATACGTGTCAACTTCACTCAATGAACAGCGCAGTTTACGTCTCAACCTTAAGAACTACCTTGGCTTAGGGGCGCTAGAATAATCGCTTTGAATAGGTCGCAAAAATCCAGAAAGGGACCTGTATGAAGAGGAAACTCCTTGCATTGGCGTCAAGCGCTTTTGCAGCATTCGCGCTCGCGCTGCCAATGAGCGCATATGCAGATGACGTCACAACGTTTAGCAGCGGAGATTTTACCGACGGCGTCTATACGATAAGCAGCCCGGGCTCTTACAAACTCGGCAACGACGCCACCGGCATGATCAAAGTCGAGGTAGACCATTTGGCAACGGTGACACTCGACCTTGGCGGCAACACGCTCTCAAGCGGAGACGCGGCTTCTGGCCACGGCGCCGTCTGGGTGGCTTCTGGAGAGCTCACAGTCACCAACGGCACCGTATCTTCCTCCAACGCCTCCGCCTTTACCCAAGGCCTTGAGGCAGATGGGGACGAGCAGACGTTCACCCTCCTGAACCTCGACAACGTCACTGCATCGGCTGCAAAACATGCCTGCGTATCGGTTTGGCATGGCGGCACCCATATCGAAAGCGGTACGTACACCACCACTAACGGCGCAGGTCAAGCCGCTGACGCCGCAGCTCAAGCCAGCCCGGTCATAGAGACAAGTGTCGAAAGCTGGGTGAGCATAAGCGGTGGTGACTTCAACCTTGCGGGGGAGAGTGGGAGCACCCCGATAATCAAGAAGCCCAGCTACAGCAGCAACGCCAATGCAGTCACCCTCTCCGGCGGCACGTTCTCGTCGATCCCATCACGCGCGGAGCTTGTTGACGGCAAGGCTATCGCCTATAAGGCTGTAGAACAGTCGCAAGTCAAAAGATATGTGGTCGAAGACCTTGCGGACGCAAGGCAGGGCTCACGCTATGCGGTTCTTGACGCGGACGAGCTCTACCTCGTCTTTTTCGAGACCGAAGCAGAGGCAAAGAGCTGCGTTGACGCCTTGGGCTACAGCGGGGCAGAAGTCCGTGAGGCGCGCGATATGAAGGTAACGTTCGACTCGAACGGCGGCTCTCAAGTGGAGACAGCGACAGTGCCTTTCTATGACACCGTCGCCGTGCCGGCAACGCCCACAATGGACGGCAAGGGCTTCGTTTCCTGGACGCTTAACTGCGAGGACTACGGGTTCTACGAGCCGGTTACAGAAGACATCACACTCGTAGCCAACTGGAGCGATAACGTCGCGGCATCTGTAGGCGGCGCAAGTTATGCAACGCTGGGTTCGGCCATGAGACACGCACAGGAAGGCGCTACGGTTACCCTGCTTAGCAATGTGGAAGAGGACGCCTCTGTCTTGGGCGTCAAGAACCTGACGATTGATCTGGGAGGTCATGTCGTAACAGGCAGCCTGCATGTCTACTTGAGCGAGGGTGTTACCGTTAAGAACGGCACGATAAAAAATGACGATGCGACATATTTCTCGCAGGCGCTGGAAATAGCCAGGTGCACGCGATTTTCCGTCGAGAATGTCACGCTGGGCTCTGCAAAACTCACCTCCTCTGAAAGCGCGACTCTCTACGTCTTAGATAGCTCTGGCTCGCTGCGCAACGTCTCATCCGCCGCAAGCACTTGCTATGCAGCTTGCATCCAGATGAGCACGGTCGATCTTGCGGATTGCAAGCTCAACTCGACGTCACAGGTTGCCGTAGAAGTGACTTACAAGAGCGACGTCACCATCACCAGCGGCGAGTTCTCTGGGAAGGCGAAGGAGTCCGAGGAAGCCACCGAGTACGTGAACAAGGCGATGGTCGTTAGAGAGGGCTCCAAGGTAGCGATACAAGGCGGCACCTTCAACGACTATGTTGCTGAGAAGACAAGCTCCGAAGACACGCAGAAGAATCAAATCGACATCACCGGCGGATCCTTCGGCAGCCCGGAAAGCGCGGCCTACATCCAGGACGGCTACGCGATGCTCAAGCAGAAGGGCGGCAAGTACCAGGTCCTCACGGACTCCGCGGCGTACAGCCGCGCCAACTGGCTCGTGACCGCCACGACCACGAGCGGCGAGCCCGTCACGGGCAGGTTCTACTTCACCGACGAGGACGAGGCCAAGGCCTTCTGCGACAAGGCGAACGAGCAGGGCGACGTCACCGCCACAGTGACCGCCGTCGACCACAGCGACGACAACCCCTACAGCGCGGCAGACATCGCCGCGGCCAAGAAGGTGAGCGACCAGCTGGCCGAGGTGCAGGCCGACTACGCGAGCGTCACGGGCGACAACGCCCAGGCGGCAGGCGACGCGGCCCAGTCCGCCCTCGACGCCTACGCTGCCCTCACCAAGACCCAGAAGGAGCTCGTCAGCGAGAGCCGCGTGAGCGCCGTTCAGTCGATCCTCGACCAGGGACGCGCCCGCATGGCGGCGGACCTGATCTCCGCCGTGCTCGCCAAGTACAGCCCCGTCACCGCGGCCAACGCGCAGGA
>CAVCDT010000071.1:0-11380 GCA_963600995.1 Akkermansia muciniphila | reverse complement strand
ACGCGCTCGTCCTCGTTGAGGTAGCGCACGCCGTAGGGGCACGCCATGACGCAGAACTGGCAGCCGATGCACTTCTCCTTGTCGATCTGGATGGTGCCGTCCTCGGCGATGTGAGAGGCCTCGGTGGGGCACACCTTGACGCACTCGGGGTTCTTGCAGTGCTGGCAGCTCATGGTTAGGAAGTACATGTAAGCATCCGGCCACTTGCCAGAGCCATCGGGCTCCAGGTTGGGCCCGACGCGCATGACCTTGTTCCAGTAGTTGCCGATCTGCACACCGTTGAGGGCCTTGCAAGCGACGGAGCAAGCCAAGCAGCCCACGCAGCGGTTTAGATCGGTGATGATTGCTTTATGTGTCATGGCCTACTCTCCTTTCTCGCTGCTCAGTTGTTGATCGCGGCCTTCGTAAGTGGGCAGCCACTCTTTGAGGCGCGGGTCGTCGGACGTGTGGATGATGGGCGTGCCGTTGCTGTCGCAGGGCACGGGGTTGTTGAACGGGGAGTTCTCCGGCGTGGCCTTGTAGATCTTGACCTGATAGGCACGCAGGTTGGAACTGCCGGAATGCGGGTCCTGTGCATGGTGATCCAGCAGCTGGTTGACCGCGGAGAGCTGGAAGCCGTGACCGGCGTCCTGGACCTCCGGGTACCACCAGGTGTGCTCCAGGTTGACCACGCTCTCGTCAACGCCGTAGTACAGGTCCGCGACCTCGCGGATCTTGCCCCACTCGGTCTCGATCCAAACCCAGTCGCCCTGCTCGATGCCGTACTTGGCAGCGGTAACGGGGTTGATCTCGATGCGCGGAACCGGCCACATCTCGCGGCACCAGGGAAGCTGACGGTGCTCGGAGTGGAAGTAGCACGGAATACGGCGTCCGGTGGTAGCGGTGAGCGGGTACTCCTTGATGCGGTCGCCGTCCTTGGGGCCGTGAGGCGGCTCTTTCCAGGAAGGCAGCCACCATTCCTCGGTCTCCGGGTAAGTGGTCTCCATGACCGTGGACCAGATCTCCTGCTTCATGGTCGGGGTGAACCAGCCCGGCTTCCAGTCGCCGATGCCCTTGCCGGAGGTGTAGTCCAGGCGAGCCCACACGCGGTCGCGTGCACGCATGGCGCCGGTCTGGTAGCGACGGTAAGTGCCCCAGTTGCGCGGCTCCACGTCCTTAGCCTGCCACCAGCCGTTCTTCTGGAACTCTGCAACGTACTCGTTCCAGTTGTACTTGGGCTTGACCTTGGCCATCTCGACGCCGTGGCGCTTCTTGGAGACCTTGCCGTCTTTGACCGTCCACTCGGTCCAGGTGAGCTCGTCGTCCGTGAAGAGCTTGATGGAGTCGTCGAGCTGCCAGTCGATGCTGGGCCACTCGTTACCCTTCTCGTTGTTCCAGGGCACACCGAGCTGTTTGGCCACGGCCATGACGATCTCGGGGTCGTACTTGGCCTCTGCGGGAGGCTCGACGCACTTGACGGTAGCGCCCATGGCGCCGGCGGAACCCTGGGAAGCGCGCGGGGAGTTGAGCTCGATCCAGTGGGCGACGGGCAGGATGATGTCCGCGGCGTCCGTGGAGGGCGCATGCCAGAGGTTGAGGTCAACGTAGAAGTCCAGGTTGCACAGGCCTTCCCAAGCACGCGTGGTGTTGGCGAACGCCATGAAGTTGCCGGACTCGTTCCACAGGGCGCGCAGCGGGTACGGCTCGCCGGTCACCATCGCGTCGTAGCAGGTGGGGCCGTCGGACCAGTACTGCCACCAGTGCAGCAGCGGGAACTTCTCGACGCCGATCTGCTTCTCCATGAGCTCGGCCGGGGGCGTGGATGCGCCGGGCGCCCAAGCGGAGAAACCCTGAAGGTCGCCGTCGATGGGGACGATCGTGGGGCCGCGGTTGCCGCCGGGGGTGTCCATGTTGCCGGTGATGCCCACCAGGTTGTCCAGGGCGCGGGAGTTCTGGATGGCATTGCAGGCATGCTCTTGAGCGAGCATGTACTGGATGCCGCCGTTGCCGTAGCCGGTGGACGGGTCGATGCGCGTGGCGTAGACAGTTGCGGCTTCCTCGATCTGATCGGCGGGGATACCGGTGATCTCTGCCGCGCGGTCCAGCGGGTATTCCGCCGCCGCGGCCTTGTAGTACTCCCAAACGGGCTTCACCTTGACGGTGCGGCCGTCCTTGAGCTTGATCTCGAACTCACCCTCGAGGGCGGGGTCGATCTCCGGATCGAAGGGCAGCAGGTCCGGGACCCAACCCTGGGTCTGGCCAGGAAGCAGGTTGTCCTGCGCGGCCTCTTTACCGGTCTCGCGGGCGGTGACGGAGTTGTAGTTCTCGCCCTCCCAGAAACCGCCGGTCTCGTCGATGCGGCCCTCTTGGTCGGCGTTGAACCAGGTGAACTTGCCATACTGGTGCGTGATGCCCTTCTTCTTGAGCTTCTCCCAGTTGTTGTCGTAGACCAGGAACTTGAAGGGGCTGCCGCCCTCTTTGATGTCGCTCTCCTTGAGCAGGTGCGTCTTCATGTCCCAGTAGGAACCGTCGGTACGCACCGTGGGGAAGCCGCTGGGCTCCATGTCCATGCACACCAGGAACGGCGCATTGGTCCACTTCTTGACGTAGAGATCGTCGTAGAGCTTCTTCTCGATAACCACGTTGGTCCAGGCAAGCGCCAGAGCGCCGTCGGTGCCGGGGCGCAGGTTCTGCCAGTAATCGGCTTCCTTACCCAGGTTGGCCATACGGGGGTCGACGGAGATGTGCACGTCTGCACGCTGGGAAACGTCGACGGTGGTGCGGCAGGAGTCGTCGTAGTTGGACAGCTCGGAGGCACCGGCCCACTGCACGAATACCTTGGGCCTGGTGATGGTCTCCATCCAGCTCATGGCGAACTGGGAAACCATCGTGGTGGCAAAGTGGCGCGGGCCCTTGCAGATCTGCCATGCCTCGATGTTGTTGGGAGTCTCCAACAGGTTCTTGAGGATGGACTCGGAGTGCATGCACCAGATACGGGACGTGCCCACCTGGCAGGCGATTGCCTCTCCACCGTACTTCTTCTTGACGGCCAGAAGACCGTCGCAGGTCTCCTTGATGGCGTCGTCCCAAGAGATACGCACCCAACCGGGATCCTCGCCCTTGGGGTTGGTACGTTTCATGGGGTAGTGCAGACGGTCGGGATGATAAGCAGCTTGAACAGAGGACTGGCTCTTAGAGCAGCAGTTACCCATGGATTGCCAGGCTTTTTCGTCGGCTTCGATGCGGATGGCACGGCCGTTTTGCACGATAACCTTGACGCCGCATTCCATCTTGCCGCAACCACGGCAGCAAGACTTGACCTCAACGGTGTCCTGACCGGAAATCTCCGGATAGGTTTTCTCTGCCAAAGCGGAACCAGTGTTGCCCGCAAACGCCGCCGCGGCACCGGTGATGGCTGCCGCCTTGACGAAGGTGCGCCTGGACATGTTTAGCTTTACGCCCATTTCTCCTCCCTTTTCTCTCTCGTTCCTTCTCTTTCTTGCAAGGCGTTTTGCTTCGCGCATGCCGTCGCATGCAATGAGCACAGCGCGCTTGCGATGGTTGAGAGTCTGGGATTTTGGAAGGCTTTGCACATCACCTTGAATCTTCAGTTATGAGAAACGGGAAGTCATAAAATGCTGTAATTTTTCGCATCATGCGTTTTCATGATGCACTTGACGGGCGGGTTTACGGAGATTTTTATTCTCAGCAAAGAATATACTAGAAGAATGATTGCATTTTCACTGCAGATTTCAAGCAGGGTCATATAATTCAGTCACACCGCTTGAGGGAGCGCCATATTAAGAGGAGCGCCGCAACACGTTTGCGGCGGCAGAGTTGGAGGGCTCACCGTGGAAAATCAAGCCACGTCAAAACAATCAGAGGCATTCGAAAGCATCTCGCTGCTGCGCTTGCTGGCGTATACCTTCGAGCGTGTGTGGGTGCTCATCATCTTCTACAGCATCATGTTCTACACCGGCTCGAGCGACGTGAACGTGGTCTTGAAGCTGCTCTACACCAACCTGAGCCTGAGCATGGCCACCATGGGCGTTAGCTTCTTGGTGGCGGGCGTGACTCTCAACCTGCTGCGCAAGGTGGGTTTTCGCCCATCGAAATGCGCGCCGCTCATAATCGGAGCCGCCGTGCTCATGGCGCTTGGCGCGTTGCTGCTCATCGTGAGCGACCTCAACTCCATCACCGGCGCCATGGTGCTCATCATCAGCTCGTTCCTCACCGGCATAGGAAGCGCATGCCTCATGCATTGCTTCTTCGAGAGCTTCGCCAGCGTCGGCGCGCGCACCACCGTACTCGAGATGTCCGTCGCCACCGGCATTGGCCTTCTGTCCGCGTTCGTGCTGATCACGCTGCCGCCCATCATTGCAGACATCGTCATCGTGATCGCGCCGCTGTGCTCGGCCACCCTGCTCTTCTACTGCGCCAAAAGCTCCCACAAAGAGCTGCCGCTGAACAACTCCGCCAAGCCGCCGTTCTCGCGCCGTACCAAGCTGTTCTTTGGCAAGGCCCTGGCGGGCGCCCTGATCCTTGGCTTCATCGAGGGCTTCTACGACGGCTTCTTCGGATACTCCCCCAGCGCCGCCACGCTCACCTACGACGGAACCCTGTTCGTGGCCGCTTTCATCGCCGTGTTCATCATCGCCATCATCAGCGCCGCCGCCCCGCGCGACATGCTCTTCCACATCTACAAGATCTCTTTGGCCATGTTCGCCGTCGCCTGCATCCTCTCTGTGGCGATGGGCGACAACGGCCTTTATTCCGCCGCGCTGTTCTTTAGCGGCTACACCTGCTTCGTGCTGCTACTGACGGCGGTCTGCGTGGAGATAAGCCAGAACTACGAGATAAACCCCTCGTTGCTGTTTGGCATCACGTTCTTCATCCTCTACATGGGCGAGCTGTTGGGCGCCAACTGCAACGCCGCATTCTTCCCGTTGGCGATGGGAGAAACCGCCGTCATCACTTGTTGCATCGTCTGCTTGTTCTTGCTCTTCGTGGTGAGCGTGTACCTGTTCAACGAGCTTGACCTGGTGACCATCGGCATCGGTGAAGTGCGCTCTGACGACGTGAGGGTGGCGAGCGATAGCAGCGGCGAGGCGGACGCAGGCGAGGCAGAGCTTGGCAGCGCGGAGATTAGCGCCGAGCCCGCAGCAGACGCCGATGCGAGCGGCGACGACACCGCCGCAGAGCCGCAAGAAGGGAATGCCGCTACGCCCGAAACCATAAGCATTCAGGAAGCGGCCGTGCTCATTGCGCGCGATTACCATCTGTCCGCACGCGAGAGCGAAGTGCTGCCGCTGCTTTTGGCCGGGCGCACTATAAGCCGCATCCAAGAGGCGCTCTACATCAGCTCGGGCACGGTGAGCACGCACATCCGCCACATCTACCAAAAGACCGGCGTCAACCGCAAACAGCAACTCATTGACCTGGGCGAACAATACATTCAGGGTACCGCGCCGGATCCGGCCAGCAAGCTACAGGATAGCGAAGACTAAGCCATGGAAACCGAGCGCCTACAAGAGTTCACCGTAGTGGTCGACGAGGGCAGCCTGACCAAGGCCGCCCAGAGACTTCACTGCACGCAGTCCATGCTCAGCAAGCATGTGGCTGCGCTTGAACGCGAGCTGGGGTGTTCCCTGCTTGAGCGCGGTGCCGGCGGCGTGCGTCCCACCAAAGAGGGCGTCGTGCTCTATGGGCAGGCGGCGCGCATCCTGCAATCCGTGAAGGCCGTCTACGATTATCTGGGCAAGAACACGCCCGCTGCGGCTGCTGCGGGCGGTGCAAGCGTTGCGGGCGCCGTTCCTCAAGGCGAGGCCGCTGCCGAGCCTACGCCGCAAATCATGATGAGCGGCAACGCACGCGGCAACATGGCGCAGCGCTACGAGCTCACTTCGCAGGAGCTGGAATGCCTCGCTTGCTATTTGGATGGACAGAGCCTAGACGAGCTTGCCGAGCACCTGCAGCTCACCCGCGATGATGCCGCGCAGGTCTTGGGCAGCGTGTACCGCAAGACCAAAGCCCGCGGCAAAGAGCGCCTAGTACGCCTCGTTCAGCTGCTTTAGCCGCGTAGGCTTTCCATGACGGCGGCCTTAACCTGCGCTTGATGCTCCGGCTTCACCAGGTAGTACGTGAGCGCTTCCAGCACCGTGGCGAAGGGCACGCCGCGTCCCACGATCTTGAAGTAGCGGATGCCATAGCACTCGCTCAGCTCCTGCGCTTCCTCGGCAGTGAACATGACCGGGTGTCCCGGCTCGTGCGCAAAGAAATCCGCCTTGGTGTGCGGGCAGGCGAAGGGCGTGACGGCATCGCCCAGCTGGTCTTTGCTGTTGTGGCGGTAATGTTCCAAGCGGTGCGGGCAGCCCTTGACGCAAAACTCGTTGACCATGACCTCGGCGCGCTCCGGATGCTCAAGCGCGCTCATGAACGCCGCATCTTTGTGCACCTGATAATCCACCACGGCATAGTCGTTATCGCGGCACGCTTGATTGAATTCCGCAACATCCGTGATGCCGCGCGTGGTGGAGAGCACGGTCTTCATGCCGTATTCGCTGCGCACGTAGTCGCGCACAAGATCGCTGTACACGATAGCCTCGGCGCCGTGCTGAACGCCCAGGCTCAGAATCTGGTTCAGATATGGGTCCGCCAGGTCTTCCTCTGTGACCAGCATATTCGTAAGCGTAAGCCGCGCGATGAGCCCGTATTCGTCCAGGATGCCGTAGGTCTGCTCAATTTGCTCGGCGCTATAACGCGGGCGCACCAACGCGCGCCCGCCATTGAGCACACAGCTGGGAAAACAACCGTAGACGCTGCCCACCTCGACGCCCGGGCGGCAGAGGTCCGGCCGGTTAGCGAGCAGGCGGCAAAAGAAGAGGTTGAGCCCCAGCCCCTGCGTGAAATCTGGCAACGTGTACGTGATCACAGCGCGTTGTGCTCCTAGAAATGGCCGGTGTTTTTATCGCGGCCGATCATGTCAGCGAACTTATCGTACATGGATTCCGGCGTGTTGGGGAGCCACTGCGGGCGCGTCAGCTCAAGGAAGACTTCCTCCTTGCCCAGGAATTGCCTGAGCGGAAGTTTGCCGCTGACGGTAATGGCGTCTTTGGCGCAGATCTGCTCACAGCAACGGCATTGCATACACAGCGTGGGGCGATGCAACAGGCCGAAAGGCTCGTCCTCGTCGGTGACGCTCCCCTTCTGCAGAAGCGCGCCGGTAGGGCAAAACACGCTGCACATGCGGCAGGACATGCATTTATCCGTATCGATTTCCACGCGGCCCACCAGGCGCGTCTCGACCTCGGTCTCCTGTGGCTCGCCCAAGCGCTTGAGGCAGTTGAAGAGACGCGTGCGTTTGAGCGGGATGTGATGCGAGAGCGTGCCGTTGTTGCCCACCTTGGTGTAGAGGCCCTGGAGGGAATCCGGGTTGGCGAGCGCATCAGTCGCGCTGATAGGGGCACCGCAAGTGGCAGCGGCAGCATTCTCGCCGGCAGCCCCGCAGCTGCTGAAAAGCGCCGCATGCTCCGCTGCGTCCTCCCCTTGAGCGCGCACGTCCTCAAGCGCGTCGGTCACAGCCTGCGGCCAATCCTGCGTGAAATCGATAACACACTCGTTGCCGAAAGCTTGCAGCAAGCGCTGCGTGCTCTGGCATACGGACTCGCAAAGCTGCCCGCCTTTCACGTGCTCGCATGCGGAGCAATCGCCGTGGATCACGTTCACGCGGCGAGCCCTGCGCGCGGCTTGCTCGGCCAGCAGGCTCTCGTCCACATGGCCCAGGCACGGCACCACGCACACGTGCGCAGCCTCGAGCTGCGGCACCTCAAAACCAGCATCTTCCACGGCCTGTGCGCAGCAAAGCATAGTCTGCCCGCCGAAAGCCTTCAGCGACTCCTTGGCCGCTGCCGCCACCTGCGCGGAGCTGGGGCAAGCGAGCGTGATGGCCGCCGTGGGGCAAGCGCTGGCACAGGTTCCGCAGCCGATGCACTTGCTCGCGTCCACGCGCACGTCGTCGCCTTCCCTGTAGAGCGCGCCGGTAGCGCACGCGTCCACGCAACGCTGGCAGGCGGCGTTGCGATTGCGCACGGATATACAGCGCTGCGGCTCGATCTTGATGCGCTGCGCGTCCATGCCGTGCAGCAGCGTGTTCATGCTGGTGTTGAGCGCCATGGCGGTCTCCTTACGCTTGCGGGGTGTCGCTTGCGGCAGCGCCCGCCTCGCCGTCCTTGGGCGGAAGCAGCGGGAAGCTGATGGCATGACGCGGGCAGATATCCGCGCACGCACGGCACTTGCTGCAGTCGTTGATGCTGCTGCGGCCCAGCGCGATGTTGTGCAGGTTGATGCCCTCAGGGCAAACCTCAACGCACAGATTGCAGTGCTTGCCCTCGCTCACCTGCATGCAAGCCTTGTTGTCGATGACCGGGCGGAAGGTCTTGTTAGGCACGCTGAAAAGGCTCATGAGGGCACCCAGCGGGCACAGGTTGTGACACCAGCGCGGCAACAGGAAGAGCTCGATGAACACGATGACGGGGAACACGATGATGGTCCAAGTGGTCTTGCCAAAAGCGAAGAGCTGCATCACCAGCAGCACCGTGGCAAAGCTCAAGCCGACGGGACAAGCCAGACAGAACACCGGGTAGCCAAAGATGAGCGAGGTGATGAGCGCGGCGGCCAAGATCACATGGCGGCTATCGAAGTGAACGCCCTTGCTCTTGCCGCAGGCAGCGGCGCAGGTGGAGCAGGCGGCCTTGGTGCACAGGCGTTTGCGCCCGTGGCGGCTCTTCTTGGCTGGCGAGAGAAAATGCACCGGGCAGATCCAAGCGCAGAACACCTTGCCCAACACCAGACAGATGATGAACACACCCACCACGCTCACGATGGCGGCGGGGATGGCGGTTTTACTCGCCAACATGGACATAAGCGCGCCCAGCGGGCACAGGAGCGTGATGTCGCCCCAGCCAAAGCCGCAGGTATTGCCGATACCGGTCGTAGTGAAATAGCCCACGGCCACGATGACGAGCACGATGAGCATCGCCGCGACGCGCAGGGGGTAACTCTTGAGATTCTTCATGGCGGTGCTCCTCTAGGCGTTGTAGGTGACGGAATCGCGGATGCTGCGGCCCTGTTCCTCGGGGCGCTTGGCGATGCTCACGGGCTTGACCAGAATGGCACGGTCTTTGGCGCCGTCGATAAGCGCGCCCGAGCTCATGCTGATGCAATAGCGCTCGCAGGCGCCGCAGCCGTTGCACGCGTCGAAGTCCACCACGGGCACCGCGTCCTCGCCGATGCTCATGGCGTTATACGGGCAATGGTCGACGCACTCGTGGCAACCCATGCCGCGCGCGGCCAGGCACCAATCGCGGTTGAGCTCCGCCTTGCCGATGACCACGGTGCTGGTGTCTTGCACCTGCTGAATAGCGCGCGTGGGGCACACCTGTGCGCACAGCGGGCCGCCCTCAACGTCCTGGCAGAAGTTGCAGTAGCCGCTCTTGAAGTCCATGAGCGGGGTGCGCGCGTTGAGCACGCCGTCTTCGATATGCGCAACGCCGATGGCGCGCTGCGGGCAGATCTCGCGGCATTTTCCGCAGCGGATGCAGCCGCCGATGAGCGTGTCCTCATCCTGCGCTCCCGGCGGGCGCAGTTGCTCTTGGGTGGGGACGAACTTAACCGCGCCCAAGCCCACCAACGCGCACGCGCCCACCGCGCCGATGGCGAAGGTACGTCGGCTCACGTTGGGGCCGCCGGCAGCGGACTCTTTGCTCGCCTTGGACACCTCGCTGGCAGCGGCACCAGCGGCGCCGTCCTCGTCAGGCCGCATCACGGGCTTGCTCTGCGCGACGCCTTGCGGCTCTTGCACGCTTTGCTTTACGTTTTGTTCGCTCGCCGCACTCTCCACGGCGGCGCTGTTTTCCTCTGTGTGCTCCATTGCTCTCTCCGTTGTGTTCCTACGCGCTCACGGCTTCTGCCTGCGCGTTTTGAGCGGCTTCCTCGGCGGCCTCCGCCGCGGCCACGGCATCCGTCACGTCCTGCTTGGTGGGCGTCTCGTCCTTCAGGGGAGAAACATCCACCTCAAGCTTGATGACCTTGCCGCCTGCGGGCTCCTCGCCGTCGTCTTCCACAACCTCGTTCAAAAACGCCAGGTCTTCCTCGATCATGCCGGCAGTGAGGTGCCCCAAACCCTTGTACAGTCCGGTGTGGGAGAACTTGTACATGTCGTGCGCCATCATGGGGAACCAAGGCTGGATGTGGTCCTCGATGAAGTTGCGCTGCTGCAGCAACAAGTAGGCGCAACGTTCCTCGTCGCCTTCGTTGAAGGCCTCGATGGCGCGCCTGGTGAGGATGCTCAGGAACTCCAGCTCGAGCGCGATGTGGTCCTCGCCTTCCTTCCAGGAATCCTGTTTCTCCAGGCCAGCGGTGTGATACAACACCAAAACCTCGTCGCGCGCCTCCTGCATGAGCAGGCGCTTGGGGCTGGTGTAGACGCTCTCGAAGGGGTACGCGGCGCTGAAGCCGTCGTTGCCGCTGCCGATGAAGGTGCGCACGTAATCGATGGCAAGGTCCGTGAGCGTGTTGGCGTCGGTCTTGCCCAGATACTCGCGAATCAGCTCGTAGCCCTGCGCGATGTCCTCGTTCTCGCTCTTAGCAGGAAACTTCATCGCCAACAGATTGTCGAGCAGTTCTTGATCGACCTCCACGCGGAACAAGCGGCTGAGCAGGTCGTAGGTGTTTGCGCGGCTCTCGAGCGCGGCCACGAAATCTTTGTTGGTATCTTGCGTGCTCATGATGGGCTCCTTACTGCTGAGCGTTGGCGACGGGCGCCGGCGCAGGCTGGTCTTGGGTCTCTTGCTGGGGAGCGGCAGGCTCGGGAATGCTCGCAATGGGCTCGCCGGCGGCTTCAACGACTGCCTCCGGCTCCTCATCCTCCGCAGACGGGTTGTAGGGGAAAGCGAAGAGCGGGCCGCCAGAGCCATGGGGACGCTCGGGCTCGGGCAGAGGCTCGCCAGCTTCGGCCGCGCGGGCGGCTTCCTCGGCCTTCTTGGCCTCAAGCTCGGCGTAATAGCGCTCGCGCTCGGCTTTCTCAGCCTCGAACTTGGCCTCCTTGGCGAGCTGCTTCTCCTTGGCCGGCGCGGCGGCGCTCAAGTCGCCCGCCTCGCTAGCATCGCTCAGAAGGCCCAGCTCAAGTGCTCGTTTGCCGTAGTCCGTGGTCTGCCAGGTGTCCACGAAGCGCACCGCGCCCACAAGCTCCAGCTTGCGGAGGAAATATGTGCTAAAGCGGCGCGGCTCCCTGCAGATGGGATCCGGGTCGATTACCGCGTTGAGCTCTTGCACCAAGCGGCCCTCCGACACGCTGCACATGGTGAGCAGGCGCTTGTACACGGGGATGTACTGCGGCTCGGCC
>CAVCDT010000070.1:2135-11482 GCA_963600995.1 Akkermansia muciniphila | reverse complement strand
GATCTCCAAGCGCGTGCCTGCGGGGTTGTTGCGGGTGATAGCAGCGCCGCAGACGTGTCCTGACGACATGCGGATACAGGACGTTTTGGTTGATGAGAACGGTGCAGGTGCGCGTAGGGGCGAGCGGAAGCGCACGCAGTGCGCAGCTCGCCCGGTCGCGGCGCCAGCCGCGACGTATTTGGCGTGGGGATAGCTGCGAGTTAATTGCCGGCCGCAATTCACTGCAACCTAGCGGGCGAGCTGCGGGCTTACGCCCGCGTCGCTCGTCCCTACGCGTTTGTGCACCGTCCCCATCCTCGAAACCGCGCGGTGCCCCAATGTCGTTGCGGACAACACCTTGACCCACGGCCCGCGACGCTGTCGTTTCCATGGCATCCAAAAAACGCTAGGATATAGGCACGTATGTAACTCGTCCAAACGGACCCTAAACGCAACACGTAAGCGAGGACCATGTACTTTGTCGTGTCTGCCGGCGGCACCGCCGGTCATATCAATCCCGCTATCGCGGTGGCAGACGAGCTCCGCGCGCGCGGGCACCGCATCTTGTTCGTGGGCACCCCCAACCATATCGAGGCAAAGCTCGCCGTCGAGGCGGGCTTCAACTTCCGCGCGTTCGAGGTCGCGGGCTTCGACGCGGCCCATCCGCTCACGCTCTTTAGCAGCGGGGCCAAGATCCTCAAGGCGACGTCGGCGGCAAAGCTTATGTTCAAGGCGGATCGCCCGGATGCCGTGCTCACCTTTGGCGCCTACGTCTCGATCCCCGTGGGCCGCGCCGCCTGCGCGCTGGGCATCCCGCTCATCGTCCACGAGCAGAACTCCGTCCCCGGCATGGCCAACAAGTACCTGGCCAAGAAGGCGACGGTCACGGCCCTCACGTACCAGGAGTCTGCCAAGCATCTGCAGTGCAAGACAGATCCCGTCGTCATCGGCAACCCCGTGCGCGCGTCGTTTGAGACCTGCAGCCGCAGCGCCGGGCGCGAGGCCTTGGGCATCCCGCAGGACGCCACCGTGCTCCTGTGCTTTGGGGGCAGCTTGGGTGCGCAGCATCTCAATGCCGCGATCTGCGCGATGAAGAGCGCCTTGCTCGGCATCGACAACCTCTATGTCGTCCACGGCACCGGCGCCCAGGACCACCAGGCCGTCCTCGATCGCCTGGCGCTCACGCCGCAAGAGCAAGAGCGCTACAAGGTGTTCGACTACATCGGCAACATGGGCGACGTCCTAGCCGCAAGCGACCTCGTGGTCTCGCGTGCGGGTGCGTCGTCTCTGGCAGAGATCATGACGCTGGGCATCCCCGCCGTGCTCGTGCCGTTCCCGTATGCGCGCGGCGACCACCAGACCCTCAACGCCTCCGGTTGCGTTGCCGCCGGGGCCGCCTGCCTCGTCCCCGATGACCAGGTTGAGGGCGAGGGGTTCTCCAAGCTGGTGCTCGAGCTCGTGCAAGACCCCGGCCGCCGCTCTCAGATGGCGCAGGCCTGCAAGCAGTTCTCCGGCAGCTCTGCGCGCACCGCGTTGGCAGACATCGCCTGCAACATAAAGGAAAGGAGCCACGCCTGATGACGAGCTCTCCCAAGAAGATCCATTTCATCGGCATCGGTGGCGTGGGCATGTCGGGCATCGCGCTCGTCGCCCATCAGCGTGGCCTTGCCGTCACCGGTTCCGATATGAAGGAGTCGCGATCGGTCCTGCAGCTGCGCGAGGCCGGCATCGAGGTCCACGTGGGCCACAGCCCCGCCAACATCGCGCCCGATGTGGACACCGTGGTCATCTCCACGGCCATCCCCGACCGCAACCCGGAGCTCGCCTATGCGCGCGAGCACGGCATCCAGGTCTGGCATCGCTCGCATATGCTCGCCTACCTGGGCCGCGGCAAGAAGACGCTTGCCTGCGCGGGTACACATGGCAAGACCACCACATCCTCCATGCTCGCCACGATGATCGATGCGATGGGGCTCGACCCCAGCTTCCTCATCGGCGGCACGGTGCAGGCCTATGGCACCAACGCCAAATGCGGCGCCGGCGACTACTACATCGTCGAGGCCGACGAGTCCGACGGCTCCTTCGTGCACCTGTCGCCGCACGTGGCGCTCATCACCAACATCGAGGCCGATCACTTGGACCACTACGGCACCATCGAGGCCATCTACGAGGCCTTCGGCGATTTCTTGGGCCTTCTGCCGGATGAGGGCGCGGCCGTGGTCTGCGCGGACGACCCGAAGCTCGCCCAGATCGCGCGTGCTACCGGCAAGCGCACTATCACCTACGGCGAGGCTGGCAACCCCGCAGCGCAGGTCACCTTCACCATCACGGGGCGCGCGGGCATCGGCAGCGCGTTCACGGTGAGCTTCCCGGACGGCAAGACGGTGGACGCCTCCATCAGCCGCAATCCCGGTCGCCACAACGTCCTCAACGCCACGGGCATACTCTCCGTGGCCTGGGCGCTGGGCCTGCCTTTGCAAGACGCCGCCAAGGCGCTCTCTACCTTTGGGGGCGTCAAGCGCAGGTTCGACCTCGTGGGCGAGGCCGCGGGCGTCACCGTGGTGGACGATTACGCGCACCATCCCACAGAGATAAAGGCGACGCTCGCCGCTGCCTCCAAGCTGGGCTTCAAGCATGTCCATGTGCTCTTCCAGCCGCATCGCTATTCGCGCACGCAGGCGCTCGCGCCGATGTTCGCGGACGCCTTCGACGACGCCTCGAGCGTCACGCTGATGGACGTCTACGCTGCGGGCGAGACGCCCATCCCCGGCATAAGCGGCAAGACGGTGGTCGAGTCGATCATGGGCCACAAGCACCGCAGTAACCTCGCGTGGATGCCGCATCGCCCGGAGGTCGTGCCCTATCTCAAGACCAAGCTCGTGCCCGGCGACCTCATCATCACCATGGGCGCGGGCGATGTGACGAGCATGGGCCCGCAGATCCTGGCCGCCCTGCGCGACGAGGACTAGCCGTGAGCGCCTTCGATGCCTACATACGCCTCGACGGGGCTATCAGCGGCTCGATCGTCTGCGACGAGCCCATGTCGCGCCATACCACCTACCGCATAGGCGGCCCGGCGGCGCTCTATATAACCTGCGACACCGTGTCCGATCTGTCGCTCGTGACAGAGGTCTTGGCCGAGGAAGGCGTCAACTGGACCGTAGTGGGCAAGGGCAGCAACCTGCTCGTGGCAGACGCCGGCTACGACGGCGCCGTCATCGTCTTGGGCCGCGAGTTCGGCCGCATCGACTTCGGCGGTTACGGCGATGCCCATGGCGCGGACGCCTCTCAAGACTGCGCAGCCGATGAAGAGCCCTGCGATGCCGGCAGCATGGCGGCAGAGGAGCCCGCGGAGGTGCTCGTCACCGTGGGCGCCGCCTGCGTTTTGAGCCGCTTGGTGACCAAGGCCTTCGGGCTGGGGCTCGAGGGCCTGGGCTTTGCCGTGGGCACGCCCGGTACGGTGGGCGGTGCCGTGCGCATGAACGCGGGTACGGCCAGCGACTGGTTCTCGAGCGTGATCGAGTCCGTCACCGTCTTCACGCCCGGCAAGGGGCTCTCCAAGATCCCCGCACAAGACATCGAGTGGGGCTATCGCACAAGCTCGCTCGACGCAGATGCGATTGTTGTGGAGGTTGCGCTCATCTTGCATCCATCCGATAAGATAGTCCTTCATGCGTCGATGGAGGCCAACCTGCGCCGCCGCCGTGCCACCCAACCGCTGTCCAAGCCCAGTTGCGGCAGCGTCTTTAGGGGGGCGGCTGGCAGATCGGCCGGCGAGCTCATCGAGTCATGCGGCCTCAAGGGCACTGCCTGCGGGGATGCGCAGATATCCGATGTCCACGCTAACTTCATCGTCAACAACGGCAACGCGACCGCGCGCGACGTCGCAAGCCTCATCAAGCTCGCGCAAGACAAGGTAAGGGAGAAACATGGCATCGAGCTACAACCGGAGGTCCGGTTCCTCGGCTTCTAACAGCTCGCGCCGCTCGTCGGTGTCCGGCAAGCGCCGGAGCACGCAGGCGTCCTCACCTCGCACGTCTTCGAGCGAAGAGCGCACTCGCAACTTATCGGGCCCCAAGCGCGTCGAGTATGGCGCCTCTGCCGGCAGCGCCGGTAACCGCCGCAGCTCTGTTGCGGGCAACTCCTCGCGACGCAGCTCCGCTGCAGGCGATGGCTCCTCCAGCCGTAAGCCCGCCCGCAGCACAGATGGCAGTGCATCTCGCAGCTCTTACCGCGACGGCAGCCGCAGCGCTGCGCGCAACTCGGTTCGCAGCTCCGCCCGCGGCAGCGAGGGCTCCTCGTCGCGCAAGTCCCGCCGCAGCCGTGCGACCTATGCCTCGCAGGCAGACGATGCCTCCGCATCCGCTGCCCCAAACGTAGCCTCATCGGCAGATTTGTCCGCCGCGAGCCCTGCGCCTGCATCCGCATCCGCGCCGCTGGATGCGGTGGGGGAGTCCTCTGCCAGCGAGAGCGCTCGCGGCAAGGCCCGCATCAAGCGCAACGCCGCCAAGGATGGCGACGGCAAGAAGCGCCAGCGCAAGTCCGTCAAGGGCAAGCAGGCCTCGCGCAAGCACGACGCGGCCCCTGCCGGCACCAGCGACCTGGCGGTGAGCGAGCGCGAGCAGCATCGCCGCAACCGCGAGGTGGACGACGTTGCCGCCAGCGGAGCGCGCCGCGTGGGCGATATACGCGCCTCGCGCGCAGCCGAGCGCGCCGCACGCGCCCGCAAGCGCTATCTCTCCTATGTCCTCAAGATCGCCGCCATCATCGGCTGCGTCCTGGTAGTGTTCATCGGGAGTATCTTCATCTACCGCTCGAACCTTTTGGCGGTCGAGTCCGTCACCGTGTCCGGTGCCGAGCACCTCACCAACCAGGAGGTAACACAGCTCGCCGCCGTCCCGGATGACTCGACGCTGCTGCGCTTGGACACGGCCGGCATCTGCGCGCGCCTCGAAGAGCACCCCTGGGTGCAGAGCGCGTCCATATCCAGGCAGTTCCCGCACTCGATCAAGATTCAGATCACCGAGCGCACGCCTGCCGCCGTGGTCAAGATCTCCAAGAAGAGCATCTGGGTTATAAGCACGGATGGTGCATGGCTGTCTGCCGCCACTACGGATGACTGGAAGACCTACCACCGCATCGTGGACGTCGACGCCAACCTCTCCTCGCCTGTGGCCGGCAGCGAGTGCACGGACGAGGGCATCCTCAATGCGCTCAAGATATACGACGGGGTGTCCAGCGATCTGGCCTCCCAGATCAAGAGCATATCCGCCGCATCGGCCGTCAAGGCGTCGCTCACCCTCAAGGGCGGCGTGAGCGTGGCCTTTGGCGAAGCCAGCGACATCGATCTCAAAGAGGGCGATATCTGGGCGCTCATGGAGAAGTACTCCGGATCGGTGTCCTATATCAACGTGCGCGTGCCGGACCGTCCCACCTACCGCACGGCCAAGGAGCAGACGTCCTCCTAGGCGCGCTCCTAGCGCAGATATGCGACACAGAATCGTCTAAATGCACCGATTTTGTGAAAAACTTCGGTAAACGAGCGGCTTAAGGTGGCCTACAGGGCTTTTCTCGCTTATACATTGGGGTACAATGCCAAAGGCTAGGCGCAAAAGCGTTAAGCGCCGCCAAGCGATAAAACGTAGAACTAAATGTAATAAATGGAGGACTCGAATGGCCGATTATGTAGGAAACGACCACCTCGCCGTCATCAAGGTCGTCGGTGTCGGTGGCGGCGGCACCAATGCTGTCAACCGAATGGTCGAGGCCGGCGTGAAGGGCGTCGAGTTCATCGCCGTCAACACGGATCGCCAGGCTCTGCTCATGTCCGATGCGGACCGCACGGTCCATATCGGCGAGGAGCTCACCCGCGGCTTGGGCGCCGGCGCCAACCCTGAGATCGGCTGCCAGGCGGCAGAGGAGTCCCGCGCAGAGATCCGCGAGGCTTTGGCCGGTGCCGATATGGTCTTCGTCACCGCAGGCGAGGGCGGCGGCACGGGTACGGGCGCAGCTCCCGTCGTGGCAGAGATCGCCATGGAGGAGATCGGCGCGCTCACCGTGGGCATCGTCACCAAGCCCTTCGGGTTCGAGGGCCGCAAGCGCATGAGCCAGGCAGAGGAGGGCATCGCCCTGCTCGCCCAGAAGGTCGACACGCTCATTGTCATTCCCAACGACCGCCTGCTGCAGGTCATCGAGAAGCGCACTTCCATGCTGGACGCGTTCCGCATCGCGGACGACATCCTGCGCCAGGGCACCCAGGGCATCACGGACCTCATCACCATCCCCGGCCTGATCAACCTCGACTTCGCAGACGTCCGCTCCATCATGAAGGACTCCGGCTCTGCGATGATGGGCATCGGCGTTGCCGCGGGCGAGAACCGCGCCGCAGACGCCGCGACCCAGGCGATCAGCTCCAAGCTGCTCGAAAGCTCCATCGTGGGCGCAGACCGCATCCTCTTCTCGATCACCGGCTCGTCCGACATGGGCCTGGCAGAGATCAGCGAGGCCAGCGATATCATCAACCAGGCTGCCGATGAGAACGCCAATATCATCTTCGGTACCGTCATCGACGACAGCATGGACGACCAGATCCGCGTCACCGTCATCGCGACCGGCTTCGACGGGACGGAGAAGCAGTCCCAGATGCCGCTCAACACCCCGGTGAGCAGCCCTGTGACCTACGCTGCTACGCCTGCGGCCCAACCCGCGGCCCCGCAGCGCACCCGCTACACAGACCCGGAGCCCACCGTCGACTCCATGTTCGACGACGACATCCCGGATTTCCTCAAGCGCAACCGCTATTAGGATCCAAGCAGCATCGAGGTATCTATGAGCCTTGAGAAAACGCCTCTGCCGGCCCCCAAGCTGGCAGAGGCTTCTTTTTATAAAGATGGACACCATGTCGCGGTTTTGACCGATGATGCGCTCGCTGCCGCCTGCGGCGTGCGCATCGCCTTTACTACGCGCCAAGGCGGCGTGAGCAAGGCGCCGTATGCGAGCCTCAACCTGGGTGACCATGTGGACGACGATATCGCCTGCGTTGAGTGCAACCGCGAGCTGCTCATGGGCGCGCTTAGCGTCCCCGCTGCCTCCTTAGGGCGTTTGCTTGTGCCTAAGCAGGTGCACGGGGATGCGATAGTCGAGCTAGGGCGCGCAGGCAGTGTAGAGGCGGCCCAGGCGCAGACGGCTGCCGGCGCAGACGGCATCGTGTGCCTTGAGGCGGGGGTGCCCGTGCTACTGGTCTTCGCGGACTGCGTGCCCGTGATAGTCGTTGCCCCTACGGGGGACTTCGCCGTGCTCCATGCTGGTTGGCGCGGTGCCATCGCCGGTATCGCAGGTAAAGGTGCCGCACGTCTCGCAGCTGCGGCGGGCTTCAGTGCGGCAAGCTGCAACGCCTACATCGGCCCGCATATCGGCGCATGTTGCTACGAGACGTCTGCCCAGATCCTCGAGCGTTTTGTCGAGCGCTACGGGCAAGCCTGCGATGCGGGCGCCAGGCACCTCGATCTTACGGCTGCTGTGAGCGCGTCGCTTGCAGAGGCTGGCGTGCGCCGTGAGAGGATATGCGACAGCATGTCGTGTACTTCTTGCAGCAACGACCGCTTCTTCTCCTACCGGGCAGACGGCGGCACCACGGGGCGCCATGGCGCGTTCGCCTTTAGGGGCGCTATTCTAGGTGCGGGCTACGATAACAACTGATATCGCCCCCAAGCGGTGGTTATGTATAGAAAGGACGACATCATGTCGCTAAAAGAGAGATGGGACGCAACCAAGGCGGATGTGGCGCGTATCTGCGAGGACTGCGGACGCGACCCCCAAGACGTGCGCATCATCGCCGTGAGCAAGACGGTGGAGACCCCCGTGGTGGCCGAGGCCATTGCCGCCGGCGCCCTCGACTTCGGGGAGAACCGCACCCAGCCCTTCAACGAGAAGCTCGCCGCATATCCGCAGGCGAGATGGCATCTCATCGGCCAGCTCCAGTCCCGCAAGGCCAAGGAGGTCGTGGGCCGCGCCTTCCTCGTCCACTCGCTCGATCGCCCCTCGCTCCTTGCCGCTATCCAAAAGGAGGCCGCAAAGCTCGACGTCGTGCAAGATGTGCTGGTAGAGGTGAGCATATCGGGGGAGGAGAGCAAGGGCGGCATCGCTCCGGCCGATGTTCCCGCGCTGCTCGAGCAGGTCTCCGCAAGCCCTAACGTGCGCGTCAAGGGGCTCATGACCATGGCGCCGCGCGGGGACGAGTACGTGGCGCGTAAAGTTTTTGAAGGTTTGCGAAAACTGTCCCAAGAACTGCAGGTTGCCTACGGGTCCCGTGGTAGTATCGAATTTGACGAACTCTCCATGGGCATGTCGGAGGACTACCCCGCTGCTATCGCAGAGGGGGCCACGATGGTGAGGATCGGCAGGAGAATCTTCAGCGAGAGCTTTGCCTCTTAAAGCTCGCTTTTACATATATTTTCGGAGGATACCGTGGGCGTTTTTGACAACATGAAGTCAAAGCTCGGCTTTGGCGGAAAGCAGGAATGGCAAGACGAGCCCTATCAACCCTATGACCAGGTCCCTTACGACGATTACGGCGATGCGCCCCTCGAGGGCGCCTACGATGAGCCCGCCGTTCAGGACAGCAACCTTCTCAACTTCGACAGCTACAACCCGGATAACTTCGCCCATGTCAACCTGGACTCAGACCGCGAGATAAAGGTCGCGTCCATGGACGACACGGGGGATTCCTACTTCTCGCGCAGGTCGGGTTACGGCTCCAACATCGGCACGAGCGCGTCGCGTTCTTCTGGCAGCTCTGCGCGCAGTTCCAGCTCCGGGGCAGGGCGCAGCGCGTCTTCTGGCTGGGATACGCCGGAGAGCCCCGCCTTTCGCGGTGCGGCGGATTTCGTGAGCTCCATCAGCTCGCGCCGCAACAACCCGGCAGAGCATCTCTCCATCGTCAAGGCCTACACCTATGCCGATGCAGAGCAAGTGGGAAGCTCCCTGCGCGAAGGCAAGGTCGTCGTCTTGGTGCTCACCAACACGCGCCCAGAGCTCGCCAAGCGCATCCTGGACTTCTCCTTCGGCGCGGCCTCCGTGCTCAACGCTACGGTGGACAAGCAGGCCGACAAGGTCTTCGTCATCTCCCGTGGCGCCAAGAGCCTCTCTGATGCAGAGACGGATTACCTCAAAGAGCAGGGAGTTCTCTAGCATGGCCGCAGCAGTCGACACAAACGCGCCTTTGGCCAGCCGCCTGGGGCGCATCGTCATCATCGGCGCGGGCAACATGGGCCAGGCGATTCTCGCCGGTCTGCTGCGCATCGACGGCGTCGATGCTGCTGCTATCACGGTAGCCAACCCGGGGCAAGAAAAACGACAGCTTGTCGCGA
>CAVCDT010000070.1:0-2125 GCA_963600995.1 Akkermansia muciniphila | reverse complement strand
ACCGTCGAGGATAACGCTGCAGCCGCTGCCGGGGCAGATACGATCTTCATCGCTGTCAAGCCCGCCAAGGTCGCCTCCGTCGCCGCGCAGCTTGCCGCTGCGGGTGCGCGCGATGCGCTCGTGGTGAGCGTCGCCGCGGGCGTCTCCACGGCTGCCATCGCCAGTGCCTTGGGCGGCGCTGCCCGCGTGGTGCGCGTCATGCCCAACACCCCGCTTGCCGTGGGCGCCGGTACCGCCGGTATCTCCGGCGGCGAGGGCGCCTCATCCGCAGACGTGAGCCTCGTGCGCGACATCTTCGCGAGCATGGGTACGGCCGTCGTCGTCCCAGAAACACAACAGGATGTCGTGACAGCGGTGAGCGGCAGCGGGCCTGCGTACTTCGAGCTTGTCCTGCAGTCCATGGCGCGCGCTGCCCAGGATCTGGGCATGGCCTACGACGACGCGCTCGAGCTCGCATGCGGCACGATGCTCGGCACCGCCAAGATGATCGCCGCCACGCACCAAGACCTCGACGCCGCCATCGCTGCGGTGAGCAGCCCGGGCGGTACCACCGTCGCCGCGCTCGACGCCATGAGGGCGGGCGGCATCGAGACCTCCATTGCCAACGGCGTGGCTGCCGCGGCCCGACGATCCAAGGAGCTGGGCGCCTAAGTGAGTATCTACAGCATCTTCATGACCGCCGTCGACTTCTACGTCGGCGTCATCATCATCTACATCCTCATGAGCTGGATTCCGTCTATGCACGGGATCGTACGCGATATCTACGATGCCCTCGGGCGCATCTGCGACCCGTACCTTGACTTGTTCAGGCGTATAATTCCGCCGTTAGGCGGCGGGGGCATGGCAATAGACTTCAGCCCCATCCTCGCCATCCTGGTGCTTCAGGTGGTCGCGAGGTTTATCGGCAGGTTACTGCTGCAGTTCATGTAATGCTGCACAGTCTCGACTAGGAGGACCGTAAATGAGCATCACGGCAATGGACATCCAGCAGCAGGGCTTCGAGCACTCTCTGCGCGGCTACGACGTCGAGCAAGTCGACGATTTCCTGGAGCGCGTCGCCACCGAGGTCGATCTGCTCTGTAAGGAGAACCAAGACCTCAAAGAGCAGCTTGCAGCCAGCCCTGCCACCACGCAGCCCGACGCAGCGGCCGCAAGCGCAAACGATGACCGCATCGCCCAGGCAGAGGCAGCCGCCAAGGCCGCCGCAGACCAGGCGCGCGCCATCGCCGCGCAGGCCAAGGCGACAGAGGACGAGCTCGCCCGCGCCAAGGCGACCATCGCCGAGATGAGCCAGAAGCTGGCCGAGAAGGACACGATGGACTCTACCATCTCCAACGCCTTCATCTCCGCCCAGCGTGCCGCAGACTCCATGCTCACCGAGGCCCGCAGCTCTGCCGACGCCCTCAAGGAGGAGGCACGCGCAGAGGGCGAGCGCATCTACCGAGAGTCCGAGGGCAAGGCCCGCGACTTCATCCGTGAGGCCCTGCTCGAGAAGCAGCGCATCGTGGACGAGACCGAGGCTCTGAGCGCCTCCTGCGACTCGTTCCGCGCGCAGTACCGCTCCCTGATCGAGCACTTTGCATCCGAGGCAGACCGCTGCTTCACGGATATCAACCCCTCTACGGTCTCTGAGAGCGCCGTTGCCGCTGCGATGCCCACCATCGACAAGGGTGCCGATGCGTCCATCGCAGACGACATGATCGAGGAGATCGACTAACTCATGCGTCTGGCTGTCGTCGTCACGCCCAAGTCCGGCAAAGACATGGTTGCCGGCTGGGTGGTCGATGCCAACGGCGAGCGCGAGCTGTCCGTCAAGGTGACGGCAGCCCCAGAGAAGGGCAAAGCCACGAAGGCAGTCTGCAAGACGCTGGCTGCCTTCTTTGGCGTTGCCAAAAGCAGCGTCAGCTGCGTGCGCGGTGACTTGAGCCGCCATAAGATGATCGAGATTCCCATCACCCAAGAAGAGCTCGACGCCAAGCTGCCCTTGTAGCCCTTGTAGCCCTTGTAGCCCTTGCAGCCCTTGGCGCTGCGGGCAGCCTGGCTTGCCGCTTGTCGAGGATGCGTTCCTGTGCCGCAGCGAGTTGATGAGCTTCGTTTCTGGGCGGATGTAAGCGGCGGTTTTTGC
>CAVCDT010000069.1:0-11490 GCA_963600995.1 Akkermansia muciniphila | reverse complement strand
CATGGACGCCTACGACTTCGACTACGCTGAGAAGCGCCCCGAGAAGACCTTCCCGCTCGAGCGCACCGAGTATCGCAAGATCTACCTCGATGCCCGCGACGGCTCCGCCTCGTATGAGAACCCCACCGAGGAGGCCGAGGTCGTCTACGACCCCAAGACGGACTCCACGCGCTTCACCATCCAGTTCACCGAGGACACGGAGATCTCCGGCTACATGAAGCTGCACCTGTGCGTAGAGTGCCGCGGCCATGACAACATGGACCTCTTCCCCTGGGTTATCAAGGAGGATGCCGAGGGCAACTACGTGCCCATCCATGTCATGGGCAACCCCTTCCGCGGCGCCTGGGGCTTCTTGCGCTGCAGCCATCGCGAGCTCGACGAGAAGTACGCCTCCGATTTCCAGCCCGTCCATGCTCACACCAAGAAGACCCCCATGCAGCCGGGTGAGATCGTCCCCGTCGACGTGGAGATGTACCCCCATGCGCGCATCTGGCACAAGGGCGAGAAGCTGGTTGTCGTCATCGCCGGCCGCTTTGTGAAGACCGAGTGGTTCCATGACACGGATATGAACCACGCCACCGACAACGGCGACGGCATGCATGTCATCCATACCGGCGGCGAGCATGCGTCCTACCTGCAGATTCCCTATATCCCGCCCAAATACAAGGTCGGCGACTACGTCTACCGCGGCTAGGGGAGCTGCCTTACCACATGGGTCAGCGGGCTTGGCGGTCCCCGTTCAAAAGACCGCCACTCTATAAGCAGCGGCCGCTATACCATGGTCGCCAAACATCGAAAGGGGAGGGAAATGGCAGGTAAAACCAATGCCTGGCTGCCCAACTGGGGAGCCAAAGGTTGGGGCATCGTGCTCATCGGCTTCTTCTTCTTCATGTTCTACACGATGTGGAACTCCATCACCAACTCGCTTTTTGGGATCTACGAGGAGATGTACGGCTGGGCTCAGACCGACATGTCCTACGTGATCACCGTCGCCGGTTGGGTCTCGCTCATCGCCGTCGTCTTCTTTGGCGGGCTGCTCAAGAAGCTCGGCACCAAGGTCGTCTGCGCCATAGGCCTCATCGGCTCTGCCGTGGGCCTGGTGATCTTGGCCTTTGCCAGCACCTTCACGCTGTACGCCGTGGGTGTCGTGGTCTTCTACATCACCATGGTCGCCTATGCCACGGTGGGCATCGGCGCGCTGGGTTCCAGCTGGTTCCCGCGCACCAAGGGCTCCTTCATGGGCTTTGCCACCATCGGCACGACCTTTGCCTCCGCGGGTCTCAACCCCATCTTGCTGGGTTGCGTGGGCGCCGGCGTGGGCATCACCGGCTTCTTCTTGGGCCTGGCTGCAATCTGCGTGATCTTGGCCGTGATCATGATCGTCTGCGTCAAGAACACCCCCGAGGAGGCAGGTGCCTACCCGGACAACGACCACAGCGTGTCGCGTGAGGAGCTCGACGCCGAGGCCGTAGCCGCCGAGGAGTACCGCAAGAAGAGCCCCTGGACCACCGCGAAGGTCCTCAAGACCCCGCAGACCTGGCTCATCGCCCTGGGTACCGGCATTCCCATGATGGTCGGCGCAGGCGTCATCGCAACGCTCGTCCCCACCTACATCGCCTTCGGGTTCGACATGATGTTCGGCATCACCTTGCTGAGCACGATGTGGCCCATCGGCCTTCTGGGCCACTACCTGATCGGCGTCATCGACCAGAAGATCGGCACCAAGAAGACCACCGTCGTCGTCGTGTGCATCATGGGCCTGGGCGGCTTGCTCGTGGCGCTGGGCCACACCTCGATGGTCGCCTGCTCCATCGCCACCGGCATGTTCATGTTCGGTCTGTCCGGCTCCATGAACGTCTGCATGTCGCTTACCACGTCGATCTTCGGGCGCTATGACTTCCCCACCGCCTACACGCCCATCTCCACCATCTTCAACGCGTTCAACTTCGCGGGCGTGTCCGTCATCTCCACGATCTTCGCCTTGGGCGGCCCCCAGGTTGCGATGTTCGCGGTGTTCGGGTTCTGCGTCGTCGCGCTGATCCCCATCCTCGCGCTGCCCTACAAGCAGATCGCATCCAATCTCCATGAGACCCAGCAGGCCGCATAGGGTCTGAGTACAGAAGCGCCGGGCCAGCTCTTGCTGGTCCGGCAGCTCGCAAGTTCCACGTTGAGCCTTCCAAGCAGCCGTGGAACGTCTAGCCACTATAGATGAAAGGAACGAGAACAATGGACGATTTCCAGCAAGAGGTAGTTGAGATCCTGGTGAACAAGGCCGTCGCCATGACCGGCAAGCCCGCAGACTCCCTGGGCCCCGACACCTCCTTCGTCGAGGACCTGGGCTGCAAGTCCGTCAACATCGTGCAGTTCGCCGCTGCGCTCGAGGACGAGTACGAGGTCGAGGTCCCCTTCATGGAGCTCAACAAGTGCAAGACCTTCGCCGATGCAGCCGCGCTGGTCGACAAGAAGCTGTCGATGTAGCCAACCTGGCCGCAAGGCACCTGTAAGACCCGCTTAGACCTGCCTTCGCATTCCCGCAAGGCGCACGCAAGGAAAGGAGAGGCCCCCCTATGGCGACTCTCATCGAACAACTCATCGAAAAGGCCAAGGGCGCCCCCAAGCGCGTTGCCCTCCCGGAGTGCGAGGCCCAAAACACCCTGCTCGCCGCGCGCCGCATCCTGGACGAGGGCGTGGGCACGCCCGTGCTCGTGAGCCCCAAGGACGTGATCGAGGCCACTGCCGCCGATGCAGGCGTCAGCCTCGAGGGTATGGAGATCGTCGACTCCTCGCAGGAGGAGGCGGCAGATGCCCTGGCAGAGCGCTATATGGCCACCGGCACCATGCGCCTCATCTCTGCCAAGAGCGCCCGCCGCAAGATCAAGAACCCCATGTACTACGCCATGATGATGGAGGAGCTGGGCGATGTGGACTGCACGTTCTGCGGCCATGTGAACACCACCGGCGATGTGCTGCTCGCGGCATCGACCATCATCGGCATGGCCGAGGGCGTTGATGTCCCGAGCATCCTGGCGCTTGTCGACACCCCGGGCTTCGAGGGCCCCGAGGGCAGCGTCATCTGCTTCACCGACTGCGGCCTCAACCCCGAGCCCTCTGCCGAGGAGCTCGCCTCCATCGCCATCGCGGCGGCAGACGGCGCGGCATCGCTTATGGGCTGGGAGTCCCGCGTGGCCTTCCTGTCGTTCTCTACCACGGGCTCCGGCACCGGCCAGAGCGTCGAGCGCATCGAGCAGGCGCTCGAGGTGGTCAAGAGCCGCCGCCCGGACATCAAGGCCGACGGCGAGTTCCAGCTCGACGCCGCTATCGACCCCAAGGTTGCCGCCAAGAAGGTCACGCGCGAGTCCGAGGTAGCCGGCAAGGCCAACGTGCTCGTGTTCCCGGACCTCAACGCCGCCAACATCGCCGTCAAGCTCATCCAGCGCTTCGCCAAGGGCCAGGCCTTCGGGCACAACCTCTCCGGTTTCAAGTGCCCCGTGGCCGACTCCTCCCGCGGCGCGACCGTGGAGGAGATCGTCGGCGACATCGCCATGCTGGTGCTCTGCGCTAGCTAGGGTCTCTTAGAGCGAGTCCCCACGCCGTTGCTGCGCGCCTGACCTGGCGCGCAGCAGGGCGGGATGGGGGCAATGGGTTTCTACCTCGCCTGCGGTTGCCCACTTCCGCTTCCTTGTGCCTATTGCCTCGGTCCCGCTCGCATGCGCATCCCGCGCGCAGTCTGCCATCAATCGAAGGAGGGTTCCCAGTGCCCAACTGCGCCCAAAACCAGCTCGAAGAGGTGATTCCCCACCTGCGCAGGTCGATCGACCGCGCTTTGCGCGAGAAGGAGATCGCCGGCACCAAGGTGGTGCCCGTTGCCTGCGACGAGAGCGAGTCGTTCTTCTATTGGTACCCGGCGCCCGGTGATACGCCGCGCCCTGTTGTGGTCAACATCCACGGCGGGGGCTTCGCCTTGGGCGATGCGCGCAAATCCGATGCCATGAACCGCTGGATGCGCAATGTGTTTAACGTGGGTGTCGTGGCCGTCGAGTACCGCAAGACCCCGCTCAACAGCTATCCGGCGGCGCAAGACGACGTGCACGCCGCCATCGTCCACTTGGTCGCCCATGCCGATGACTACAACATCGACCCCAGCCGGATATACCTCATGGGGTTCAGCGCGGGCGCCTGCCTCGCCCTATCGGCAGCGCTCATGCTCGAGCACGATCCGGATATCAGCATCGCGGGGCTCTTGCTCCACTATCCCTTCATCGATGCCGCGACGGACCCGGGCAGCTTGGAGACCGTCTCCGATGAGCTTCCCGTCGACATGCAGCGTGCCTTCAACGCGTGGTATGTGGGTGCGGCCGATCCCAAGGACCCGCTCGTATCGCCGTTCTTCGCCAGCGACGAGCAGCTCGCCGCCTTGCCCAGGACCGTCATCTGCCTGGTGGAAGGCGACGTCTTGCAGGCCTCAGGGGAGAAGCTCTACGAGCGCATGAGGAACGCGGGTTGCGATGTCACCTGCCGATGCGCGCAAGGGGTCTTCCATGGCTACATAGAGGAGGCCGCAGACATCCCCACGTTGATCGCGACGTCGATGCCCGGCGCCCTTGCGGCCAAGGGGACCGCGTTTGCCAAGACGGCGGCTCAGATGATGGAGCTCACGATGCAGGACCTCCTGGGCATATCCCCGTCGCCTGCGCCCTTCCCCCTCGACGGCCTCGACGCGCTCGCGCGCCTGACGGCTTCATCTTAGCGATTGCGCCGGGGTATCCCGGCGTCTTCACATACCCGCATCAGACCAGAAAGAGACCCACGTAAGAAAGGACCGACCATGGGATACAAGATCCTCACGCTCTCGCCCGGCTCCACCTCCACCAAAGTCGCCGTCTTCGACGGTGAGGAGGCGCTGCTTAAGCTCAACGTCACGCACCCCGCAGATGAGCTCGCAAAGTTCGATATGGCGGCCGACCAGTTCGACTACCGCAAGAAGACCATCCTGGACGCGCTCGACGAGAAGGGCATCAAGCTCACCGACATCGACGCCTTCAGCGGCTACTGCGGCTCCATGGGCCCCACGGTGGGCGGCATCTTCGCCATCGACGACACCGTGTGCGACCACGTGATGAACGCCGGCGTCAACCACCCCGCCATCTTGGGTGCGCCGCTGCTGCATGCCTTTGCCAAGGAGGTGGGCAAGCCCGCCTATGCCGTCAACCAGCCTGACACCGACGAGCTCGACGACGTCGCCCGCATCACCGGCTACCCCGGCGTCTACCGCAAGAGCCATGTGCACTGCCTCAACCAGAAGGAGACCTCGATGCGCTTCGCGGCGTCGATCGGCAAGCGCTATGACGAGGTCAACGTCATCACGGCCCATGTGGGCGGCGGCCTCTCCGTGGCCTGCCACAACCACGGCCGCATGGTCGATACCAACGACGTGCTCGAGGGATCGGGTCCCTTCGCCCCCAATCGCAGCGGCGACGTGCCCCTGAAGCCCGTGGTCAAGCTGGCTTTCAACGGCGAGCACACCAAGAAGGAGATCGACGGCGTCATCGGCAAGACGGGCGGCCTGGTGGGCCTGTGCGGCACGGACGACGCGCGCACCATCTGCCAGCGCATCGACGAGGGCGACGAGTGGGCCAAGATCGTCTACGAGGCCATGGCCTACCAGGTGGCCAAGGCCATCGGCGGCTTTGCGACCGTGCTCAAGGGCGAGGTTGACGGCATCGTGCTCACCGGCGGCGTCTCCAACGACCCGTTCTTCGTCGACTACGTCACGCAGCGCGTGGGGTGGATCGCGCCTATCAAGGTCTACGGCGGCGACTTCGAGATGGAGGCGCTGGCAAGCGGCGCCATCCGTGCGCTCGAGGGCGAGGAGGATGTCATGACCTACACCGGTATCCCCAGCTGGGACGGCTTCACGATGGAAGGCGCCATCCCGGAGGCCTAAAGGCCCCGGTTGTCGATCGGAAAGGAACCGATTTGGAAGAAAAGAGACAGTACGGGAACTGGGCCTTGGTCTCTATCGCCATCTTGCTCGTGTGCATGGGCGTGGCGGTGTCGCAGTACAAGGTGCCGGTCATTTTGGGCGACATCATGTCGCGTATGGGCATGGATGCGAGTACCGGTTCGTGGCTTATGTCGATCTTTACCTTCGTGGGCATCGTCTTGGCGCTTCCCACGGGCTCGCTCGCCAAGCGCTTCGGGCCTAAGACCATGATGCTTGCTGCGGCGGTGATCGTCGCCGTGGGTGCCTTCATCGGCGCTCTTGCAGGCAACGGCACCGTGCTCATCGTCTCGCGCGCCATCGAGGGCGTGGCGTTCATCTTCGTGAGCATCTGCGGACCCTTGGCCGTGCAGAAGTACGTCGCGCCCGAAAAGCGCGGCACGGCCAACGGCATCTGGGCGCTCTACGTCTGCCTGGGCTCTGTGATCGGCGGAGTGGCGACGCCTTCGCTGTACGCTGCGGCGGGCTTTGTGGGCGTGTGGGTCATCTACGCGCTGCTCGCCGTGGTCTGCGGCGTCATCTGCGCCGTCGCCGTCAAGTTTCCCGGCGGCGAGCCTGCAAGCGAGCCTGCGATCGCGACGCCGCAGGATGCAGTGCAGCCGCAATCTCAGCCGGAGCGCAAGGCGGGCTACGCGGATCTCTTCAAGCCCAACACGCTGCTCTTCTACGTCGCGTTCCTCGCCTTCAACATGTGCCTGCTGACCATCTTGAGCTTCTCGCCCACCTTCCTGCAGCAAAACGGCGCGGATTCGACGCTCTCGGGCTTCATCAGCACCCTGCCGATGCTGCTCGCGCTGGTCTCCTCGCCTTTGATCGGCTCGTTCTCCGACAAGCTGGGACGCGCCAAGCCGTTCTATCTCGCCGCCATGGTGGTCGTGGGGCCGTGCGCGCTGCTCATGCTCACTCAGACGGGCCCCTTGCTGTGGGTCGCCGCCGTGGTCATGGGGCTCGTGGGCATGGGCGGCCCGGGCATGTGCATGGCCGCCTACGCGAGCGTGCTCGAGCGCCCGGAGCTCATGTCTATCGGCATGGGGATGCTCATGCTCGTCCAGAGCCTGGGGCAGTTCCTGGCCACCCTGGTGGTCCCCATGCTCTTGGGTGCGGATATGAACGCGTGGGTGTTCGCCGGCGTCGTGGTGTGCGTCATCGGCTTCGTGGGCGCAGCGGCGCTCGCGGCGTGCAAGTGCAAGTAGCGGCTTGAGGGCGGGCTGCGGGAGCCTTTGCCCCGCTGCCTGCTCTTGCCGGGAGCACCCGCCTAGCGGCGCGGGCGGCGGTTGATGGGATGCGTCAGGATGGCCTGGCTCAAGGATTCGTTCATCAGGTTGAGGAAGGGGTTCACAGCATCGTCGAGCAAGGCGTCGTCGGGTTCTCCCAGGTGGCAGTCTATGGTCGCCGCAAGCGCGTTCATGCTCTGCACGGCCAGGAGGTTCTTGGTCTGGCTGGGCATGTAGCGCCCGCCCAAGATGAACTCGATGTCTGCGGCGAGCTGCGGCTGGTAGAGGTTTCTCACGGATATGAGGAAGTCCAGCTCGCGCTTGTCGAAGAGCCTGCGGTAGAAGCTGCGCCGCGTGCCCAGGACGCTTAGGAGGCAGCGCGTGAACTCGCTCGAGTCGAGCATATGCGCGCCTGTCTCCACGTGGGCGTAGAAGGCGTACTCCCGGTCTTTTTGGCCCTTGCCCGCAAGCGCGGTGAACTCGAGCCAGCGGGGCTTGAAGCTTTCGCGCAGGCGTACGTCGAGGTCTTCGAGGAAGATCCCCAAGGCGAGGTCCTGCTTGCTGGGGAAGTGGTAGTAGAAGGTGTTGCGGTTGAGGCCCAGGTCGCTGATGAGGTCTGCCACGTGGACCTTGGAAAGCGAGCTTTCCTCCACGCGTTGGATGAAGAGCTCGACGATGGCCTGCCTCGTGTTGCGCTTCGCCATGACCGCTCCTTCTCGCCCTTGCCGCCCTATGCGGCCTGCCGCGCATCTTTAGAGCCGCAGCGGGTGCATTTGCATCCGAGCGCTGCAGCGTATGCTGCGATTTTACAACAACTGTGCACTATCGATTTCTGTCTAATGAAAGCCCCTGCGACGCAGGGGAGAATGCAATTGGAAAAGCCCCGGGAGGACAACTGCCCCAAGGAGGGCGGCCCGGGGAAGATCAAAACTAGGAGGAACCATGAGTGAAGTCGTCCGCCCGCTCGAGGGTGTGAAGGTCGTCGAGATGGCAACGTTCATCGCCGTCCCGGCTGTGGGCCGTTTCTTGGCCGATATGGGTGCAGAGGTCATCAAGATCGAATCTGCCAAGGGCGATAACCTGCGCTACACCGCCACCAACGAGGGGCGCCCGCAAGACCCTCATGAGGATATGAACTTCGACCTCGAAAACGCCAACAAGAAGGGCATCGTGCTCGACTTGCGCACGCCCCAGGGTAAGGAGGTCCTCTTCAAGCTGCTCGAGGACGCAGACGTCTTCCTTACCAACTGGCGCCCGGGTGCGTTGGCGCGCCAGAACCTCACCTACGAGGACCTCAAGGAGCGCTTCCCGCGCCTGATCTACGCGAGCCTCACCGGTTTTGGCGACAAGGGCCCTGACAAGGACCTGCCCGGGTTCGACTTCACGGCGTTTTTCGCGCGCTCCGGTTGGAGCGGATCGCTCTACCAGAAGGGCAGCGTCCCCGGCAACCTCATCCCCGCCTTGGGCGACCATCAGGGCGCCATGGCGCTCACCATCGGCGTGCTGGGCGCGCTCTATCGCCAGCAGCGCACTGGCCAGGGTGAGAACGTCACCACCAACCTGCTGCACACCGCCATCTGGGTCCAGAGCTTCCAGATCCACGGCGCTCAGTACGGCACCGAGTTCAACGGCGTCAACTACCCGTTCGACCGCCGCGAGAACACCATCCCGTACCAGCCCGCCGTCAAGACTAAGGACGGGCGCTTCTTCCAGATCATGGGCCCCAACTACGGCCTCTACTACAACAAGATCATGACCGCCATCGGCCGCGAGGACTTGGTCGACGACCCGCTGTTCTCCAACCAGAAGAAGATGCTCGACGAGCACAAGAACGGCGAGCTCTACGACATCATCCAGGATGGCTTCACCAAGAAGACCGCCGCGGAGTGGTCCGCCATCCTCACGGAGCTCGACGTTCCCTTCGCGCTTTGCAAGACCTATGACGAGATCCCGCAAGACGAGCAGGCCTGGGCCAACGACGTCTTCTACGAGATGGACTACCCGCGTGGCAAGAAGGCCATGGTGCGCGTACCCGTCAACTTCACCCAGACCCCGCTTCCTCCCTACGAGAAGGCCCCGCTGCTGGGCGAGAACAGCCGCGAGATCCTCAAGGGCTTGGGCTACACGGACGACCAGGTCGACCAGATGGTCGCCGACGGCGTCACGACCGAGTGGCAGGAGAGCTAGGCCGCAGGTTTCACCTTGGATGCAATGCGCGCTGTGCTGCGAGAAAGGCGCGGCGCGCCTACGAGGAGCAAAGGAGAGAGCTAGATTATGACCGTGCAGATGACACCGGCTAAAAGCGTTGCCGGCAAAGCGCTCGCCAAGATCGCCAACGACGTCTACGAGGAGGCGATCAAGGCCAAGGAGCGCGGCGAGATGATAGGTTGGGTATCGTCCAACTTCCCCCAGGAGATCTTCATGACCCTGGGTATCCACTGCGTCTACCCGGAAAGCCAAGCGGCCGCCATCAGCGCCAAGGGCGCAGGGCTTGCCATGTGCGAGCACGCTGAGGGCGAGCTCGGCTATTCCAACGACCTGTGCGCCTACGCGCGCATCAACATGGCCTACGCGGACTTGGCCAAATGCCCCAATGAAGAGCGCGAGATGCCCCTGCCGGACTTCGTCTTGTGCTGCAACAACATCTGCGACTGCATGCTCAAATGGTACGAGAACCTGGGCCGCACCCTGGGTGTTCCCGTCATCACCATCGACATCCCCTTCAACAACAAGTACGACGTCGATGACAAGCGCATCAAGTACGTGGGCCAGCAGTTCCGCGACGCGGTGGCGCAGCTCGAGCAGATCACCGGCAAGAAATGGGACGAGGGCAAGTTCGAGCAGGTGTGCCGCACCTCCAGCGCCATCGGCGATGAGTGGCTCAAGGCCACCAAGTACCTCAACTACAAGCCCGCACCGTACAAGGGCTTCGATCTCTTCAACCACATGGCAGTGGCCACGATGGCGCGCGGCCAGGAGAACAGTCTGCAGGCCTTCAAGGACTTCAACGCGGAGTGCGAGGAGTTCATCAAGAGCCATCAGTCCACCTTCAACGTGGAGGAGAAGTACCGCGTCATGTTCGAGGGCATCGCGTGCTGGCCGTATCTGCGCGTGACTTACTCCACGCTCAAGAACATGGGCGCCAACATCACCTCGTGCGTTTACGGTCCGAGCTTCGCGTTTAGCTACAGCAACTTCGACGAGATGATCGAGAAGTACTGCTCGGTTCCCAACTCCACCAACATCGAGCGCTCGACCGCCCTGCGCGAGGAGCTCTGCCAGGAGGGCAAGGTCGACGGCGGCCTGGTGCATATCAACCGTTCCTGCAAGATGTGGTCGTCTACCATGCCCGAGATGGCGCGCCGCATCAGCCGCGACCTCAACATCCCCGTCGTCACCTTCGACGGCGACCAATCGGACCCCCGCAACTTCAGCGAGGAGCAGTACGTCACCCGCGTCCAGGGCCTGGTAGAGATCATGCAGGCCAACGCCCAGAAGGGGGAGTAAGACATGGCATCCATCAAAGAGCTGATCAGCACCTGCGCTGCCGTCGCGGCAGACCCCGCAGCCCAACTCGACCGCTATATCGCCGCCGGCAAGCAGGTTGTGGGCGTGGGTCCCTACTACATTCCGGAAGAGCTCGCCTATGCGGGCGGCGCTGTTCCCTTCGGCGTGTGGGGGCGCATGGGCACGGCCAACGAGGCGCGCAAGTACTTCGCGCCCTTCTACTGCTCTATCTGCCAGATGACCTTGGAGATGGGGCTCAACCACGAGCTCGACAAGCTCTCCGCCCTCATGGTATCCGCCCTGTGCGACACCCTGCGCGGCTTTAGCCAGAATTTTCGCGTGGGCGTGCCCAGGGTGCCGATGATCTTCGTCTCGCAGCCGCAGAACCGCTTCGGCGAGGCAGGGCGCCAGTACGCCATCGACTCCTACCAGGAGACGCGCCGCAGCGTGGGCGAGGCGCTCTCAACCATCATCGACGACGACAGCATCCGCGCCGCCATCAAGCTCTACAACGAGTGGCGCGCCGCCATGCGCGAGTTCGTCAAACAGGCGGGCACACATCCGGCGCTCGTGAGCGTGGCCGATCGCAGCAACGTGGTGAACGCCGGCTACTACATGGACAAGGCGGAGCACCTGGCCCTGGTCAAGGAGCTCAACGCGGCTTTGGCGGCACAGCCCGCGAGCACCGAGGGCTACAAGCGCGTGGTGCTTTCCGGCATCTACTACGACATCCCTGCCATCAAGGAGATGCTCGATTCCAACAAGTAC
>CAVCDT010000068.1:0-12066 GCA_963600995.1 Akkermansia muciniphila | reverse complement strand
TCGTAGCGGTCGGGGAAGTACTGGGCGTAGTCCATCTCGGGGTAGCCCGCGCCCAGCAGGTAGTTCGTGATGGTCGCACGGGGGCCGTAGCAGGCTTCGCCGGAGAAGGCGTAGGTGCTCGCGCCGTTGGGGGTGTTCATGATGGCGGGGCCGTAGACGGGCGCGTAGAGCGTGGACTCGCGGCCGGTGCCGGTGAGCGTGAAGATCGTCTCGGCGCCGTAGTTATCCCAGATCTCGCGGATCTTGTCCTCGAGGATGTCGTAGGCCTCGTCCCAGGTGATCTCCTCCCATTTGTCCTTGCCGCGGTCCTCGCGGGCGCGTTTCATCGGGTGCTTGATGCGGTCGGGGTGGTACATCACCTCGTCGAGCGCCAGACACCTCGGGCACAGACGGCCCTGCGAGATGGGATGGGTAGGGTCGCCTTCGACTTTGACGACCTTGCCATCTTTAACGTACAGGCATACGCCGCAGCCAACGGGGTGGTCTCCCGGCGGGGACCAAGCGCAGGTGCGGACCTTGAGAACGCCATCACCTTCCTCTGTGATGTAGTTCTTTCCTTTCTCCGACATGTTTCCTCCTCCTTGCTCTCAACATTCGGATCTGGAGCTTTCGTGCATGCCGGGCGACTGCCCTGGCAGTTGGCGATCCTAGAAGGGGAGGGAGCTGGCCTGCAGCCCTGTATCGGGGCGTTTTGTGAAAATCAAGGAGGGGGTGGGAAAACGAAAATACCCCACCTGATGTAGGTGGGGCACGCTGTGACCTGCGTTTTTGCCTTGATTGGCAGCGGGTTGCCATGGATTCGCGTTAAGACAGCCGTTTTTCGATGATGTCGATGAGCTCTTGGCGGCTGTGCACCCCGCATTTGGCGTAGACGTTTTTGGCGTAGCCCTTGACGGTGTTGTACGAGATGCCGAGCTCCTCTGCGACAAATCCTATCGTCCTGCCCTTCCCCAATAGCTCGAGCGTCTCCTCCTCGCGGGGAGTCAGGTGCATCTCCTGAGCGAGCTGCGCGCAGGCCGTGGAGAACGACTGCACGCTTCTGGCGGGGTCGCTTGCTCTGCCGTTGGTTCTCGCTGCGGCCGTCTGCTCGTATCCGTGCATCAGCGCGATGCTGATCGTGCCCCCGGTCATCAGCGTTACTGCAGCTGCGAGGACGAGCAGCGCGGTTACCATGAAGACGACTGGTATCACCTGGGTGTAGCTGGACATGAGGCCTGATGCCGTGAATGCGATGAACCATCCGATGGTGGTGCCGGCGGCTGAGGCGCCGCGCCCTAGGCCGTAAACGTGCACTGGACCTGCATCGGTACGGCTGGAGACGTCTTGCAAGATGCACCAGATGACGACGATGAAGATGTTGTAGCCCGTGTTGATCACGATGCTCTTGACCGTATCGATGTACTGCCCGAATAAGGTGCAGAAGATGGCGAGGGAGGCAGTCACGATGATGATGGGGAAGTAGATCTTGCTGATCTCGAAGTTGCGCACGCTGAGCACGGCAGCATAGACGACGGCGATTATCCCCAGCGCAACGAAGCTGATGAATATGCAGAGGTCGGATTCCCAAGCGATCTTCTCTGGTGAGTGCCAGAGCCCCGCAAGTCCCCTGATGATGCCGATAGATATGCACATCATGAAGACGGAGGCAAACAGCCTTGGCAAATACCCCCTCGACAAGCTTGCGATGCGGATCCGCTCTTCTTCCACTTGCTCTGGGGAGGCTGCGCCGTTCGCATTAATCGACGAGCATAGCGCGGCGAGAAAGGGCAGAAGAGAGATAATGACGGTCTTAATCGGACCGGGGACCCCTACGCACATGAAGTAGATGAGGTTGGAGAGCAGGCATGCGCCGGCTGTTACAAGGAAAGGGTTGCCATGGGGCATGTCGCCGTAGATACATCCGATGCGCAGGCAGAGAAACGAGGTTCCCAAGCCCGTGCCGATGCTGGCGATTGCAAACGCGGTCAGGTCGTCTGCGGGCGCTATCCCCGATGCCAGAACAAAGGTGGATATGCTCGCAAGGATGCCCATGACGATGATGAACAGGTTGTTATCGACTGCCTTGCGTGCCTGCTTGTGGAAAACGCCCGCTATGAGAAGACACGCGGCAAGCGGCACGCCGGAGAGCAGGTAGAGCAGCGCGTTGTTGTGTCCTGCTGCCTGGCCGCCATACGCCTCGAGCGTCGAACCGGATGTCATGGTGAGCAAGATCCATGCGGCATATAAGGCAAGGCTCAGGTATTTTGTCGTCGGCCAGCGGTTGTCGATGCCCGCAATGCAGCGCCCAGCCAGGGAGCGAGCTCCCTGCTTTCCCTCGTTGGTATTCATTTGTCCCCCTCTTACAAACTCCTAGCGCAACATTATGCGCCATGCTGCAAGCAGGAGAGCAAGCGAATTGCTTGTGATGTCGCGCATGCAGACGCGATAGCCGATTATCCCGACCATATGGGCGAGATCCTGGGAAGGAACCCCAATATCCCCGGTCACCGCATCGAGACCGTGGTGAAAGCCGTGCGCGGGAAAGTCGAGCTCCTCGAGCGCATCACAAGGTGAGAGGGCTGGCTGCTGTGGGCGCGGCGGAGGACGTAGCCATCCGGTCGTCACTGCTCCTGCAGCATTATTGTGCTGCCAGCACCTCGCGCGTGATTTCGATAATCTCCCGAGACTTCGATAGCGGCAACCCCGCTCCCTTCGCGACGGCGAGCATGTCCTCGTCTGCGATCTCACGCCCCTTGCCGTTCACTGTCATAGCATGTTCGCCGTTCATGCCGGCGCATGCTGTGATGTCGTACGCAGGCGAAAGCCTCCATTTGCCGCGGTCGTCGCATAGAAACGAGAAGTTCCTGGAGTGGTCGTCCTTGTTCCCGCAGAGTACGTTGAAGACCATGAGGCGGAACATGCGCTCGACCTCGTGTGCATCGTCGGTTAGCCTTAGCGTCAGACGCATAAGGGTTTCATAATCCAGATTTGGGATGCGATGGGACGTCTCGAGGAGAGCTGCCACAGAAGCCATGTGAGTCTTCTTTACAGTGCCGTCATTCTCCCGGGACCTGTCAAAGCGCTTCGTTGCGAAATATCCTTCTCGTCTTGACGATGGGAGAAGCCTTGCCTCCGCCATCTCGAGACCGCATCGTGTTGCTGCGATAGCGAGCTTGTATTCCTTCTTGCCGATGTTTGGAGGGTCTATCGAGGATGGAAACTTTACGATCCATTCCTCCCCATCGATTTTATAGAAGACCTTTGGTCGAGCGCCGCCGGAGGAGCCGCCCATAGAGAAGAGCGCGTCGAGATCCTGTACGTCTTGGGAGGCGAGGACGGCAGCACATTCATCGGCAATTGCATCCAGATCGCTCATCGCCGGCCCGCTGAAGGCGCGCACGATGGGGCGATACTCAAGAGCACCCGAACCGCTGTCGCCCACTATCGAGAGACGCGCGATGAATCCAATGCCGTTTGGGTTAATGCCATGCTCTCTGAGCATTCTGTCAACGAGCAGCCTGCCCCAACCGTCGGGGAGGCTGTCGTCGAACACGCCGAACAGCCCTTCTAGCGGGTATGGTTTGGCGATGAAGACCCTTCTTTCCAACGGCAGGCTGAAGGGGCTGATGGAGTAGCCGGTATCCAGCCATTCTTTCGAATACTGGAAGGCGGCGAGACCATCTTGTGTTGCGGTGAGCGTTCCTACCTCGTGCCCGTCCACGAGGACTTGGAGCCTGCCTATTGCTGCTAGAGAATCTGCGAGGCTCATTTTCCGGCCCTCTTCCTCTCGGCGATGACGTCGTCGATCGAGTTGTAGATCTTCGTGGAGAACAGGGCGTCGAAGTCGTCCTCGCAATGCAGGGCGATCGATATGGCGGCAAGCGATTGGAAGGCGATCAGCCCCGTTTGTTCGAAGCGCTTGTACGAGGCAAGCGACATGCCTGCCTTCTGCGCGAGTTGCGCTTGGGTGAGCCCCGTCTCCTTGCGCCTGCTACGCACGCGTTGCGCTACCTCGGTCACGATGTCTGTCGATGTCTTTTGCTCAAAGGAAATCATGGCTAATATTTTAGCCTTTTCGTCTTATTTTGTCGATTTTAGCTAATATATTATTCCTTTTGGTATCCCTGTCGCGGGGTGACGGAGCTGATCTAACTCGCCTTCTGTCGCGACGTCTTCCCGGTTGACGTTGCAAGCCTTGCCATTCTGTAGCTGTAAGTGCCCTGCCGGCTGATCGCTCCTAGTCCTGCATATGAAGGGTTGGGGGCAAACGTGACAAACAGAGCAAGTGGAGTGCATTTTGTACCCTTCGAGGAGCTGCCAAACAGGAAATGCCTCTTCCGCTTTTTCTGAGGGGAAGCGAGCCTGCTAACATGGGGCACATAAGCAAAAGAGGAGGCAAGATGGCAGTCGAGCTGGTCGATTTCAATAACTCTCCGCGCGTAAACCGCTTCTACGGCGGCAATGCCGGGCGTAAGATCTGCATCGACTACCAGGGCGCGCCGTGGATGCTCAAATACCCCGAGACGACTGTGAATATGAAGGGGCGAGTGGCTCCCTACACCACGAGCCCCATATCCGAGTACCTCGGATCGCATGTCTACGGGCTTTTGGGCCTGCCCGTCCATGAGACGCTTCTGGGCTTCAGAGATGGCAAGGTCGTCGTCGCATGCAGGGACTTCACGTATCCGGATATGACGCTGATGGAGTTCAAGATGCTGAGGAACTCGCTTTCCGACGACGCTGGTAGCTTCTCGAGCAGGCCCTCCGACGGCTCGAACGTCACCCTGTCCGATGTCCTCGAGTCGATCGCTCAGCTGGGAGAGGTCTACGACCCGGACGCGCTGCGCGAGCGCTTCTGGGACATGTTCGTCGTCGACGCCTTCATCGGCAACAAAGACCGCAACAACGGTAACTGGGGTCTCTTGGTCAGAAACGGCCGGATTGCAGGACTCGCCCCGGTCTATGACAACGGCAACTCGTTTTTCAACAAGCGCGCGGCGACCCTCAACGCGGAGCGACTCGCCGAGCCAGACCTGTTGACGCAGGATGCCATGGGAACGCTCGTCTCCGTCTATACGAAAGACGACGGGCACCACATCAAGCCGTTCGAGTATATAGGCGCTGCCCTCGACTCCGACTGCAATGCGGCTGTCAAGCGCTTTGCCTCCCGCCTGGACATGGCTGCCGTCCTCGCCTTGGTCGACAGCCTTCCGACTAGCATGCTCAACTTCACCATCGTGGCGCCCGAGACCAAGGAGCACATGAAAGCGACGCTCCTCGAGAGATGGGAGAAGGGCTTCAGGCCTGTCTTGGAGAAGCTGGGCGCCCTCTGAGGAATCGGGAGGTCCAAGCAGCCATCGAAGCTCTGCTGATGACAATGACGCCTCTGTTGTTTTGGCGTTGCTTTAAAAGGGGGTGCGGTCATTGGGGCTCTTCGGGCCGCCGTCTTGCGCTTTGCAGTGCCTACGCCGCGCCTCTGCGCGCTGATCCCCTACGCGGTGCGGCTCAGGCGCGCAGCGAGGTTGCGCCAGAAGTAGCGCACCGGGCCGGGGTCGCGCGTCAGCTTCTGGGGCAGGGTGGGCACGCGGTCGTAGAGGATCTGCAGGTACTCGCCCCAGTGCTCGCCGTAATCCAGTATCTCCACGGTGTGCATGCGCTGGGTTGCGTTGCGCGAGAGCGTGACCTGGGTGACGACGCCCTTGAGCTGCACGCGGTAGGGCTTGCACTCCACTGCGAGCTCTACCTGCGAGCCAAGGCGCAGCTCTTCTGCATCGTCGAGGCAAAGGCGCACGTTGTGCTCTGTCAGCTGCGCAGTCACGCCCTCGTAGGCGGTACCCGGCACAGGCCCGCTCAGCGTGCCGATGCCTTCTAGCAGCGTGACGCGGGCCGGCGTGCCGGCTTTGACTTTGACGTTCTCGCCGTCCGAGTCGCGCCCGCTTATCAGGAACAGGCTCATCCCCAGGAAGTAGAGGTTGCGCACCAGCCAGAAGAGGAGCACGAACAACCCCAAAGACCATGCCTGCGCCAAAAGCCAAATGACGCGCGCGATGCCGATGGCGGAGAGCAGCACCAGCACGATGAAGGGCGCCATGCTGCGATAATCCGTCACGCGGCGCGTGGCAGGCCCCGATTTGTCGGTGACCTTGAAGGTCGAAAGCGTGATGCCCAGCGACTCCTTGACGATGGGTATCAGCAGGTGCGGCATGACCGCTGTCTCGTGGATGCCGCTCCACCTGGTGGTGATCCGCCCTTGGCTCAGCACGCGCAGGCATACGAGCTGGGCGATGAACATGGGCACCCAGAACACCAGCAGGTCAAGCCAGCTGCACTCGAACACCGGGATGGCGAACACGGCGAAGAGCAGCGGCGACAGCAGGTAGACGAGGTTTTTGACGGGCGAGTACCAGTACGCCACCGAGCTCCAATAGCTCGTCCTCTGGGCGAAGGTCAGGCCGGGGCGCCTCAAGATGCCCAGCTTGCGCGCCGTGACGATGACGCCGCGGCCCCAGCGCGTGCGCTGCTGGATATGTTCGGCAAACGTGTGCGGCGTGCTGCCCGAGGCGAGCGGTCGGGGCAGGCCCAGGCTCACGTAGCCGGCCGACTCGATGAGCAGGCCCGTGGCGAAGTCCTCCGTGATGGACCCGGTGTAGAAGCCGCCGGCGGCCTCCAGGGCCTCGCGGGCGAGCACGGTGTTCGAGCCGCCGTAGATGACGCTGTTGCTCGAGGTCTTGGCCGCCTCGATCGTGCGGTAGAAGTAGTCCTGCTCGTTGGGGATGCAGTTCTCCGCATAGAGGCCGTGCTGGAACACGTCGGGGTCGTGGAAGCACTGCGGCGTCTGGAGCAGGCCGAGCTTGATCTGCTCGTCCTTCGGCAGGCCGGCGTTGCGGCGCTCGGAATCGATGAAGTACGGGATGGTCTGCATGAGGAAGTTCCGCTGCACGATCATGTCGGCGTCGAGCGTCACCACGTAGGGCGCGCTCGTGCGGGCCATGGCGGCGTTGAGGTTGCCGGCCTTGGCGCCCTCGTTGTCGGGGCGGTCGAAGTAGCCGATGCCCATGCGCTCCGCGAGCTCGCGCATCTGGGGGCGGCGGTTGTCGTCGCAGAGCCACACGTGCACCTTGGAGGGATCGGGGTATTCCAGGTGCTTGCAGCCGTTGATGGTCTTGATGAGCAGGTAGTCGGGCTCGTTGTAGGTGGCGATGAAGATGTCGACGTCCGGGTACTCCTCGGGCTTGCAGCTGGGCAGCGGATGGGCGCGCATGCCCGCCACGTCGCGAAAATGTACCAGCGACTCCACGAAGCCCAAGATCTCCACCAAGAGCAGCAGGATGTTGCAGGTTATCGCCAGCCAGCCCCACTCGAAGGGCACGGAGTAGAGCGCGCGCCAGCACAGGTACACCAGTGTGAAAAACGAGCTCGCCAAGATGGCGGTCTGGCAGGCGAGGGCGCGCTTGGGGTCGACCTTGCTGGGTTTGGGGTCGTCTCCCAACCGCAGCAGGTCCTCGTAGGTGCGCCCCTTCTTTGGGCGGCAGCGCATGATAGCGCCCACCAGTAGGGAAAGCGCAATCAGCGCGAGGGCGCCCAGGGCAAAGCTGCGCCATGCGGCCTCTGGGGCCAGGTCGAGGCCCTCCGTGATGCGCTCCCAAGCGCTGCTCTTGTCGACCAAATAGCCGTTGCCGTCCACGGCGGGTACGGCGATGGCCGCCGGCTCCTGCCCTCGCAGCAGCGAGCGCACCCAGGTGCCCACCGGGCTCAGGTCGCCATCGTCCAGATGATCGGTCGCGTTGCTGTTAGAGGCAATGAGCGCGGAGGTCTCCGCCTTGTTGGAGAGGTTCCAGACGGCATAGCCGATCTTGTGCTCGTTTAGGTAGTCGAACCACTGCGCCGCCGAGTTGAAGTCCACCTTGCCTGTGCCGTCTGCCTCGGATAGCCCGCATTCGCTGACGAACACCGGAAGGCCGTCCTCTACGGCCTGGGCGAGCTCGTCGCGCATGTCCTGCCCATGGGTTGCCGCATAGAAGTGCCAGGCGTACATGATGTTTCCGTACTGGCCCAGGGGGTTGCGCGCGACGGCCATGAGGTCGTGGTCGCTGTCGGGGGTCCCCACGATGATGACGGCGTCAGGGCTGTTGGCTCGGATGACGGGGATAACCTTCTGGGCGTACTCGCGAATCTGCGCCCATGTGGTGTCGCTGCCTGGTTCGTTGCAGATCTCGTAGATGATGTTGGGGCTTTGCGCGTAGTCGGATGAGACCTGCGCAAAGAACTCCATGGCCTGGGTTGCGTGCTCGTTGGGGTCGCCGTCTTCCAGGACATGCCAGTCGACGATCGCGTACATGTCTGCCGATACTGCCGCGTCGATACCCGTGCGCAGCGTCTCCATGGTTGCGGCTGCGTCATCGGCGCTCGCGTTGCAATAGTCGTCCGAGTAGAGAGCCAGGCGGATCAAGTTGGCATCCCAATCGGATGAGATCTCATTGAAGAGCGGGGCGTTTGCGTATTGGGGGAACCACTGCAGCCCGTGGGTGCTGACGCCGCGCAGCTGCACGGCGTTGCCCTGCGCGTCGACGAGTGCGCTTCCTTCGACCGCAAGGGCGCCGGTTGTGGACGGGCGTGTCGTCGCGTTGCCGGCCCATGCTTGGGGGACAAACGCGAGCAGAAGCAATATGAAAGCGGCCAAGGCGGCGATGACCCTCCCTGGCCGCTGCGCAAAACCGGCAGCCAAATCCGATCCCTTCCTCGAGATGTCTTTGCTACAACATATCACGCAGGCAGCCCAACGCGGGGTTCAGCCCAACGCGGGGTCTAGTCCAAGGCAGACTTAGCCCAGGGCGGGATCTGCGGGGGACGGCGCTTGCGCTTTGTTGCTATCCCTCGAGCCCTGCCAAGGTCTCCCTGAGCGTCTTGGCGTCGATGGGTTTGCCCAGATGGGCGTCCATCCCCGCCTCGAGGCAGGCGCGGCGGTCCTCGGCGAAGGCGTTGGCGGTCGTCGCGATGATCTTGACGCTCGATGCGTCCTCGCGCTCGAGCGCCCTGATGCGCCTCGTGGCCTCGAGCCCGTCCATGACCGGCATCATGACGTCCATGAAGATGTAGTCGAAGGCCCCCATCTCGCTTGCCTCGAAGACGAGCATCGCCTCTTGCCCGTTGGCGGCCTGGGTGACGACGATGCCCTCCTCCTCGAGCATCATGCGGGCGATCTCGAGGTTGAGCTCGTTGTCCTCTACCAGCAGCGCGTGCTTGCCTGCAAGGTCGATGGCCTCGGGCTGCGTCGCTGTGCCGTCTTGCTCGCGCGCATCGTTGTCTATGTCGAAGGTCAGCGTCACGGTGATCTTGGTCCCCACGCCCTCGCGGCTCTCGAGCTCGATATCGCCGCCCATGATCTCGACCACGTCCTTGACGATCGAAAGCCCCAGGCCAGAGCCGCTGAAGCTCGTCGTGGTCTCCTTGCCCTCCTGCGCGAAGGGCTCGAAGGCGCGCTTCTGGAACTCCTCGCTCATCCCCAAGCCGTTGTCCTCGCAGACGAACCGGTAGGTGGCGTGCCCGCCGTCGCTTGCGGTCTCGATTGCGTAGAGGTTGACGTAGCCGCCGCGGCGGTTGTACTTGACGGCGTTGGATGCCAGGTTCATGAGCACGCGGTTGACGTGCACGGGGCTGCCGATAAGGTAGCGGTGCACGAGCTTGCTTGACTCGCGGCCGCCCTTGAACTTGACGCCGTTTTCCACGGCTGTGAGCTCGACGGTGGATACGATCTTGAGCAGCATCTCGCCCAGGTTGAAGGGCTTGTGCTCGAGCTCGAGCGCGCCGCTTTCCAGCTTGCTGATGTCGAGCACGTTGTTGACCAGGTCGAGCAGGTAATCGGCAGAATGCAGGATCTTCTCGCGGTTCTCCTTGAGCTTGGCCGGGTCGTCTGCATAGCGGTCCGACAAGCGCAGCATGCCGATGATGCCGTTGAGCGGCGTGCGGATATCGTGGCTCATGCGCCGCAGGAACGATGTCTTGGACAGGCTCGCCCGACGCGCCTCGACAGCGGTCTTCTGCAGCGTGTCGCGCAGCTCGAGCTCGACGGTCTTCTCGTCGGTGAAGTCGCGCGCGGCATAGAGGATCTGCGACACGCTGCCGTCCTCGTTGCGTTTCTTGACGATGATGCGCCCTTGGAACCAGCGCCCCGCCGGGTCGACGTACTCGAGCAGCAGCGTGTTGGCGTCGCGCAGGCGCTCCTGCATGGTGCTCAGGTCGAGGAAGGCGGCCATGTCGTCGCGCATGCTCTCGCCGATGAAGGCGTCGAGTATCCCCTCGACCACATCCGATGTGAGCTTGCCCTTCGTGCCCGATATCCCGTGCATGGGGCCTACCGACGTCACCATCTCGTAGGTGCCGTCTTCGACGTCGATCTGGAAGATGGTCGTGTAGATGGTGGCCAGCGCGGATATGATCTCTGTGTGCTTGGTCTCGCGCGCGAGCGCCTCCTCGAGCTTGCGGTTGCTCTCCAGGACTGCCTCCTGGTCCTCGCGCTCCTTCCTGCGCCCTTGCCTGAGAGCCAGGTAGGCGCACACGATCAAGGCGGTGAGTATCGCTGCGGCGACGAACCCTATGCGCGTGAGCGAGCGCTGATGGTCGTCGATGAAGGCGTAGGTGTCCTCCATGTCCGTCTCGATGCACAGGACGCCTATCACCTCGCCGGTGTCGCTGTCGTGGATGGGGTAGCACGCTGTGAAGATATGGCCCCAATCGGTGTCGATGATGTCTTGCGAGTACACGGTCTCGCCGTTGAGCGCGCGCTCAAGGTAGGGGACCATCTCGTCTTCGATGGGGTCTCCGGGGTTGCGGAAGTCCTCCGCGTCTTTGTCCAAGCCGTCTACCAGGTAGATGAGCGTGCCGTCTGCCGAGCGCTTTGCCGTGTAGAAGTACCTGGTCGAGTTCATGTCGCGCGTCTCGTTGAGGCGCTTTTGGAGATTTTGGTAGAGCTTGGTGTCTTTATCGGCCGATGTATTGATGTCGTCGAAGCTCTTGCGCGTGAGCAGCTTGTCCATGACGTTGTACATGGCGTCTGTGCGCGAGCTGCTTTCCGCCACGGCGTTTTCGAGGATGCTCTGGTTGAGCGTGTGCGTGATCGTGGCGGTGTAGGCGAAGACGGCGAAGAGCGCGATCAAGATGATGACGACGACCCCGTACAAGGTGCCCAGACGCAGCTCTGCCGCTCGTTTTGCCTTGGTGCTGTCTTCAGGGCTCATCTCATCACCTGGTCGCCTTGCGCTTGTTTATCTGCTTGCTTGATAAAGGACGTGCTGACCAGCGGGAAGCTGGATTTGCTGATGGTACTATTAAGGAACTTAAGGCGACAAGTGCTTTGCCGTCTTCGTGCGGCCTGCAGGGGTTTGCGGTGCCGATTATGCTGCTGATGGATTGACGCTTTGGCCGGCGCGCGCCGCTGCCGCGACGCGCTGGCTTTGCGGCCCTACAGCGGCGCTTTGTGCAGCGGCAATATTGCGCCCGAGCTGCGCATGTGCGATAGTCCTTAGCTGTTTTTTGTTCTTGGAAACCACCCGGCTCCTTGCTGCTTGCGGCTGCTTTGCAGTTGTTTTGGGGGCTTGGGGTACGCAGGTAAGGTTGCCTGTATAAGGGGGCATTATGGGAGATCAGGGCACGCGCGTGGCGATCAGCGCACGCGGCCTCACTAAGACCTACGGCGGCAAGAACGTCGTCGACAACCTGGACATGGAGGTCTTCAAAGGCGACATCTACGGTTTCGTGGGCCGCAACGGCGCCGGCAAGTCCACGGCTATGAAGCTCATCTGCGGTCTCATAGAGCCCAGCGCGGGCAGTCTCGAGGTTTTGGGCTGCGCGCCGGGCGCCAAGCAGAAGGCGATGGGCGTCGACGCGCTTATCGAGTCCCCGGGCCTGCTGGGCCGCCAAAGCGCCATGAACAACCTGCTCTACAAGGCGCGCGCACTTGGGGTGCCCGATGCCAAGGTGCACTGCTCCCATCTGCTCGAGCTCGTGGGCTTGGCCAACACCGGGTCCAAGGAGGCGCGCAGCTTCTCGCTGGGCATGAAGCAGCGCCTGGGCATCGCGCTCGCCATGGTG
>CAVCDT010000067.1:0-12103 GCA_963600995.1 Akkermansia muciniphila | reverse complement strand
ATCAAGATCCTTCGACTCCGCGCCTTTCGGCGCTCCGCTCAGGATGACGGATGGGTAGGCGCTCGCGGCACCGGATTCGAGCGGGCGCGAGGAACCTGCGAGCCTGCCTGGACCGCTGCTAATTGTCTCTGCTCCACTCACCTCACTCGCCGCGCTTTGAGAAGACAACGAAAGAAATCAGATGTATTTTCTTCCGCAAATTCTGAAAAATCGTGAATATATACGATATTAGGCATAGAGACGGAACTGATATGCCTATAGTCGCGCCCATGGAAAATATCAACGAAAACATTCAAGAGCCAAACGAGGACCTCAAAGGGCGTGACGCGCGCCTCGTGGCTCTTGGGCGCGTTATCAAACAGGCGCGCGAAACACGCAACCTCACGCAATTCGACCTGGCGGCTCTCATAGACTCTAGCCAAAGTGAGATATCGCGCATCGAAAATGGCTACTCGAGCTATTCGGTTTCGAAGCTCATAGAAATATCCATGGCTCTTGGAGGCGGTACGATCGAAATCGACATCGACCCCGTTGTCAATGAAGACGGCGACGAATGCTTCGAGTACAGTTTCGTCATATTGCAGGATTTTGGCGGTTTGAACTCCAAGACCACAGAGCTTGAAACCACTATCCAGCAAACCGAGGAAGGCTACGTGCCAGACGGTGGAGAGCTTGGCTGGCCCACCACTAAGAAGTCAGACAAGGCTCGTATAAAGACTTACTTGCACGACACGCTGTGGCCAGAATCGTACTAAATCAAACTGCTGCACACCTATACTCGGACATGCTCCAATACCCGCCTTTATTTACGCGCCGCTCAAAGGCGGGCTATGCGCCTGGGATCCTGGAGAAGCGGCCTCATCATCGACAGGGTATGGATATCCGCCTACGATGAGGCATGCAAGCAAGCCTTAAATGGTCGCACCCCCGAAGCAGAGATAAATCTAGCTCGTATTCCCTCTCATACAGAGCGCCACCCCTGTGAACCGAAAGCGAGAAAGATAAGGAAACCCTGACTCCATCCCCTCTTAGAAAGGTTTGTAGTCCTTCCCTATGACCACGAGCACATCGCCTTCGAAGCTATATCGAGCAGCACTTGCAACCACACGGCCCTGACCGAGGTCCGATGCGAGGAGCTCTGCGACCTTCTTCTTCGAATCGTAGTTGTAGACGATGAGGGTCTCGGGATAAACGAAGCTCTGCGCATTACCGGAACTCTCAAGCTTCCAACCCTTTTTCTTTATGAAGTCTGCGCAATCGCCTGCAATGCCGGAAACCCCCACACCATTCCAGACGGTAACCGAAGTGCTCTTGCGGATCGAGGCGCTGTTGGAGAGCTCCGCCTTGCCGGCAACAGGATCGAGCCCGCTATTTACGCGAGTACGCATGGTAGCCCATTCGTCAGACTTGAGCTGCGAATAGCCTTCCTCCGTGGTCAGGCTCTCAAGAGGTATATCCTCGCTGAAGATGCTCTCCTCGATGTCGTCGCCCTTGAGCTCCTCGATATAAGACGAGAAGGCAGAGCTGTCCATATCACTCGACACGCAAGACTCGACCGATTTGAGGAGCGAGGACATTTGGTCGGAAGTCGAAGTCAGAAGCTTCTTTGCGAATGCAACGCTGAGGGCGTTCGTGTCGAGGCTGTTTTGAACACTCAGCGAAGAGCACATAGAAGCGACGGCATCTTGCGTTGTGAGAAGGACATGCTCGAAGGTGAGCCCGGAAAGCTCGGTGCAAGTTGAGACAAAGGCGTCGAGCTCGCCCATTTCGAAAGACTCTTCCAACGACATGTATCCGTAGCCAGCAACATAAGCGCGCAGCTCGCGAGGGACCCATACAAAGGAAAGCTTGGAGTTTTGCGTATCTGCGCAGACGAAAGCGAGCTTCGCTATCTTGTTCGAGCTTGGGGAATCCTCGCTTGACTCCTCCTCGACGAGTACGGACCAAGAGGGGGCATTCTGCTCAGGGGTTGCCAACGCTGCGCTCACAGAGCTGTCCAATGCGGGCTTTATGGCGTTTTGCAAGGTCTGGCGATAGACGAAGTATCCTACACCTATAGCAAGCGCCAAAGAGAGCACCACGCCGATAACGACCTTGACAAGCTTGCCAGCAGACGAAGAGTCCGTCGTTTGAGAAAAGATAGAGCCCCCTGCCTGCTTGGACGCACGTTGTTGGCGAGCGGTGTTGCCGAAAGCTGACGAAGGCTTGCCCGCAAAGGAAAGGCCGGGGCGATGATGCGACCCGCCGCCGACGCTGAGTCTCTTGCCGCCGACACCGCTGAGGTCGAGACCATAGGAGTTGCTTCTTCTGGACATAGGTTTAGCAGCGACCTTCCAAGAGAGGGCTAGTACCTGACGATATCGGCACCAAGCAAGGCGAGCTTGCCGACATAGTCCTCATACCCGCGGTCGATGTGGTAAATATTGTCGATGCGCGTCTGACCGTCTGCCACCAAAGCAGCTATAACCAAGGCAGCACCGCCCCTAAGGTCAGTCGAGCTCACCGGCGCACCGGAAAACCCGCCCACGCCGGTTATGAGAGCATGATGGCCATCGATCCTGATCTCTGCCCCCATGCGGCAGAGCTCGGATGCAAACATGAAGCGGTTCTCGAAGACGTTTTCCGTGATGATGGAATTACCCTTGGCAACAGCATCGAGTACCATGAACTGCGCCTGGAGATCTGTGGGAAAACCCGGATGCGGAAGCGTCTGGATATCGACGGGAATCAAATCGCCCTTTCGCGATACCGTGATGCTGTCAGACGTAGAGACGACATCGCAACCCATATCGGAAAGCTTCTTCAATGCAAGGGCCAGATGGTCCGGATTGACGCCGGCCACCGTCACAGGACCGCCGGTAAGAGCGCCGGCAGCTAAGAACGTCCCCGCTTCGATACGGTCGCCCACGGTAGCGTGCTCAGTTCCGGACATTGAGCTAACGCCCTCGATGACGATATTGGGGGTACCGGCACCGCTGATCTTGCCACCCATCTCGTTGATGAAGTTGGCGAGGTCCTCAATCTCCGGCTCGCAGGCGGCGTTGCGTATAACCGTAGTGCCGCAAGCCCTGGAAGAGGCCATCATAAGATTCTCAGTGGCGCCCACGCTGGGGAAATCCAAAACGACTTCCGCACCTTTCAAGCCGTTTGGCGTGGAGGCCTCGATGAAGCCGTGGTCTGTACTAAAGCACACGCCGAGCGCCTCAAGGCTTGTGATGTGCATGTCGAGCTTGCGGGCACCGATCTGACAGCCGCCGGGCATGGCAACGCGAGCCTTACCGAAACGAGCAACAAGAGGCCCCAGAATCGAGATAGAGGCTCTCATCTTCGCAACGAGCTCGTAAGGGGTCTCATATGAGTTGACGGCCGAGGTGTCTATCAAGAGGGTGTGCATATCCAAACCGCAGTCAACGCCGTTTTGGACTGTTGCCCCAAGGACACGAAGGACCTCGGACATAACCTCTACATCGGATATCTGAGGCACGTTGTTCAAGCGGACCTTATCGGCTGCCATAACCGATGCAGCCATGAGCTTTAACGCGGAGTTCTTGGCCCCGCCTATCCTAACCGTGCCCGAAATAGGATTACCGCCGTTGACAACGATCACCTCAGATGTACTCATTCAATCGATCCTCTCTGTATTTAGCAAAGGAATAGTAGCAAACATACGTGGAGAACTTCTGTTGAATCGTCCTATTCGAGCGAGTGCAGCCGACACACGAAAGAGAAGAATACCCAGACCGCTATCTATGCGCATACGAAAAAGGGCCGCCCATAGGGCGACCCTTGTTTCTCTATCTGACACTGAAGCGCAGACTTGGCTCTAAAGCTGAGCAAGCATGAGCTTATGCCACTCGATCTCTCCGGCCGTGAAGACATAGGATGCGTCACCCGGCTTGAGCTCGTCGAAGGTGAGCTGAAGCTCGTCGAGGTCGGCCTTGACCGCCTCGGCGTCAATCTCGGTAAGCGCGATGGCATGGTTGGCAAGGATGATGACCTTGTCAGCCTCGACCTGCGCGTAACCTCCCTCGACGACGAACTTAGTCGGCTCTGTCGCACCCTCGACGGTAACGCGGGCAGAACCGGCGTTGAGCGTGGTGACGACGGGCTCGTGCATGGGCAGGACGCCCATCTCGCCTTCGGCGGCGGGAAGAACGACGAAACTGGCCTCGCAGGAGAAAACCTTGCGCTCAGGAGTCACGATTTCGCACTGCAGAAAAGCCATGTGACCAAGCCTTCCTACGCGAGTTCCTTGGCAGCCTCGAGGACCTCCTCGATAGCGCCCTTGTTCTGGAACGCCTGCTCGGGGATCTCGTCGAGCTCACCGTCAAGAATCATCTTGAAGGAACGGATAGTGTCCTCGATCTTGACGTACTTGCCGGGCATACCCGTGAACTGGGTAGCGACATGGAAGGGCTGGCCCAGGAACTTCTGCACCTTGCGCGCACGGTTAACCGTGAGCTTTTGCTCCTCGGAAAGCTCGTCCATACCCAAGATGGCGATGATGTCCTGAAGGTCGTTGTAGGCCTGGAGGATCTCCTGGACGCCCGTGGCGACTGCATAGTGTTCCTCGCCGACGACGGAGGCATCCAACGCGCGGCTAGTAGAGGCCAGCGGGTCGACGGCGGGGTAGATGCCGAGCTCTGCGATGGAGCGGTTGAGAACCGTGGTCGCATCCAAGTGGATGAAAGCGGTTGCAGGAGCAGGGTCGGTCAAGTCGTCTGCGGGGACGTAGACGGCCTGAACGGAGGTAATGGAACCCTTGGAGGTAGAGGTAATGCGCTCCTGCAAAGCACCCATCTCGGTCGCCAGCGTAGGCTGATAGCCTACAGCGGAAGGCATGCGGCCGAGCAGAGCGGAGACCTCGGAGCCGGCCTGGGTGAAGCGGAAGATGTTGTCGATGAAGAGCAACACGTCCTGACCCTGGTCACGGAAGTACTCGGCTGCAGTGAGGCCGGCGAGGCCGACGCGCAGACGGGCTCCGGGAGGCTCGTTCATCTGGCCGTAGACCATGCAGGTCTTGTTGATAACGCCAGACTCGCTCATCTCGAGGTAGAGGTCCGTGCCCTCGCGGGTGCGCTCGCCGACGCCGGTGAAGACGGAGGTGCCGCCGTGCTCCTGTGCGAGGTTGTTGATGAGCTCCATAATCAAAACGGTCTTGCCGACGCCAGCGCCGCCGAACAGGCCCGTCTTACCACCGAGGATGTAGGGCTCGATGAGATCGATGACCTTGATGCCGGTCTCGAAGGTCTCCGTAGAGGTGGTGAGGTCCTCGAAAGCGGGGGCATCGCGATGGATGGGGTACCAGTCCGAAACCTCGGGCATGGGCTTCTTGTCAACGGGCTCGCCGATGACGTTCCAGATGCGGCCGAGGGTCTCGGGGCCGACGGGCATCTTGATGGGGCTGCCGGTATCGACAACTTCCAGACCGCGCTGGAGGCCGTCGGTAGAGCTCATAGCAACCGTGCGGACCACGTTGCCCTGGAGATGCGTCTGCACCTCGAGGACGGTCTTAACATGGCCCATCGGCGTATCAGCCTCGACCGTCAGCGCGTTGTAGATCGCAGGGATGGCGTCAGCGGCGAACTCGCAGTCCACAACTGCACCAACGATGCGAACGATGCGTCCAACGTTCATGTTAGTGTCCTTCTCACTCATTACTAATCCTCCAGTGCGGCAGCACCGCCGACGATCTCTGTGATCTCCGTGGTGATGGCGCTCTGGCGAATACGGTTGTACAGCAGGTCGAGCGATGCAACCATCGCAGTGGCGTTGTCTGTCGCAGACTTCATAGCCTTGCGGCGGGCGCCTTGCTCTGCGGCAGCAGAGTCGATGAGCGCATGGTAGATAGCGGTCTCGACGTAAGCCGGGAGCAAGCTGTCCAAAACAGCCTCGGCGGAGGGCTCGAACTCAGGGCTCGCCTGGATCTGGCCTTCCTGCTCGTCGACGGCAGCTTGGGACAGGGCGTCTGCCGATATGGGCAAGACGACCTCCTCGCGCAGGTCTTGGTCGGCGGCATTGCGCGCATGATTGTAGAAGACGACGACCTCGTCGAAGTCCTCGTTGAGAAAACCAGCCCTTGCGAAGCTGGAGATCTCGCGGGCCTGGCCGAGAGTCGGATCCGCAGACATGTCGCGATAGCTCAAGACGGGCTCGATCTGACGGTAGCTGAAGTAGCCGATGCCCTTCTTGCCACAGACGACGACCTTGGTCTTGATGCCGGCGACCTTGTTGTCGTTGACGTACTTCTCTGCCGCGCGCAAAACGCTGCTGTTGAAGCCACCTGCCAAGCCGCGGTCGGAAACGACGACAACGGCAAGGCAGTTCTTCTTTGCATCATGCTCTTTAAGAAGAGGATGATCGATGCTGCCGGAATTCTTAGCCAGACCGGCGAGGATCTTGTTCATGGCCTCGGCATAAGGCGTGGCCTGCTCGATTCTCGCGGTAGCGTGGCGAATCTTGGCAGTGGCAACCATCTCCATTGTGCGCGTGATCTGCTTGGTGCTCTGCACCGAGACGATGCGCTTCTTTATATCGCGGAGACTGGCCATAGATTATCCCCTACTCCTCGACAGCGAAATTAGCTGCGAAAGCCGCAATCGCTTCCTTGACTGCTTCCTTAAGGTCATCGTCGAGCTTGCCCTTGGAGGCGATGCTCTTGAGGACATCTGCCTTGTTGGCATGCATGTACTCGATGAGCTCCTCGCGAAAGCGGACGACGCAAGAAACGGGAATGGCATCCAAGAAGCCCATGTTGCCTGCGCAGATGGAGACAACCTGGTCCTCGACGTTCATTGCGGCGTAACGGCCCTGCTTCAAAAGCTCGGTCATGCGAGCGCCGCGGTCGAGCTGCTGCTGGGTGGCCTTGTCCATATCGGAGCCGAAGGCAGTGAAGGCCTGAAGCTCGCGGTAGGAGGCCAGATCCAGGCGAAGCGTACCTGCGACAGACTTCATAGCCTTGATCTGAGCGGAACCGCCAACGCGGGAAACCGAGATACCAACGTTGACAGCGGGACGCTGGCCCTGCAGGAACAAGTCGCTCTGCAGGAAGATCTGGCCGTCGGTAATGGAGATGACGTTGGTCGGAATGTAAGCGGAGACGTCGCCACCCTGGGTCTCGATGATGGGCAGGGCGGTAAGGGAACCAGCACCGTTTGCATCGGAGAGCTTGACTGCGCGCTCCAGCAGACGGGAGTGCAGGTAGAAGACGTCGCCGGGGTAAGCTTCGCGTCCCGGCGGGCGACGCAGGGTCAGAGACATCTGGCGGTAGGCGACGGCCTGCTTGGAGAGATCGTCGTAGACGCACAAGACGTTGCGGCCGGGGTTGTTCTCGTTAGCGGGCTTGCCGTCCTCGCCGTTGTACATGAAGAACTCGCCCATTGCAGCGCCGGCCATAGGGGCGATGTACTGCAGAGGAGCTGAATCCGATGCAGAGGCGACGACAACGATGGTGTACTCGAGCGCGCCGTGCTTTGCCAAGGCCTCGACGACACCGGCAACCGTGGAGGCTTTCTGGCCGATCGCGACATAGACGCAGATCATGCCCTTGCCCTTTTGGTTGATGATGGTGTCGACGCCGATGGCGGTCTTACCGGTCTGACGGTCGCCGATGATCAGCTCGCGCTGACCGCGTCCGATGGGGATCATCGCATCGATTGCGATGAGACCGGTCTGGACGGGCTCGTGGACAGGCTGACGCTCCATAACGCCAGGAGCGCGGAACTCGACGGGGCGATAACCCTCAGCCTCGATGGGTCCCTTGCCGTCGATAGGCATACCCAAGGGGTTAACGACGCGGCCGAGCATAGCCTTGCCGGACGGAACCTCGACGATGCGGCCCGTGGTATGAACCGTGTCGTTTTCCTTAATCAAGGTGACGTCGCCCAGCAAAACGGCGCCGACCTCATCCTCCTCAAGGTTCTGAGCGAGGCCGTAGACAGTCTTGCCATCGGAGGAGATGAACTCCAACAGCTCGCCTGCCATAGCGCCCTTGAGGCCGTCCACGCGAGCAATACCGTCACCGATCTGGATGACAGTACCGGTCTCACGGGACTCGACGCTGGTCTTGAGGTTTGCGAGCTGTGCACGCAGGACCTCGTCGATCGCGCTAGCGGTGATTTCCGCCATTTACCTTTCACCTCCGGTCTTCACAGACGAGAGTGCGACGCGGACTTTCTCGAGCTGTGCCGAAACACTGGCGTCGATACGTTTACCGCGGGCACCCAACACGATACCGCCGATGATGGAAGGATCGACATGCTCGCGGAGCATGACGTCCTTGCCGAACTGGGCGGCGTACTTACTCTTAATAGTCTGACGCAGCGCATCATCGAGCTCCACGACAGTGGTCACGTCGAGGATGACAACGTTCAGCTCGTCCTCTGCGAGAACTTCGAACTCCCCGACGACGCGATGCAGCAAGCCAATCTCACGACGCTCGACCATGACGTCAAGTACCTGGAGGACCGCAGGGTTGAAACCCTTGAAGACCTCGTTGATAACAGTGGCGCGCGCCTCCTTGGTGAAGGTGTCCTCGTTGAGGGCCTCACGGAGGTTAGGATGAGTCAAGATGATGTCCTGAACGTCTTTGAGCTCGGCTGCGGCCTCGAGGACATTGCCGGTCTCCTTGGTGGCGTTCAAAAGCACCTCTGCGTAAGTCGTGACTTCACGCTTGATGAGCATGCGGTCCTTAGGCATCGAGGTTACCTGCCTTTGCAATGCTGTTCTCGATTAGCTTGCGGTGCTCGGCGTCAGAGAAATCCTCGCCGACGACCTTGGCCACAACGGCCACGGTGAGGTCGGCGACGGAGCTTTGAAGCTCTGCAATAGCAGCGTTCTTCTCGGTCTCGATGGACTGGCGGGCCTTGGCGACAATATCGTCGGCCTCGGTCTGCGCCTTGGCGACGATGTCGGCGCGGACAGCCTCACCGGACTGCTTCGCCTCTGCGAGGATGGCGATGGACTCCTGACGAGCCTGTGCGAGCTGCTCGCGATACTCCTCGAGGACGCGCTCGGACTCGATGCGGGCCTCCTCGGACTTCTCGAGAGCTTCCTTGATGGAGGACTCGCGCTTGTCGATGATGTTCTCCAAGACGGGCCAGCCGAACTTGCCCAGGACAACAGCGACGATCAAAAACGCGACGACCATCGGGATGAACTCGTTCAGATCAGGCAGGATGGCAGTGATGCCGCCGGCGCTTTCTTCTGCCAGGGCCATGGCGGGCATGGCGCAGGCAAGCGCTGCAGCGCAACCAGCAGCTGCCCCGAAACGGCGCAGCGCCTTCTTGAATCCTGATTTCACGTGTTCACCTTCCTTTACAGCTAGTTGAATGTACGTACGTCTTCTCAAGCTGATTAGAAGATGAATGCCGCAACCAGGCCGATGAGGGCCAGGGCCTCGGCCAGAGCGCCGAAGATCAGGGCGTTGGTGAAGAGCTTGCCGGCAATCTCGGGCTGACGGGCAGAGCCGACGCACAGGCCATAGCCGCAAAGACCAAGACCGATGCCTGGGCCGATGGTGCCAAGACCGTAGCCGACAACCTTAAGGGCAGCGAGAACGATAGTGGTTTCCACTTTTTCCTCCTTGTTCTGTCAGGGGGGTCCCTGAAACTCTTGGTTTGCAGGGCCTATCCCTGAAACCTCTACCTATATATCCTCAACCGAGTACCTCACTCGGTATAAGAACCGATATGCAGACGCGTCTTTTAAGGGCATCCGCCAGGCCCGTGATTCTAGTGCTCGCCTTCTGCCAGGCCGATGTAGACGGCAGACAGAATGGAGAAGACGTATGCCTGGAGGAATGCGACAAGGCACTCGAGGCAGTACATAGCGACCAGGAAAAGGAACCAGATCAAAGCGACGATGCCCATGCCGAGCGCGGAAGCGAAGCTTGTGGCGACGACCTGGGTGGCGTTGAGGACGAAGACCTGGCACAGAATCGCGAAGATGCCCAAGACCATGTGGCCTGCGAACATGTTGCCGTAGAGTCGGACGGCGAGGGTGAGCAGGCGGATGACCAGGGAGACGAACTCGAAGAACCAGATGATGGGGACCATCGGCGCGGGAAGGCCGTGCGGTGCGATGGACTTGATATAGCCCAGGCCGCCCTTGGCCTTGAAGCCGTAGAAGTTGAAGTAGACGAAGGAGATAGCAGCAAGCGCCCAGGTGCAGCCCAAGGTACCCGTACAGGTCTTGAAACCGGGAACGAGGCCCAAGACGTTGGAGACGAGGATGAAGAAGAAGAGCGTCGCCAAGAAGGGCATGTGCTTCTTCCAGTTCTCGCCGGCAGCGCCAGCGCCCATGTTGCGGCCGACGGCATCGTAGCCATATTCGACCAAACCGGCGAGCCTGCCATGGGGCATCATGGTGACCTTGCGGGCGCCAGCGAGGACACCGATCAAGACAACCAGGATGCTGACGAACATCCAGACGGTGTACTGGCTGATGCTCCAGCCGCCGATCTGGAAGACGGTGGTGGTGTCGAAGGATGCCTGAAGCTCCGCGATAGGCTCGACGATATCCTCCAACGGATTACCGGAAATGTTCATACCCAGTTTCCCCTCCTACTTACCTTTGCTTACGGCTTACCAAGCCGTAGACGATCACTACCACAACGAAAGTCAGAATCATCGCACATGTGAAGGGTAGCGCCACGCTATGGGCGACCTTTGAGGCGATAACCAACGCGACGACGAGGATCGCAAACGAGACGATGAAGGTGAGCAGCAGCCACTTAAGGTACCCGACGCCGTCTTGCTGGGGCATCTTACGCGTCTTACCCACGACAAGCGGATAGGGCGCAAAGCCGATGAGCCCGACAAGGACGCCGACGATGATCGCTGCAGCCATGAACCTCCCTTTTCACGCATGAACCTGAAGTCGCTTATAAGCCTTAGGGATAATAACGTATCGGACGCAAACACCCTGTCAAATCTGTGAAAGAGGGCATTATTTTGCGTTAAACGGTTGCTATAGCCCCGCTGTGTAACCCCGCCCGGGTGGGGTGCGGCAATACCCCGGCTACCTGCGCGTATCATGCGCCGGATGCGCGACTCGAAAAGAGGACATGCGCCAACCAGACGAAGCCCCGATGCAAGCCGCAGGGCACTCGAAAACTAGCCACCGTGACGATGCGCTTGCCGCCGCAACTGATATACCGGCAGACCTCCCTAGAGCTTGATCTTCCTGAAGGCGATACCGGACTCCTCGAGTAAGTCGAGCGCAAGGCCGTCTGGATAGCCCTCTGCGAAGACGATCTCCTTGACGCCTGCGTTGAGGAGCATCTTCGTGCACTGTGCGCAGGGCTGCGTCGTGCAGTAGAGGACGCTGCCGTCTGTATGCACGCCGTAGCGAGCAGCCTGGATGATGGCGTTTTGCTCGGCATGGACACCGCGGCACAGCTCATGTTGCTGCCCGGACGGGATGTTGAGCTTCTGGCGCAGGCAGCCGATGTCGAGGCAATGGGCAAGCCCCGTAGGCCCCCCGTTGTAACCGGTGGCGATGACGCGCTTGTCCTTGACGAGGATGGCGCCGACCTTGCGACGGCAGCATGTGGAACGCGTCGCGACGTCGTTGACGATAGCCATGAAATATTCATCCCAAGTTGGGCGGACATGGTTGTCCATGATGAGCTCCTTTGCGCTTTGCGAGATGCGCCGCACGGCGCCCCTCGAAGTAAAAAGGGGCCGGGAAATCCCCAGCCCCCATGTACCGCTTGGCATTTATGCAGGCGATACTCCGTACGCTAGTACTCGAGGCCAGGATACAAGGGATGTGCCTCGAGCATCTGGCTCACCTGCTTGCGCACATCGGCGAGCACCTCCGGATTGTCTCGGTTGAAAACGGCCTTGGCGATAAGCTCGCCTACCTGGCGTGCCTCGAAGGCGTCGAAGCCGCGCGTGGTCATGGCAGCGGTACCGACGCGGATGCCGCTTGTGACGAAGGGAGACAGCTTCTCGTTGGGGATAGTGTTCTTGTTGCAGGTGATGCCCACACCGTCAAGGATGGCCTCCGCCTCCTTGCCCGTGACGCCCGCAGGGGTCAGGTCGACCAGGCACAGATGGTTGTCCGTACCGCCGGAGACCAGGCGCAAGCCACCTGTGAC
>CAVCDT010000066.1:9985-12254 GCA_963600995.1 Akkermansia muciniphila | reverse complement strand
TGCAACCTACCGGGAGAGCTGCGTGCGGCGCTGCGCTTGCACGCGTCGCTCTCCCCTACGCGGTTGTGCACCGTCACAATCCTCGAAACCGCCCGGTGCCTCAATGTCGTTACAAGGCCCAGGCAAAGGGCAACGCTCACGCCGACTTGCAAGGAAAACGCCGTTGCAGGTGCGCGTAGGGGCGAGTGTACGCGGGCGAAGCCCGCTAGCTCGCCCGGTCGCGGCGTTAGCCGCGACGTATCTTGGCGCAGCGCCAGCTGCGCATCGCTCTTTGACGCGAAAGCGCGCAGGCGCTTCGAGCGTGATCGGGTGCCGAGTCTGAGCGGAGGACCGACTGCGCGTCCGCCCTTTGAGCACAAGGCCTGCCTGCGCGGCCGCCCTCTGATCAGCGGCCTGTCAGCGTGCCCTTTCCGGCCCAAAGACTTGCGCTCATGCGTCATAATGCGCCCTAGGAATTCACGCAACGAGTCTGCGAGGGAGCGCGCCATATGGCAACCAACATCTCCAAGGTCTACGGCAGTTTGGTCTTCAACGACAAGGTCATGAAGGAACGCCTGCCCAAGCCCGTCTACAAGAGCCTCCATCAAACGATCGCGGAGGGAAGCCCCCTCGATGACGACCTCGCCAACACCGTCGCGCATGCGATGAAGGAGTGGGCGGTCGAGAACGGCTGCACGCATTTCACGCACTGGTTCCAGCCACTCACCGGCGGTACATCGGAGAAGCACGACGCCTTCATCAGCCCGGTGGGCGACGGCACGGCCATCACGGCCTTTAGCGGCAAGGAGCTCATCCAGGGCGAGCCGGACGCATCATCCTTCCCCAGCGGCGGCCTGCGCCAGACGGCGTCGGCGCGCGGCTACACGGCTTGGGACCCCACGAGCTACGCCTTCATCAAAGACGAGGTGCTCTGCATCCCCACGGTCTTCATCTCCTACACCGGCGAGGCACTCGACAAGAAGACGCCGCTGTTGCGCTCGATGAAGGCCATCAGCGACCAGGCCAAGCGCGCGCTCGCCTGCTTCGGCATCGAGGACATCCCGCAGGTCGTCACTACCGTAGGCGCCGAGCAGGAGTACTTCCTCATCAAGCTCGAGGACTACGCCAAGCGCCCGGACCTCGTGCTCATCGGCCGCACGCTCTTTGGCGCGGCACCGGCCAAGGGCCAAGAGCTCGACGAGCACTACTTCGGGGCCGTGCGCGAGACGGTGTCCGACTACATGAAGGAAGTCGATACGGAGCTCTGGAAGCTGGGCATCGACGCGCGCACCAAGCACAACGAGGTCGCTCCCGCGCAGCATGAGATCGCGCCGATCTTCGCCCGCAGCACCACCGCCATCGACAACAACCTCCTCACCATGGAGGTTCTGCGCAAATGCGCCCCGCATCACGGGCTGTACTGCCTCATCCGCGAGAAGCCCTTCGAGGGCGTCAACGGCAGCGGCAAGCACAACAACTGGTCGCTGGCCACGCCGGACATGAACCTGCTCGCCCCGGGCAAGGACCCCGCGCACAACACGATCTTCCTGCTCACCTTGGCAGCCGTCATCCAAGCCGTCGACGATTACCAGCAGCTCCTACGCGCGACGGTGGCCACAGCGGGCAACGACTTGCGCCTAGGCGCCAACGAGGCACCTCCCGCCATCGTCTCGATCTTCTTGGGCGATGAGCTCGAAAGCGTGCGCCAGGCCATCATCAACGGCGACAGCCTCGAGGCCTGCGGCGAGGTCCTGATGGACCTGGGAAGCGACGTCTTGCCGCATCTGGCTCAAGACACGACCGACCGCAACCGCACGAGCCCCTTCGCGTTCACGGGCAACCGCTTCGAGTTCCGCATGCCGGGCTCCAGCGTCAACCTCTCGAGCTGCAACACCGTCATCAACACGGCAGTGGCCAAGTCCTTCAAGGAGTACGCAGAGGTCCTGGAGGCCGCAGACGACGTCGAGGCCGCAGCACTCGACATCTGCAAGCGCGTCTTCAAGGAGCACGACCGCATCGTCTTCAACGGCAACGGCTACAGCGCGGAATGGGAGGAAGAGGCCGCCGCGCGCGGGCTTGCCAACAACAAGACCACACCGGATGCCATGGGCGCCTACATCGCGCCTGACAACATCGCGCTGTTCGAGGAGTTCGGCGTCATGACCGAGGCCGAGACGCGCGCCCGCTACGACGTCAAACTGGGCATCTACGCCAAGATGCTCAACATCGAGGCACTCACCATGCTCGACATGGCAAGCCAGCAGATCCTGCCCGCCGTGCTCGCCTACAG
>CAVCDT010000066.1:0-9975 GCA_963600995.1 Akkermansia muciniphila | reverse complement strand
CGCAAGCACCGCTGCCACCAAGGCATCTGTGAGCAGCGCGCTGTCCCTCAAAGCAGAGACCGAGCTGCTCGAGAAGCTCTCTGCCGGCGCAGATGCCATCAGCGACGGCATCGAGGCCCTCAAGAACGCCCGCCAGGAGGCAAGCGAGGTCCAAGGCGACGCCAACCAGGCGATTGCCTACCGCGACAAGGTGCTCCCCGCCATGCACGAGCTACGCGCCGCCGCAGACAGCATGGAGCTCGTGGTCGCCAAGGACTACTGGCCCTTCCCGACCTACAACGACATGCTCTTCTACGTCTAGCGCATCCCACAGCGCCTAGCCCCGCCCCAGCTCGTCTGCACGCGCCGCGCCACGGCAGCCGTCAGATGCACTGGGGCGGTTGCACATAGCACTTGCAACCTCTCGACCTCGAACCCGCAACCTCTGGAGTCACACATGGCTTTTCTCCCCATATCGCGCGAAGAGATGTTCGAGCGCGGCTGGCAGCAGTGCGACTTCGTGTACATATGCGGCGACGCCTACGTCGACCATCCCTCATTTGGCGTGGCCATCATCACGCGCCTGCTCGAGGCCAAGGGCTTCAAGGTGGGCATCATCGCCCAACCCGACTGGCACGACCCGAAGAGCATCGACGTTTTTGGCGAGCCGCGCTTGGCCTTCTTGGTGAGCGGCGGCAACATGGACTCGATGGTATGTCACTACACCGTCGCCAAGAAGCACCGCAACAAGGACTTCTACTCGCCCGGCGGGCAGATGGGTCTGCGCCCCGATCATGCGACCGTGGCCTACAGCAACCTCGTGCGCCGCACCTACAAGCACACCCCCATCATCCTGGGAGGCGTCGAAGCGAGCCTGCGTCGCCTTGCCCACTACGACTACTGGGCCGATAAGCTCAAGCGCTCCATCCTGCTCGACAGCGGCGCGAACATGATCAGCTACGGCATGGGAGAGCACTCCATCGTCCAAGTAGCCGAGGCGCTCGACAGCGGGCTCACTATCGACCAGATCACCTGGATAGCGGGCACTGCCTACCGCACCAAGGAACTTATAGGCCTGGCCGACCACAAGGTCCTGCCCAGCTGGGAGCAGCTTTGCACGGACAGGATCGAGTACGCCAAGAGCTTCAGGGTGCAGTACATGAACCTCGATCCCTTTAGCGGCAAGACCTTAGTCGAGCCTTACGAGGACGACGGCATCTACGTCGTGCAGAACCCCGCGAGCGAGCCGCTCACCACGCAGGAGATGGACGCCGTCTACAACCTGCCCTACGAGCGCGCCTACCATCCCTCCTACCAGGCGGCAGGCGGCGTCCCCGCCATCAACGAGGTCAAGTTCTCGATCACCTCCAACCGCGGGTGCATCGGAGAATGCGCGTTCTGCAGCCTCGCGTTCCATCAAGGGCGCATCATCCAAAGCCGCAGCCACGAGAGCATCCTGGCCGAGGCCCAAAAGATCATCGAGGACCCGGACTTCAAAGGCTATATCCACGACGTAGGCGGTCCCACGGCGGATTTTCGCAAGCCGGCCTGCCCCAAGCAGAACACCAAGGGCGCCTGCATAGGGAAGCGCTGCCTCGCACCCAAACCCTGTCGCAGCCTGCAGGTCGACCATAGCGATTACATCGCCTTGCTGCGCAAGCTGCGCGCCCTGCCCGGCGTCAAGAAGGTGTTCGTGCGCAGCGGCATTCGCTTCGACTACACCTTACTCGACAAGCATGCCAATGACTACATCAAGGAGCTCGCCCAATACCATGTCTCCGGCCAGCTGCGCCTCGCGCCGGAGCACGTGAGCGACGAGGTCCTGCGCGTGATGGGCAAGCCGGAGAACAGCGTCTATCAGGAGTACGTGCGCCGCTTCAACCAAGCCAACGAGGAGCTCGGGCTCAAGCAGTTCGTCGTCCCCTACCTGATGTCGAGCCACCCGGGAAGCACGCTCAAAGAGGCGGTCGAGCTAGCGGAGTTCTGCCGCGACATGGGCTTCAACCCCGAGCAAGTGCAGGACTTCTACCCCACGCCCTCCACGATTTCGACCTGCATCTACTACACGGGCGTCGACCCGCGCACGATGAGGGAGGTCTACTGTCCGCGCACCCCGCACGAGAAGGCCATGCAGCGCGCGCTCATCCAGTACCGTAACCCCAAGAACCGCCACCTGGTAATCGAGGCACTCAAGGCCGCCGGCCGCGAGGACCTCATCGGCAACGGGCCTGAGTGCCTGGTGAGGGCAGGCGGCAAGGGCCATGCGGACAAGGGCGGCAAGCGCAAGGACAGCCGCAGCGGCAATACGCACCGCAAGGGCGACGGGAGCAGCGACAAACAGAGCGGCGAGCGTAGTGCTGGCAAACGCAGCACCAGAAGCGGCCAGGGCGGCGGCAGGGGTGGACAAGCCCACGGCAAGGACAGGCAGGCCCGCAACGCCTGGGCCGAAGGCGGCAGGGCGCGCAAGGGAGACGCCAAAGCCGCCGGTATGAAAGGCCAATCCAAGAAGGGCGGCTTCAACCAAAAGGGCATGGGGCCCAACAAGGCCAGCGGGCACAAGGGGGGCATGGGCCGCCAAGGCTCGAAGCGAGGGTAGAAAACCACCCAGCCGCACACGGAGCGCAGATTTCCCTCTTGCAATCCGAACATCTGTTTGTTACCATGAGCGCTATCATCCTATATGCACAACAGCCAGCCAACCATCAAGGAGAAGCCCTTGGCATCAGAAAACATCGTCATAAAGGGCGCGCGTCAGCATAACCTCAAGAACATCAGCCTCGAGATACCGCGCGACAAGCTTGTCGTGCTCGCGGGCCTGTCCGGCAGCGGCAAGAGCTCCCTTGCCTTCGACACCATCTACGCAGAGGGCCAGCGCCGCTACGTAGAGAGCCTCTCGAGCTACGCCAGGCAGTTCTTAGGCCAGATGGAGAAGCCGGACCTCGACAGCATCGACGGCCTGTCCCCCGCCATCTCCATCGACCAGAAGACCACCAACAAGAACCCGCGCTCGACCGTCGCCACCGTGACGGAGATATACGACTACCTGCGCCTGCTCTACGCGCGCGTGGGCACGCCGCACTGCCCGCAATGCGGCAGGGTGATCGAGCAGCAGACCGTCGACCAAGTCACAGACAAGATCATGGGCATGGCCATGGGAGAGCGCATCATGGTGATGGCGCCCATGGTCAAGGGCCGCAAGGGCGAGTTCGCCTCGCTTTTCAAAGACCTCCTCAAAGAGGGCTTCAGCCGCGTGCGCATCGACGGAGAGGTCGCCACGCTAACAGACGAGCTCAAGCTCAACAAGAAGATCAAGCACACCATCGAGGTCGTGGTCGACCGCATCAAGGTCAAAGAAGGCGGTCAGAGCCGTCTGGCAGAGTCCATCGAGACGGCAACCACCCTCGCCAACGGCATCGTACTCGTCAAGGTGATGGACTCCGGCCGCGAGGACGCCAGCGAGTCCGGCCGCTCGAGCGGTGCGCTGGCGGCAAAGGGCGTTGCGGGAGAATACACCTTCAGCCTGTCGCTTTCCTGCCCGGAGCACGACTACCAGCTCCAAGAGATAGAGCCGCGCGACTTCTCCTTCAACGCTCCCTACGGCGCTTGCCCGGAGTGCTTGGGCCTGGGCTTCGTCCAAGGCGTCGACCCGGACCTCGTCGTAGCAGACCGCACGCTCTCGGTGGCAGAGGGAGCAATCGCCGCGTTCTCACCCACCAGCAACTACTACCCGCAGGTATATGCAGCCGTCATCAAGCACATGGGCCAGGGCAGCCTCGACACCCCCTGGGAGGACCTCCCTGCCGCCGTGCGCGACGCCTTGCTCTACGGCTTGGGGGATGAGGACGTCCGCGTCGACTACCTCACGCGCGACGGGCGCAATACCTATTGGTACATCAAATGGGGCGGCGTGCTCGAGGCCATCCAGGAGAAGTACCAGGAAAGCGAGAGCGACCGCCAGAAGGAGCGTCTCGAGGAGTACATGTCGATTTCCCCTTGCGGCTCGTGCCATGGCGCGCGCCTCAAGCCGGAGATCCTCGCCGTCACCATCAACGGCAAGAGCATCTACGAGGCCTGCCAGCTCTCCGCAGCAGAGGCTTTGGAGTTCTTCAGCAGCATCGAGCTCACCCCCACCCAGCAGCTCATCGGCGCGCCCATCGTCAAGGAAGTCTGCGAGCGCCTGCGCTTCATGGTCAACGTGGGGCTCGACTACCTGTCGCTCGACCGCGCGACGGGTACGCTTTCCGGCGGGGAAGCGCAGCGCATACGCCTCGCCACACAGATCGGCGCTGGCCTTATGGGCGTCCTCTATATCCTGGACGAGCCGAGCATCGGCCTACACCAGCGCGATAACGAGCGCCTCATCGCAACGCTCAAGCGCCTGCGCGACTTGGGCAACACCGTCATCGTGGTCGAGCACGACGAGGACACCATACGCGCGGCAGACTACGTGGTCGACATCGGCCCGGGCGCCGGCGTCAACGGCGGCGAGGTCGTCGCCGCGGGCACACCAGAGGAGATCGAAGCCTGCGAGGAGTCCATCACCGGGCAATACCTGCGCGGCACCAAGTGCGTCCCCGTGCCGCAAGAGCGCCGCAAGCCACGCCGCGGCTCCATCAAGCTCACAGGTGCCAGCCAAAACAACCTCAACAACGTCACGGTAGAGGTGGAGATCGGCACCCTCACCGTGGTCACCGGCGTCTCCGGCAGCGGCAAGAGCTCGCTTATCACGAGCACGCTCGCACCCGCGCTCAGCAACAAGATCATGCGCAGCCGCCACAAGGTGGGCACCTACAAGAAGCTCACCGGCATCGATAAGATCGACAAGGTCATCAACATCGACCAAACGCCCATCGGCCGCACGCCGCGCTCGAATCCCGCCACCTACATCGGCGTCTGGGATGATATCCGCAAGCTCTTCGCCAGCCTGCCGGAGAGCCGCGCCCGCGGCTTCGCACCCGGCCGCTTCTCCTTCAACACCTCCGGCGGGCGCTGCGAGGCCTGCAAGGGCGACGGCCAGCTCAAGATCGAGATGCACTTCCTGCCGGATATCTACGTCCCCTGCGAGGTCTGCAACGGAGCGCGCTACAACCGCGAGACGTTGCAGGTAACCTATCGCGGCAAGAGCATCGCAGACGTGCTCGAGATGACGGTGGCAGAGGCCTGCGACTTCTTCGAGAACCTGCCCTCCATCAGCCGCAAGCTCACCACCTTGCGCGATGTGGGCCTGGGCTACATCAAGCTGGGGCAGCCCGCAACCACGCTTTCCGGCGGCGAGGCCCAGCGCGTCAAGCTCTCAAGCGAGCTCCAAAAGCGTCAGACGGGCAAGACCTTCTACATCCTGGATGAGCCCACCACCGGCCTGCACTTCGACGATGTGCGCCAGCTTCTCGAGGTGCTCCAAAAGCTCGTGGACAAGGGCAACACGGTGCTCGTGATCGAGCACAACCTCGACATCATCAAAGCGGCAGACCGCATCATCGACCTCGGCCCGGAGGGCGGCACAGGCGGTGGCAACATCGTCGTCACCGGCACGCCGGAGCAAGTCGCCGCCTGCGAGGAGAGCTGGACGGGCAAGTTCCTCAAGAAGCTGCTGTAGGCGCAGCAAAACGGAGGGCCGCTTATCGCGACCCTCCGTACCTGGGCTTTCTTCGATTAGCTGTACCGCGCGTGTCTAGCTGCTCGCCTGCACGAGCTTGTTGTAAGCATCGAGCGTCTCCTGCCTGCCGTCGATGCTCGATTGGAGCTGCTCGTTTTGGCTGTTGAGGCTGTCGAGCTGCTCCTGCTGGCTGGCGATGGAGGCGTTGACATCGGCCAACTGCGAGGCCGTGCCGCCGTTGAGCGCGCCCCTCACCCCAAAAACCAAGAGCAAGACGACGATGATGGCCACGCGCACGACGTAGGAGATAGGGCTGCTCAAGAAGCCGCCCTGCGCCCCCGACGCGGCATTGACCACGTTGGTCGCGGTATCCGGACGAGCCTGGTACATGCCGCTGCTTCGCCCGTAGCGGCTCGCCACGTTGCCCTGTTGCGGGTAACGGCCCTGCGCTGCATGTTGCTGCCCCTGCCTATGCCATGAGCCGGTCTGGCCGGGCACGTCATAGCGGGGAATCTGCCCCGTCTGGTCGAGTTGCACCGCACGGCGGGCGCCCTGCCCCTGCCTCGAGGCGTTTTGCTGGGCCCCTTGGATAGTCGCCTGACGGCGCGCCTGCTCCTGCTGGCGCATCTGGTCCTGCGTGCGCAGGCCCTGGACGCCGCCACGGCTACGAGAGGCATAGCGCTCGCGGTCGTAGTCTGCCACCTGATGCTGCCTTGAGCGTGAGGCCTGCCCATGGTCGCGGATGGCCTCGTCATGATGGAGACGGCCGTAAGCACCTGTCTGCTGGGAAGCCTGCTGCCCATGCTCCTCGTAGCTTTGCGAGAAGCGCTGGCGAGCAGAGGGCTCCTGCCCGTAGGCGCTCCTGCCCTGACGGCGGGTAGAGCGCCCGCTGTCGCCGTAACGGCCGTCGTTGTTGTCGTATCTGCTAGTCAACGATCTTCACCTGATAGAAGCCGGGGGAGTCATAGGAAAGCGTGGCAAAGGAGTAACCCATCTTCTTGAGACCCTCGATGATCTCTGGGAGCGCCTCGACGGTGGTGTCCTTGCCGGGGTTGTCATGCATGAGCACGCAGATGGGGCTGTTGGTCTTGGCAAAGGTCTTGGCCTCACCCAAGACGTTGCTGACGATCTTGTCCTTGGGGGTAGAGCCGTTCACGAACTGCGAGGGCTCGGAGTCACCCGCGAGCACGTTCCAATCGAAGTACTGGTAGCCGCGCTTGATGATCTCTTGGGGCAGGGTCTTGCCGATCTTGGAGTTGTAGTAGCCGATGGTGGGGCTGCCACCCGCGAAGCGCATGATCTTGATCTCATGGCCGAGCTTCTTCTCGAGCTTCTTCTTGGTCTTGTTGAAGTCCGTGTCGAAGTAGTTGTCGACCGTGCCCTTGTAATAGCTGTAGCTCTCGTTTTGCTCCCAATCGTGGATGCCCACGGCGTTGCCGCGGCTCTCGATCTCTTTGAGGAGGTCGAGCTGCAGGTAATCCTGTTCTTTGTCGTTGGCGAGGCAGAACCAGGTACCGCACGCACCGTACTCGTCGAGGATGTCGAGCACCTTGGAGGTGTTCGAGCAAGGGCCGTCGTCGAAGGTGAGATAAGCCACCATGCCGCTGCCGTCGCCCATGAAGGACATGCGCCCTTGGGCGTTGCGCCACTCGAGGAGATTTGTCTCGGACTGGCTCTGAAGGTCGTTGTTCTTGGTCGTGGCCTCGTCGACCTGCGTGTTGAGGTCTTGGAGCTGAGCGTTTGCCTCCTCGAGCTTCTCGGAGGTGCCGCCTAGCGTTACCGTCTGCACGATGACCATGGCAACAGCAACCACTACGAGCGCCGAGAGGACCAAGCTGAGTATGTTTCGGGTGCTTCTCATAATGCCGCCATTATCGCATACTTCCGCAGGCGCCTTAGGGCTGCCATCAAACGCGCACAAACGCAGCTTAGCAATCCTTAAGGAGCCCGATGAGGCTCCCCTGCCGCCTGCGTCGTAGCGCGCAAGCTCTGCCTACATCGCCAGCGCAAGCGCCAAAGAGAAAGGGAGGGCCGGCGCTATGCCAGCCCTCCCTCATGATGCCGCGTACGAGGCGCACGCAGCGTTTTGCCCTTAGCGGGTCTTTATGCCTGGGTCTGCTCGGCCTGAGCCTGAGACGGGGTCTCCCAACCCTCGGGGACCGCGAAGTCATGGCAGCTAGCGCACATCAGCACGGAGGTGCCGTGCGGCTGATGGCAGGTGTTGCAGGAAAGCTCGCCCTGGTGGGAAGCATGCGGGTTAGCGGGCTCGTCCTCACCCCAGTAGTTCTCGGTCGCAGCGATGACCTTGCTGTAGTCATGGCACTGCGTGCAGAACTCCTTGTCGCCCACATAGGAGGGCTCGGCGATGACGGGGCTGCCGTCGGTATCGACGGTGTAGGTGCCGCTCACCCAGGAGATGCCCTCTTTCATCTGCTCATCGAGATGGGCCTCATGGCAGGTCAGGCACTTGGCGCTGCTGTCGGAGACGCCCTCCTTGAGGGTGCCTGCGGCCAGGCTGGTGCCGTCGGCATGGGCATGCTTGTAAGCGAGGGTGTTCTCGTCGTTGTAGTAGCCGTCGACGTAGCTGTCCATGGGGGTATGGCAGACAGCGTTGCAGAAGCTGGGCTGGTCATGCCAGATGGCGAAACCGCCGCCTGCGACCACGACCACGGCGACGATGGCGATGACAGTCACCTGCCAGCGCTTGAGCTTGCCGGCGACCTTGGCACTCTTGGCAGCGGCCTTGGTCTCCTTCTGGGTGTCTTGGGCTGCGTTGTCGTTCTTGATCTCTTGGGACATGATTTCCTCCTCTCGAGCTTAGAGATTGGCCACGTACTTGCCCGCATGACGGCCGAAGGTCATCGTGCGGCCGCAAGCAAGGCCGGTCATCAGGTTGGGATAGGTGGTGGAGAACATACCGCCGGAGCAGTCGCCCGTGGCGAAAAGGCCCTCGATGGGCTCGTTGTTGACGTCGAGCACCTGCATGTCGGTGTTGATCATCACGCCGTCGAGCGTGGTGAGATGCCAAGCGCCGGTGCGCGCGCCGTAGAACGGGGCGGCATCAACCGGGGTCAGGCGATGCGGCTCTTTGAAGTAATCCGGATCGTGCTGGTCCTTGGCGTACTGGTTGTACTTCTTGATGGTCTTCTTGAGGTTGTCCGCAGGGATGTTGAGGCCCTCGGCCAGCTCCTCGATGGTGTCGGCCTTAACCACGTAGCCGTCCTCGACCAGGGTGTCGAGCATGCCATCGACCACGGTCATGGGGATGTTGTTCTGCGCGCCGTTGGGGAACGGGTACAGGCGGCAGCAGCCGACCTCGTCGAATTGCTCGGCGTACTTGGCGTGGTTCTTGTCCCAGATGGTCACGTAGGTGTGCTGCGGCTGCATATAGGCGGCATGGAGCATGTAGTCGTACGGGCCGCTCTCGTTGCAGAAGCGCTCGCCGTTGAGGTTGACCTTGAGGTTGGGTTGCTCGCCGAACCAGAACCAACGGCCCGGGGTGCCGTAGCCGGCGGTTGCATCCGGCTTGCAGCAGGCGCGGTTGAAGAGCATGGACGTGCCCACGGGGTCCTTGCGGGCGCCAACCCACATCATGGCCTTGATGCCCTGGCCGGTGGAGGGGTTGCCCTTGGTGTCGACGGCGATCTTGACGTCCAGGATCTCCGGCTGCATGGCGCGCATCATCTCGAGGTTGGTGGAGTAACCGCCCGTGGCCATGACGATGCCCTTGCTGGCGTTGACGCGGAAGTACTCATCGGTCTTCTCGTTGCGGGCGATGAGGCCGGTCACGCGGCCGCCTTCCTCGCGCTCGAGCTTGACCAGGCTGCAGTTGAAGCGCCAGTCGACCTCGGACTTGCTGTCGGCGTAGTCCTTGAAAACCTCCTCGATGGTCCTCTTGGGCTCCTCGACGCTGTCCTGCGGGCTGTGACCGACAGCGAAGGCACGATCGCGCTGGCCGTCTTCCGTTCCGAGACCGGCCTCGTACTCCAGGTGATACTCGCCGGTGGACTCGATGAGCTCCTGGTACCAGTCGATGTAGGCGCCGGACTCCCTGATCCACACCTTGACGAGGTCGTAGTTCACGTAACCGTTGGCGTAGCGGACGATCTCCTCGAGGGCGTCCTTCTCCGTGATCTTGAACTCCGGGTGCTTCTTGATGTAGGCCTTCTGCATCTTGGAGTTGATGGAGCCGATGTCCTCCTTCATGCGGTAGACCGTGCTCTGGCGCTCGATCACGCAGATCTTGGCGCCTTCCTCTGCGGCAGCGCAGATGGTGGGCAGGCCGCCGGTGCCAGCACCGACGACGATGACCTCGGTGTCGACTGTCTCGACGATCTGGTCCTCTGCGATCTCGGGCGCCTCACCCAACCACGAGGGGTTCTCGGTGGGGTAACCCGTGT
>CAVCDT010000065.1:0-12397 GCA_963600995.1 Akkermansia muciniphila | reverse complement strand
GTTGCCGCTCAGCTCTTTGCGCAAACGCGCGACATCGCGTCGCAGGAAATCCGGGTCGCAGGCAAGGTCGCGACCGCGGGGATTGGTGCCGGCATCAGCCCAGAGCACGTTGGCGCCGCCGGTCCCAAAGGGAATGTCCTCCCCCACCAAAAGCCGCATGACGCTAGCGAGCAGGCGCAAGCGCACCTTGCCCACGGGCACCGCGTCTTGCATCGCCGTACCCGGCACCGTATGAAGCGACCCGACGCCGGAACAGTAGGGGTGCTGATTTGCGACCTCGTGCATGCGCTCGAGCATCTGTACCGCGCTCGTCGCGGTATGCACCGGCTCCACGGCGGTCATAAGCCCCAAGCCCGCCTCGCGTATGCTGCCGATGGTACGCAGCCTGGCAGCTGGTGGAATGCGCGTGATCTCGCCCTCGCCAAGGCGATGCGCATGATAGGCCATCTGCGCACCGGCGTCTTTGAGCTTGCGCAGCTGCCCGAGGCTCATGTCGCCGGCGTTGACCATGATGACCTGGTCGTCTTGTACGGCGGCGCGCACGGCTGCGACGATCTCGAGATAGCGCTCGAAAGGCAAGGCAGCCGTGGCCATAAGGCTGATGAGATGCACGTTCGAGCTGTCGAAAACGCGCGCATAGCCCACGATCTGCTCTGTGCTCACGACGAGCTCCTCTGAGGGCCTGCCAAGTACGTCGTCACCCGCATTGCAGCGTGCCAAGGTACAGAAACCGCAATCCATAGGGCACGGCAGCATGTCCACGCCGATCTGGGCGTAGACCTGCGCGCGGTTGCCGCTTGCCTTGCGGGCGATGCGCTGCGCCGCCCAGCAGACGTGCGCTGCCTCTGCGCTGTACTCGTCGAGCTCGAGCAGCCTTAACAGCACGTCGTCTGCCGGCACCTCACCCGCGAGCACCCCTTGAACGGCGTCTTCTACCCAGCGCAGCATGCCTACCCCTTTATGCCGATGATGATCGCGCTGCCCGTGGCCCCGCTTGCCTGCGGATAGGCCCTGACTTCCTCGAAAAGCGCCAAGCGTCCCTTCTTGGCACAGCGCGGTTCGAGGACCTCGAAGGTGTAGACGGTCTTGGGGCGCACTTCACAGCGCGAGAACCCGGCCGCATTAAGCTCGTGCTCGTACTGGGCGGGGCTCATCATCCCATTGAGGCAGCCGGTGATGCGCCTCATCTGCGGCTCGATGTCCTGCGGGATAGGTTTAAACGACACTATGTCGCTTACTACGAAGCGCCCGCCGGGTTTGAGCACGCGGCTTGCCTCGGCGAACACGGCGGGCTTGTCATCGGCGAAGTTGATGACGCAGTTGGAGATGACGACGTCGACACAGGCATCCGGCAAGGGGATGTCCTCGATATCGCCCTTGATGAACTCCACGTTTGCAACCTGGGCGGCGCTTGCGTTGCTGCGCGCGAGCTCGATCATCTCGTCGGTCATATCCACGCCGTAGACTTTGCCCTCGCTGCCCACGTAGGCGCTCGCGATCAAGGCGTCGATGCCGCCGCCGCTGCCCAGGTCGAGCACGTGCTCGCCTGGCTGCAGACAGGCGACGCTCACGGGGTCGCCGCAGCCGCGGCTTGCCGCAAGCGCCTTATCGGGCAGGCGGTCGAGCAGCTCCTTGGCATAGAGACTTCCCGCCTCACCCGCATCGGCTGCATCGCAAACGCAGCAGCTCGCGCCCCCGGTGCCGCCTGCTTCGACATCGGCTGCCACCTGTGCGTAGTGCTCGCGCACATCATCCTTGCCCATAGCCCTGCCTCTCCCCTCTTGCGGACTCTGCTACCTGCCCGCATTGCGACTACTGCACCGTGCCGTGCTTAAGCCCCGCCCTTGCGGCCTCGAACCCAGGCGCTATCGCCAAACTCAAATCCACGACACAGTGTTGTGTTAATCAACGAAAACGCACTCTCTGCCTGAAAGCTTGTTGCACATGGCGATAGCGACGATGGCGGCCTCGACGTCGGCTGCGGTATTGTGGATGCCAAAGCTCACACGGCAGCCCCCGTCCAAGCCCATCGCCGCATGCAAGGGCAGCGCACATTGCCCGCCAGCGCGGATGCATACGCCCATGGTGCCCAGGTCTCCCGCCACACGCGCGCACGACACGCCGCATAGCGTGAAGGAGACAAGCCCTGTGAGTCCGTCTTGCGCGCTGTGGTCGCCCCATACGGTTATGTCCTCGAGCAAAGCCAGCCCTGCGAGCAGGTATTTGGTGAGCGCTGCGCTATGCGAGGCGACCGCATCCATCCCCAGCAGGTCGAGCTGCCGCACGGCACGTGCCAAGCCTATCGCCTGGGCGATAGGAGGCGTGCCTATCTCGTATTGGATGGCACCCACGCGCAGGTAGTAGCTGTCGCGTCCCACATGCGAGATAGTGCCGCCACCGGCGAAGGCGGGGTCCATCTCCGCAAAGGCCTCGTCGCCGATCCACAGGCCGCCCACGCCAAAGGGCCCGTAGGCCTTGTGCCCGCTAAACGCGAGGAAGTCGCAACCCAGCTCTCTCACATCAATCGCCAGATGCGGGAAGGACTGCGCCGCATCGACGAAGATGCGCGCCCCTGCCGCATGGGCGAGCTTGGCCATCTCCTGCACGGGGTTGACGATGCCCAGCGAGTTGCCGATCTGCGCAACGCACACCAAGCGGACGCAGCCCTTATCGAGCAGCGCGCGATAGGCATCCATATCGATGCGCCCCGCGCCGTCGAGCGGGATGTAGGCGATGTTTGCGCCGCGGGCATCTGCCGCGATGCGCCAGGGGAGCATATTTGAGTGATGCTCGGAAAGCGCGATGAGGACGACGTCCCCCGGCTGTAGGTTGCGCAGAGCCCACGACTGCGCTGCCTTGTTGGCGGCATCTGTCGTATTGGAGGTGAAGGCCATCTGGCGCCTATCGGAGCCGAGGTGGTTCTCCAACACGACGCGCGCATCGTTGAAGGCCGCCGTGGCGCTGGCAGACAGCTCGTAGCTGCCGCGGTAGATATTTGCGTTGGCGTCGTTGTTGAAGCTCGCCTCTGCGTTGACGGCGGCAAGGAGGCGCTGCGACGTGGCGGCGCTGTCCAGGTAGACAAGCGAGTCCTTATGGCGCTTGGAGCTGAAAATCGCGAAGTCGCTCTTGTTGCGCCGTCCCCATCTATCGGCATCTGCTAGAGCCGTTACATCATCTGAGCTGGTGTTTTTGTTGATATTAGCGACAACATGTTGTGCAATTTCTACCAACTCGCGACTTTGCGGCGCAAGCGACTCGACGAGCTTTGCCGCCTCTTTACCGTCTTTGGCGGCGGCGATCTTACGTGCCAAGCGCACGGCCTCCAACGCGCTGATATGGCTCGAGGCCATGAAGTCGTCATGGGCCTTGCTCGTGCTCTCGTTGGCGGCGAGCTTCTCCTCGCCAAAGACGACCTCCTCCACGTCGAGTGCAGGAAGCGGCCTGTAGGCAGAGCCCTCGCGCGGTTCGCAAAGATGCTGGCTTTGGGCCGTATCGAAGAACCTACGGCTCACCAGCACGGGGAGACGACGCAGCCAGTAGATCCACGAGTAGACGATGTCGCAGCCGGGCTTCTCCTTTTGGCGCAGGCACAGCTGGGCGACGTGCCACGGGGTGATGCGAGGGCTTTCGCAGCCGATGAAGACGGCGCCTTGTGCAGCGGGAGCCTCGTCGAGCATCTTGCCCGCGAACCTGAGCGCCGCACCGTTTACGCCAAAGAGCTCGAACCTGCACATGGACCTGCGCGTATCCTCGAGCTGGGCCGCGCTTGCCACATAGACCTCTGCCCTGTCGCCTATCGCCTCCCTGGCGGCCGCCTCGTGGGCACCGGGGTCGCATAGCAAGACGACGGTCTTGGCAAAGCCGCTTGCGCATGCGAGCTCTACCGCATGGGTGATGAGCGCCTTGCCCTGGTAGCGCTGCAGGGGACGCGGCAGCTCTACCGCTGGGGCGTCTTCATCGCCCTCGCGCCCGTCGCAGGTATAGGGCTGCTTGTCCGGGTCGTCGTAGAGCACGGTGAGCGGCGTGGTATTCCAATCGCAGGCGAGCACGATACCTATCGTACTGCCGCATGCCTCGGCCTGATCTGCAGCGTCGAGCTGCTCGTGGGCAGGTGGGTTGCAAACCGGCTGGTGCTGCGCGCGCTTATCGCTCATAGGTGCTCCTATCTGCAAGAAGACCCGCAAGGCAGGCCTTCCGTCCTCTTTAGTTACCCTCTTGGTGCATCATTTTATCGCAGCACTATAAGAGCAAATCCACTATTCTTGAGTATCAAGCAAAACTACCTGCCCAAACGCCGGCAGGGGGCCTTGAGGAGAGCAGGCCCGCGGATGCTCGAATGCAGAATCGAGGGGAATATGAGGCAGTTCTCAAAAGAGGAAGTCGCCCTGATCGACATCGTCGAAAAGGGCATGGAGGGCAACGGGCTCAACGACGCGGAGATGGAGGCGCTCTACGGGGTCGACCCGACAAGCCGCGTCGCCGCCTATATCCGCTGGGCGGGAGGTCGCATGGCCTTCGAGCTCGCCCAGGGCAAGGCAGAGATTCACGGGCAGATCGGGATGAACTCGGCCCCGTGCGGCAAGAACTGCAAGTTCTGCACCTTTGCCGTGTGCAACCATATGCGCAAGGAGGCCTACGAGCTTCCCGTCGAAGAGGTCACCGAGTGCGCCAAGGTCTACGTGGAGGAGGGCGTCAACGCCATCGTCTTGCTCGCGACCGGCGGCTTCAGGTTCGAGAAGATCATCGAGCGCGTAAGCGCCGTGCGCGATGTCATCCCGGCGGACCTGCCTTTGCTCGTCAACATCGAGGACATGACGCTCGAGAGATGCCATCAGCTCAAGGCTGCGGGGGCCAACGGCGCCTACCACGCCGTGCGCATGCGCGAGGGAGTCGACACCGGCATCCCGGAGGCCGACCGCTTGGCCACATTCGCGCATCTCGAGCAGGCGGGCATGTCGCTTTCGACCTGCGTCGAGCCGGTGGGCCCGGAGCACACGCCCGCAGAGCTCGCCTACTACAGTCGCCTGTGCATGAACAGCCATGCCAACTCCGCTGGCGTGGGCCGGCGCGTCACCGTGCCCGGCACCTTGGTCCAGGGCCGCGGCATGATCACCGACCTCGAAAACGCGCGCAACGTGGCGGTGTACCGCCTTGCCGCGGGCGTGAAGCCCATGCTCAACTGCGCGATGGCCACCAGCCTCTCTGCCGCAGCCGGCGCCAATCTCTCATGGGCCGAGGTAGGCACCAACCCCCGCGATACCAAGAGCCGCACCCAAGACGGGGGTCGCGGCACCAACGTGTCGCTCAACCGCCGCCTATTCGAGGCCGCGGGTTGGGAGATCAAAGAGGGCCCCAGCGAGGGTTGGATCCTCTAGCTGCTGCGCTGCCCTAGTCAAAGCATCGCGGATCGGGATAACGAGCTGCGGGCAAGACCCTGGCGGCAGCCAAAACAGAAAGGCGCGCGAGCCCTTTGGCCCACGCGCCTTTCGCGCTTAATGAAACGTTGCAAGGCTTAAAGCGCCACCCGGGACGATGTTTGCCCTAGGCCTCGTTTGCAGCCTTGTGCATCTTGTCGACGACCTGGGTATAGAACAGGCCGGCGAGCACGCCGCCCACGATGGGGGCAACGACGTAGACGATCCACACGTCGATAGAGGCCAGGCCGGAGGTGGCCAGGTCGCCGCCACCCAGCAGCCACATAACGCGGGGCAGGATGTCGCGGGCGGGGTTGAGGCCTGCATCGGTCATGGGGCCGGCGGTGCAGATGATCATCGTGACGGTAAGGCCGATGAACAGCGGGAAGATCACGTCGCCGGGTTTGCCGGCGTTGGCGTCCTCGGTCATGGAGAAGATCACGAAGACCAGGCAGAAAACGCCGATACCCTCGGCGAGGGACCCTTCGAGCACGCCGATGCTCAAAGCGCCGTTGTTGGTAATCTGCTCGCACCAGATGGAGGCGACGGTGCCGGGGCCTGCGGTCACAGCCCAGCCGGCGTCGAAGCCGTCGAAGGAGGCGCGGAAGTAGATGAACAGGACCAATGCGGCGATGAAGGCGCCGATGAACTGCCCGATGAGGTAAGGGACGACCTTCTTGCCCTCGAGGCGGCCGGTGACGGCCATGGCGACGGTGACAGCCGGGTTGAAGTGAGCGCAGCTCAGGTTGCGGGTGCAGTAGATGGCGATGGCGATGGTGATACCCCAGACCATGCCCACCTGGAACGGACCGGTGTGCGCGCCGGCGATGGTGGCGGTTGCAACGGCGCCGATGCCAAAGAAGCACATCAGAAACGTACCGATGACCTCGCCCATCACCTCGCGGACAGTGACATTACCCATACTCTTTCTTCCTCCTTAACAAAGGTTCGATTAGGCAGGACCCTCTTGTGTGCCTGCCGCTTGCGCAGGCGTCTACACAATTCCTGCACAAACGCTGCGAAGTTTCTCATACTTAATAGAGTTTGTCTACTAATGTCAGGTTGAAACAGTGGATTTGCGCTGCTACTATTCCCCTATCCACTCGCTTGGTTTGTGAGGACAGGCCCGGCGAGCTTGTCATGCGTTTCAAGGAAAAGGAGCACACATGAGCGATATCCGAGAGCAGGTCAAGGAGTACTACAGCAACCTCAAGTCCTCTGGCGACCTCAAGACCGAGGTCTGCACCTGCGGCAGCGCCCCCAAGGACATCCAGGCCATCATCGACGAGCTGCCTGCAGAGATCTGCGACAAGTTCTACGGCTGCGGAAGCCCCATTCCTCCCATGCTCGAGGGCTGCACGGTTCTCGACCTGGGCTGCGGCACCGGCCGCGACGTCTTCGTCTGCTCTAAGCTCGTGGGCGAGACCGGCAAGGTCATCGGCGTCGACATGAACGAGGACCAGCTGGCTGTCGGCAACAAGTACAAGGACGAGGTCGCCAAGAAGTTCGGCTACGCGGCGAGCAACGTCGAGTTCAAGCAGGGCTACATCGAGGATCTCAAGTCCCTGGGTATCGAGGACGGCAGCATCGACGTCGTCATCTCCAACTGCGTGATCAACCTCTCCCCCTTCAAGGAGGCCGTCTTCAGCGAGATCTGGCGCGTCCTCACCTACGGCGGCGAGCTCTACTTCTCCGACGTCTTCGGCGACCGCCGCATGCCCGAGGAGCTCGCAAGCGACCCCGTGCTGCGCGGCGAGTGCATCTCCGGTGCCATGTACATCGAGGACTTCCGCCGCTTGATGCGCAAAGTCGGCTGGGAGGACTTCCGCTACATGTCCACCCGCCGCTCCACCATCGGCAACGAGGAGATCGCCGAGAAGGTCAAGGACTTCACCTTCTTCTCCCGCACCGTGCGCGCCTTCAAGCTCCCCGACAAGATCGAGGACCTGTGCGAGCAGTACAACCAGGTTGCCACCTACCAGGGCACTATCCCCGGCATGAACCAGTTCTTCGACTTGGACGACCACCATCGCTTCTTCACCGACACGCCCATGGACGTGTGCGGTAACTCCTGCGCCATGGTCGAGGACACCCGTTACGGCAAGGCCTTCAAGATCGAGGGCAACCGCGACGTCCACTACGGCCCCTTCCCCGGTTGCGGCAACATCCCCTACTCCGCTGATGGCGAAGACGACGGCTGCTGCTCCGGCGGTTGTTGCTGCTGCTAACGGCGAGTAGCCAGCAAGACCAGAAGCGGGCTCGGGCTCATGGCCTGCGCCCGCTTCTCTCGTAGATGAGACCAGGACCGATTCCGGCCTCGCATGTTCGCTTTTTTCGCAACGCCAAGCCCCGACAGCCCCATCTCCATGGGCTGCCGGGGCTGCTGCTTATTGGCCGGCATGTCACAAAACCCCACGCGTGTGGGAAATCCATGTCACAAAAAGCTGATCGTGCGAAAATTGGGCCCCATTTGAAGCCCATTTCCCACACTCACCGCGGTTTTTGACAGCAAATCCTCACACGCACGGCAATTTGCGACAGCGAGCTGCAAGCTACGAGGCGGCTGGCCGTAAGCGCTAAGGCAGCGGATGAGAGATGCCAGCGCGCCAAAGCCAGGCAGATGAAGCCGATGAAGGCCCTCAATAAGGCCCTAAATCCGCAGGTCAGAGCTGGTATCGGATTTGCCTATAGCAAAGCATGGAAACTATGCGTTTTACGGCTGCGCAAGGCATGGGTAGTATCTCTGTCATCGGTTTGAACGAGGAGGTGACATCATGTGCGAGCTCTTTGGGTACTTTGGCGCCAAGCGCGACATCGCAGCAGAGCTGGGCGAGTTCTTCTCGCATAGCATCCATCATCCGCAGGGCTGGGGTTTGGCCGCCGGCTCGCACAGCCACCTCAACGTCGAGAAAGAGCCCCTGCGCGCCATCGACAGCGCCTATCTCCAAAGTCGCCTGAATGCCGGTGTCGAGGCCAGCGTCGCCTTGGGGCATATTCGCCTGGCTACCGCAGGGTGCACCTCTTACGACAACTGCCACCCCTTCGTCAAAACCGATGCAAGCGGCCGCACCTGGACGCTCGTCCACAACGGCACCATCCTCGAGTTCGGCGCGCTCGGTGAGTTTCGCACGGTGCAGTCCGGCAGCACGGACAGCGAGCGCATCCTCTGCTACATCGTCTCCAAGATCGATCAGGCGGCGCAGCAGGCGGGGCGCGCGCTCGATTCCAGCGAGCGGTTCCGCGTCATCGACGGGCTCGTCGCAGGCTTGAGCGCCAACAACAACAAGCTCAACATCCTGCTCTACGACGGCGAGCAGATCTACGCTCACTGCAACTTCGCCAACTCGCTGCATGTGCGCCAATGCGCCGGCGGCACCTTCTTCTCCACGCAGGCGCTCGAGCAGGGCACGTGGACGCAGCTGCCGCTTAACACGCTCGTCGCCTACGGCACGGGCAACATCGTCCGCTTTGGCCGCAAGCACGCCAACCAGTCCTTCCAAACCGTTGCCACCGTCCAGGCTTGGCAACTCGAAAACGGCGAGGCCGCTCAGGTCGCAAGCTGCATCGCTTAAACTTCTAGGCTATGAATCAAGATCAGATCAAACAACGCCTCTGGCAGAGGTACATCCAACCCACGCAGGAAACGCGCCAGCGCTGCATCGGCATCGAGGTAGAGATGCCGATAGTGCGTCTGGAGGAAGCCCCCACGGATTACGCCGTTGCGCAGGCTGCGGCTACGGCCTTGGCCGATGAGTTCGGGTTCGTTGCGGATAAGTTCGACGACAACGGCGTCTGCTTTAGCGCGACGCGTCCCGATAACGGCGACAACGTGTCGTTTGACTGCTCCTACAACAACCTCGAGCTCTCGCTTGGCAAAGAGCAGTCCATCGGGGTGATCGACGCGCGTTTTCGCAGCTACGTGGGCTTTCTCAACGCGCAACTGAGGCAAAGCAGCCATCTGCTCACCGGCATGGGCGTCAACCCCCGCCACGGTATCAACCGCCGCGACTTCATCCCCAGCGAGCGCTATCGCATGCTCGAACACTACCTGCGCCGCGCGAAGGCCTCCAAGGTGCCGATGTACTTCCATCCGTATCTCGACTACGGCAGCTTCGCGAGCGCAAGCCAAGTGCAGCTCGACGTGAGCCACGATGCGCTGGTCGAGACCCTGCGCGCCTTCGGCAACGTCGAGCCCGTCAAGGCCGTGCTCTTCAACAACGCCCTGCTCGAGACAGAGCCACAGCTGCTCAACGTGCGCGACATGCTCTGGGAGAACAGCACCCATGGCATCAACCCGCACAACGTGGGGATGTTCGACTGCGCACTTGCCAGCGTTGACGACCTGCTCGAGTACATATCCACCACCAGCATCTTCTGCACCGAGCGCGACGGGTGCTACGTCAACTTCGAGCCCATCCCCATCATCGACTACCTTGCCGCGCAAAGCGTCGCGGGCGAGTACTACTGCGACGGCGCCTACCATCGCATCGATGTCAAGCCGCAGCCGGATGACCTCTCCTACCTGCGCAGCTACAAGTTCGAGGACCTCACCTTCCGCGGGACCATCGAGTTCAGAAGCTGCTGCTGCCAGCCGCTCGAGGAGGCTATGACCGTAGCGGCGTTCCATACCGGGCTCATGGAGCGCGTGAACGAGCTCGATGCACTCATGGCTGTCGATAACGTGCTCTTTGGCCACGGCTACACCGCTACGGAGCTGCGCCGCATCATGAACCTGCGCGACTGGCCGCGCTTCGTGGACAGAGACGGGCTGCGCGAGCTGTGCCTGCAGGTGCTCGAGCTGGCGCGCGACGGCCTGGTCTCGCTGCAAAACGGCGACGAGCACTATCTCGAGCCGCTCTTCGCGCGCGCCAGGTCGCTTGCCTCCCCCGGCCGCGTCATGGCAGAGGCCCTCGAGGATGGCGTCAGCGTGCGCGATATGGTCGAGCGCTTCTCGCTTGCAACTAGTGATGAGAGCCTCTAGCTGTCGCACTTAGCTGCGACTCTCCGGCCGTCAAGCTATCGGCCGCGATTGCTTGAACTGCCGGCGCGACTACCAGGCTGTCCTCGCTCTAGCAGGTTGCCGACCGCAGCTAAGCTACGTGCATCGTCTTCGCTATCCAACACCTTTGGTTGCCAAGTGCGCCTTGCTCTGCACTGCGCTTCATTTTCAAAGCCCTGTGCCGATATTCGGGTGAGCTTCCCTTGCCATAGCTTTAGATTCGTCCTCTGGGCTGCAATCTAGGCGAGTACCGTGCGACAATGCATACAATGCACTTTGAGGGGAGCGCATGTATGCAAGCAGACAAGGCCAAAGGCAGGGGGAACAGCCCCCAAGCAGACGGCAGCGGGCGCAAGATAGGTGCTGAACAAGACGCGGGCCATGGGGCAATTGGTGGTGAGAACAGCCGACGCAAGAAGCAAGACCGGCTCTGGTCGCCCATGTTCGTGCTGCTCATCAGCTTTACGCTGTGCTGTTTCATCGTTGGGCAGGGGCTCAACAGCGGTTGCAGCGTCTATCTGGCGCGCTACGGCGACGGCGCCGCTTATGCGGGGCTGTTGGCAGCCGTGTTCTCGGTTGCCGCTGGCGTGACGAGGCTTATGTCAGGGCCGGTTATCGACTCGCGCGGACGGCGGGCTGTCATGCTCGCAGGCACCGTGGTGCTCGTAATCGGCACCTTCATGCCGTCGGTAAATCATGAGGACGCCGCCTTCATCATAGCCAGGCTCTTGCAGGGAGCGGGGTTTTCCGCCGCCACTACCGCAGCTGCCACCGCTGCGGCCGACGTCCTGCCAAAGTCGCGCATGGGCGAGGGCATCGGGTTCTACGGGCTTGGCCAGGCTATCGCCATGAGCATAGGCCCCGCGCTCGCCTTGGTGCTGGTCAGCAGCGACCCGGCAGAAAACCTCTTCTACGGCTTGAGCGCAAGTACCGCCATCGCCTTGGCCTTAGCACTGGCGTGCCGTTACGAGAAGCACCCGGAGCTGCTCCCCAAGCAAGCTGTGTACCGGCTGCGAGCGCAGCTTGGAGAGCTTGGCCCCAGCCATAGCGATGAATCGGGTCCGGCTTCCAGGGCAGCCGATGAAAACTCTCCTGCATCCCCTGACTGCGGTAAGGGCAACGATTCTAGAAGCGCCAGCGATAAAAACGGCGACGATACTAGACGCGACGGCAAAGAAAGCAACGGCGGCGGCGAGCGCGTCTCGCTTCTCTCCCGCGTCTTCGAGAAGCGCGCGCTGCCCGGGGCCATCCCCCAGCTGGTGCTCTGCCCTGCTTTCGGTTTTGGGATCTTCTTCATCGGCTTGTACGGCACCAAACTGGGCTGCGGCAACGCGGGGCTGTTCTACACCGTCTCTGCCCTGTCGATGATCGTCGTGCGCATCAGGTCTGCCTCGCTCATGGACAAGACGCCGCCGCTGCACCTTATGGGCATGGCCGTCGGCGCCGGGGTGATCGCTTATCTCATCCTCCTTGCCTGCGGGGTGCTCTTGCAGCAAGGCGCCACACTTGACGTCGTGTTCTGCCTAGCCGGCATCCCTTACGGGTTCTGCCTGGGAATCAGCATGCCGCTCAACCAGTCGATCGCCGTCAAGAACACACCGCCGCAGCGCTGGGGAGCAGCCAATGCGCTCTTCCAGCTGGCGATAGACTGCGGCATAGGGCTTTCCTGCCTTGTTTGGGGCGCCCTCAACGACGTGATGGGGTTCTCCTTCACTATATGCTGCGTAATGGCGATGATCCTGCTCTCGCTTCTAGCGGCCAAGCTGTCATACGCCAAGGCAAAGCTGTAACTGGCAGCGCCCAATCCCCACCCTGCCGCCTGCTGCCTTGGCGCTTGCAATCTGCAGCCTAACCGCCTGCTGCCCTTGCGCGTCGGCACCTCTCATCCGCTGCCTTCACGCTTGCAATCCGCTGCCTTGGCGCTTGCAGCCAGCCGCCTCGCCGCTTACAGCTCGCTGCCGCAAATTGCCATGCGTGTGAGGAT
>CAVCDT010000064.1:0-12956 GCA_963600995.1 Akkermansia muciniphila | reverse complement strand
CGCCGCGACCGGGCGAGCTAGCGCACTTCGTGCGCGTCCGCTCGCCCCTACGTGCACCTGCGGCGTTGCGGTTCTCCCGGCAGGTATCGAGAGCTCGCATGTCGCAAAACTCCGTTCGTGTGGGAATCGGACCCCAACAGAGGGCGATTTTTCACACGAACGGGCTTTTGCGACACGGATTCCCCACACGCGCGGAATTTTGCGACAGAGTTGACTACTCATCGGCTGTATATCGAGCGCAATTCGTGCTCGCTCCTAAAAAGTAGCCTTTTACCTGCGAGTATGCCGTCGACCTTTGAGGAAGCTGCATCTCGCAAGAATACCGACCTTTTAAGCCTCGACCAGATCCATCAGCTCCTGCTTGCTGTGGACATCGAGCTTGGTGTAGATATGCTTGCTGTGGCTGCGGACGGTGTTCTCGGTGAGATAGAGCGTCTCGGCGATATAGGACTTGGTGCGCCCCTTGCACAGCATCTTCATCACCTCGAGCTCGCGCGGGGTGAGGCCGTGCTCCTTGCCTATGGCGTCGCAGCGCTCGTCGATGCTGCGGTGGTCGTTCGGTGCGCTCATGCGCTCGCCGGAAAGCTCGGCGAAGATCCACTTGGTGTCCTGGTCGCGCAGCTCGAGGCAGAACGTCCCCACGAGCAAGAGGACGAACATCAACACCGTCGCGATTGCGAGATCAGTATATGCCGGCCAAAGCGCGCTCGCGGCGATGGATCCAACCGCGAACGGGGCCGTGTAGAACGCCCAGCCCGTACCGATAACCAGCGGCGTGCTCATCGTGGCATGGCGCGCGATGTCGGATACCGTAAGCCAGGTGAACAAAACGAGCAAATCCCACGCCGTGCTCTCGACGCAGCGGATGGTCCTGACCTGCGGCAGCAGCACTTGGCAGAGCACATCGATTGCCAAAAGCACGACCACGATCCTCCACAGCTGCGGGTAGCTGAACGACTTCTTCATGCCGATAACCAGCCCCAAGACAACGGCAGAGATGAGAACCTCACATGCGCGCCCCAAGAGGAACATGTCCGCGGGCACGGCGCTTTGGTTGCCGTAGGAGCTTCCCACCAGGAAAGCCGTGACAAAGCTCAAAGCAGCTATGGCGAGCATCACCTTCCACATCCCGCGCAGGCTATGCGACTCGAAGCGCATCGTCGCGCGCGAGGCGCTCGGCGCGTTGCGCAGCGCCTTACGGCACAGCAGCATGGAGCCGATGGGCATGACCATCGTGATGGCGCAGGCCAACGGCAGCGGGCTGAAGTGCGCCAGACATTTGAAAACGGAGCCGACGATGTTAGCAGTGAACAGGCACGCTACAGCGGTGCGCGTGTCCAGATGCACGTAGAACTGCCCCCATTGCAGGTAGAGCCACCCCAGCACGCAGGCGCATACGATGGTGGCGGGTGCTTGCGCCGCGGCTAGGGAGGACATGGCGAAAGAGAGCACGAGCACGAGCGAGCCGGCGGCGCCCAGAACAGCGGCAACATAGCCCGCAACGGCGGATTTGACGAAGGCCGGTGCCTCGCGCGCGATCGCCCCGAAGGCGACTATCGCTGCTGCGAGGACGAAGTAGGCCACGCGCCATGAGAGAAGGCCCTCGGGCGCAGCGCCTCCCGCTGCGTTGATGAGGAACGCCCAGGCAAGGGTGCAGCAGATGCCTATCGAGGCAAAGCCGGTGCGCTTTGCGGCGGGTGCTTTGGACGCATCGCCAGGTTCTGCGCTTGGCGATTTCGTCTTAGAGCTGCCTTGCACTAGCGCGCCGTGCGCCTTGCCATCCGCCATAGATAACCTCCATCTGCCCGCTTGTTTCTGGCAAAGAATAGTAACACGCGAAGCGAGCTGTGCTCTTGCCGCTCATATTCCCCGCGCTTTGCCCCTGCTCGTACCGATAGAACTTCGATTGCCCTCTGAGCAGGTGAAACGCCCCCATCACCCTTTTGGTGTCAGGCCGATTTCACCCCTTTTGGCCATGGCGCACACCAGCTGCGGGTGAAGATAACCCTCCTCGTACGCCCTATATTCGCAGGCGTTGGATGCCTGGTGCGGCCCTTAAGCGTCGTCCTTTCTCTCCTCCTTTTTGACAACCCGCGGCAACGCCGGGGGCGTGCCAGGCAACAGGCAAAGCAGCGCAGGTCTTCTCCAACGATCGCGCAGGGATGCTCCCCGGTTGCAGTGAACGCGGCAGGGGAGAAACCGAAAGGGGATTGAAATGGATTTGAACGACAGCTTGAACCTGACGCACTCGCGTCGCAACTTCATCAAGGCCGCTGGCGCCACGATGCTCATGGGCGTCTCTGCGGTTGCCCTGGGCGGTTGCCAGGCTAAGGGCAAAGAGGCCAACAAGAACAACTTCGCCCAGTCTATCGGCGAGATCGATTGGGACGAGGAGACCGACGTCCTCATCGTCGGCGGCGGCTTGGCCGGCCAGGCAGCAGCTGCGACCATCGCCACCGAGGGCGACGGCGCCAAGGCCCTGCTGCTCGAGAAGGGCTCCTTGGTCTTGGGCGACGGCGACAGCCCGTTCTCTGCCGGCCGCGTCTTGTGGACCGATGACGACCATGCCGAGGGCTTCCGCCAGTATCTCTATGAGCTGCGCGGCGAGATGGACAACACCCCGGACGTCGTGCTCGACGCCTTCGCCGAGGGCATCCACGAGAACCGCACCTGGCTCGAGAGCCTGCCCGGCTTCAAGGACGAGTACATCAACGCCACCACGCACTTCCATCCCGGTACCGGCGACACCTGCTACCCGGAGTACGCAGAGCTCGAGCACGGATACAACCTGGGCGTCCTCTACTTCAAGGACGAGAAGTACGACCACGTCATCAAGTTCGTGAACTCCGTCTTCAAGGACAACGAGAACATCACGCACAAGCTCAACGCCCCGCTCACCGCCCTCATCCAGGACCCGGAGAGCAAGGCCATCCTGGGCGGCATCTACACCTATGAGGACCAAGACGTCTACGTCAAGGCCAACAAGGGCGTCATCATGTGCTGCGGTGGCTTCGAGAACAACAAGCAGATGCGCGCCGACTATCTCTCTGCCGCTACCGCGCGCTGCATCGCCGGCCGCATGAACACCGGCGACGGCCACTACATCTGCGCCCGCATCGGTGCCGATATGTGGCACATGAACAGCTGCGCCGGCATGTGGACGAGCGTTTCCCCCATCGAGGGCGAGGACGTGACCATGCGCACACCCAAGCAGTTCGGCATCACCGTGGCCGAGAACGGCCGACGCTTCTTCATGGACTGGGACTCCGACCACGAGCACGACTGGGATGTCATCGACAAGAACCCGCTCAACATCAACGTCGGCAGCCGCCACGGCCATATGCAGTTCGGCGGCGAGTGGCCGCACCTGCCTATGCCCAAGACCACTTGGTACATCCTGGACGATAAGGGTTACCAGGACATGATGGCCTACTCCACTGCACCCAACTTCGATCCCTCCGGCGACGGCTACGGCTATGTGGCCGATAGCATCGAGGAGCTTGCCAAGAAGGCCGGCATCAACAAGAAGGAGCTGGTCAAGACCGTCAAGCAGTGGAACAAGTACTGCGAGGACGGCTATGACCCCGCGTTCTACCGCCCCGAGAAGACCCTCACCCCGATCAAGAGCGGTCCGTTCCACGCATGCCACTGCTCTTACACCATGCTCAACACGGATGGCGGCCCGCGCCGCAACGAGAAGGCGCAGATCATCGACCTCAACGGCGATCCCATCCCCAACCTGTACAGCGCAGGCGAGTTTGGCAGCGTGTGGTGCGACATGTACAACGGCGGCGGTAACCTGGGCGAGTGCTGCGCGTTCGGTCGCATCGCCGTGCGCAACGTGCTGGGCATCGCCTAACGCACCAGTAAGGAGGACTAGCAATGAGCGAATCTGAAGAGACCAAGCGCACGCAAGGCGCTGAGGAAGCTGCAGCCGCAGGCACAGCCGGCGACAAGCCCGAGGCCGCTGCTGCAGCCGCCGAGTCGCAAGCAGAAGCTGCAGCAGCAGGCAACGGCGCAGACGCGGCTGCCGATAAGGGAGCCGATAAGGGCGCTGCTCCCAAGCGCAAGCTCGGTAAGCGCCAGCGCCTGGGGGTGACCATCGCCTGTGCTGCAGCCGTCGTGGTTGCCGCAGGTGCGGGGTTCATGGTCTGGCATGAGCAGCCGAGCTTCTGCAACGCTATCTGCCACAGCCCGATGGACTCCTATGTGGCCACCTACGAGGCGACCCCGGGCGAGTCTGCAACGGATAAGTGGGGCAACGAGGTCCAAGACGCCAGCAGCATGCTCGCTTCCGTCCATGGCCAGGTGGGCAAGACCTGCCTCGACTGCCATGTGCCGCAGCTCGACGAGCAGATGGCCGAGGGAGCCGAGTGGGTGACCGGTAGCTACGACGCCGATCTGGGCGAGCGCACGGCGACCCAGCTGGTCGAGGCGCGTGGGCTCGAGGACACCGACGAGTTCTGCATGAACGACAGCTGCCATCCCTATACGCGCGAGGACCTCGAGAAGAAGACCGCCTGGATGGGCAAGATCAACCCGCATACTCCGCAGCACGGCGAGCAGAAGTGCACCACCTGCCACAAGGCGCACCGCGCCAGCGTCAACTACTGCACGCAGTGCCACACGGACGCCGTAGTGCCCGACGGTTGGTTGGACTACACCCAGAGCAAGGAGCTCGAGGAGGCAGCCGGCTCGACTGACGAGCAGTAGGCAGCAAGCACAGGCAGCGCGCTGTTAGAGCGACTGCTACATAAGCAAAAGAAGACCGGCTCCAGACATGATCTGGGGCCGGTCTTTTGTGCGCGTAGCTGCATCTTGCCCGCTGTGGGGGATAGCAGTCGTTTGGGACTTGCTAAGACGGATTGCCATGCACAAAGCATCAAAACGCCTTGGTCTTTGAGGTCTTAGGGTCTGTCTGGAGACTAGACAGACCATGCGCCAGCCAAAGAGACAACCTATACCCAAGGGTATAAGGACAAAGAGAACCTGTACGTGAGAGATTGCAGGGTAGGGGATTAGGAAATATAGGGAATAAGCCCGGTCCTGAGCAGTTTGGTCTCGCATAGGGTTTCGATCTAACCTTATATACCCTATATAGGTTTCAACCTGGCGTTTCACGATCGAGTAGCGTCTTATTCACATCGTGCAAAGCCAATCAAACAACAATCAGATCTAAAGAGATCCCGCTTAAATCATATACCCAAGGGGATAGATAGCGTAAGCTACCATCTGCACGCAATGTCTACCCTAGGGTAGTAGCTACTAGACAATCTGGGGTACACCGTGGCCTATACCCAAGGGGACAATGCAAAGCAGATCCTCACTCCTCATCGCCCACGTTCTCGCGTGCTACGCCTTTCAGAAAATCTTAAGTACGCATCTTTATCGTAGGCAGCGTTACCATCCGCAACCTCTATCTTGAAAGGCCACCACATGGTCAAAGACTCAAATAAACCCACCTCTGGCGATTCCCAGCAGCCATGGGATGACAGCGAGCAGCTGCCAGCGCAGTTCATCGCTATGCGCCGCAAGTCGAAGCGAATCAAACTCGTCAAATACATTGCTGTAGCCGTCATCGCCGTAGCTGTCTGCGGTGGGGGAGCCTACGCCTTCACCCATGCAGGCGCGCAAGAAGAACAGCCCACTGCGCAGACCTATACGCAGACAGTAGAGACGGGCACTCTCAACTTGAGCGTCGAGGGCTCCGGCACGCTGGCGGCGGCTAGCACTACCAACGCCAATGCGAGTGTGAGCGGTACGGTCAAGAAGGTCTACGTAAAGCAGGGAGACAGCGTCAAGAAGGGCGATACGCTCTTCACGCTCACCAGCGATACATTGAGCGACGCCGTAGAAAGCGCCTCGAGCAGCGCGAGCAAAGCCTATAGCAGCTACTCGAGCTCCTTGAGCGACCTTTCATCGGCAAAGGCAAAGCTCGCCAAAGCCAAGAAGGCCTATGCAGCCGCCAAGAAAAAGGCCAAGAAGAACAGCTCCAAGAGCTCAACCGCAAGCAATAACGGCGCAGGGGACGTACAGCAAAGCTCTGCCAGCAGCGATCAGAGCAGTGCTGTGCAGAGCGCGCAGGAAGCCGTCACCCAGGCCGAGCAAAACGTCACACAGGCAAAGAGCAGTGCCGAGCAAGCCAAGAGCAGCTATGAGGACGCGGCAGAGGCCTACGACGATGCGGTAGAGGCACTCGACGACCTCACTGTTAAGGCCGCAAGCTCCGGCACTGTCACTGCGGTGAGCATCACCAAAGGCGATGCCGTGAGCGAGAGCAGCGACACGGCAGCAGTCACCATCAGCAACCTGAGCAAAATGTCGATTGCCATCAGCGTGAGCGAGTACGAGATAGGCAACATCAAGACCGGGCAGAAGGCCACGGTCTCCGTCACGGCGCTCGACAAGGACCTTGATGCGACCGTGACCAGCGTGAGCTCGAGCGCGAGTGATTCCCAAGAGGGGAGCACCGCCTACTACAGCGTTTCGCTCGAGATCGCAAAGCCCTCGTCCGACATGCTCGAGGGCATGAACGCCACGGCCAAAGTGGTCTACCAAAGCTACGAGGACGCCTTGCTGGTCCCCGCAAGCGCTGTGAGCACGCAAGGCGACACCTCGAGCGTCACCGTGCAGGACAGCGATGGCTCCACGCGTCAAGTGGAGGTCGAGGTGCTGGGCAGCGATGACGAGACCAGTGCCGTAAGCAGCAGCTCCCTGGCTCAAGGCGACCAGGTTGTCGTGAGCTACCAGGTCGACACCAGCGGCTCGGGATCGCAGGGCTCCTCTGCTGCAGGCATCATGGGCATGGCAGGCGGAGGCCAAGGCAGCGTCAACGCCAACCAAGGCGGCGGGCAGGGTGCAGACCCGGGCGCAGGCCAAGGTGGCGGCCAGGAAGGCCCTGGTGGTTCGGGCGACTCCGGCAGTGCACCCACGCCTCCCAGCGGCAGAGGCGGTCAGGGCGGCGGCATGCCCGGCGGCTCCGGCTCGAGCCAAGGCTAGCCATGACGGCGGTTCTGCAGGCGGTGGACCTCCATCGCGCCTACTTCACCAAAGACATCGCAACCTACGCCCTGCGCGGCGTGTCCCTTGCCGTCGAGCAAGGCGAGTTCGTCGCCATCGTAGGCCCCAGCGGCAGCGGCAAGTCCACGCTCATGAACATCCTGGGCTGCTTGGACACGCCTACTGGTGGACGCTATCTGCTCGAGGGCATCGACACCGGTGCCTGCAGCGAGGACGAGCTGGCAGAGCTCAGGGCGAGCCGCATCGGGTTCGTGTTCCAGAGCTTCAACCTGCTGCCGCGCGCCAGCGTGCTGCGCAACACGATGCTGCCCTTGGTCTACAGCAAGGGATGCCCTGTGCGCGACCGCGAGAAGCGCGCCGTGCAGGCCCTTATGGCAGCGGAGTTTCCCATGGAGCGCATCGACCACCGCTGCAACGAGATATCAGGCGGTCAGATGCAGCGCGTAGCCATCGCCCGCGCCCTGGTCAACGACCCGGCCCTGATCCTGGCCGACGAGCCTACCGGCAACCTCGACCAAGCCACAAGCGCCAAGGTCATCGAGACCTTCAAGCACCTGCGCGATGCCGGCCGCACGATCGTGCTCGTCACACACGACAGCGAGGTCGCCCAGCAGGCAGACCGCCAGATCGTGATACGCGACGGGCGCATATGCAGCAACAGCGCAGAGAGAGGAGATGCCCAGTGAGAATCGCAGACCTCGTCCACGAGACCAATGCGAGCTTGCTCGCCAAGAAGGGGCGCAACGCCCTCACCGTGCTGGGCATAGCCATCGGCATCACCGCCGTCGTGGTGATGGTGAGCCTCATCGGCGGCTTCGAGACCTGGCTCGAGGACTCCATGGGCCTGGGCAGCGCACGCGTTGTGACGGTGACCAGCCAAGACTCGCAGCATGCCCTCCAAGAGGACGATGCGAGCTTCCTCGCTAGCGCCATCGACTCTGTAGAGAGCGCGCTTCCGAGCGCCAGCACCACGCAAAGCGTGGCCAGCCAGAACTCTTCTAGCAGCGATGACATCACGCTGAGCCTCCAAGGCGTCGAGCAAGCGTATTACAGCATGGAGAGCATCAGTCTGGTGAGCGGCGAGCTGCCGCAGGATACCGAAGACAACGAGCTCGTGCTCGACCAGAACGCCGTGGAGTCGATCTACGGCACAAGCAGCTACAACCCCGTTGGGCAGACCATCACCTTGGGTAGCGAGAGCTATACCGTCGTGGGCGTAGCCGAAAGCAGCTCGCTGCTGTCCGGCATCACCGGGCTTGCCATGGGCTACGTGAGCTACGCGAACATGACCGGCAAGCTTCTGGGGACAAGCCAAGTCGATGCCATCTATGCGCTAGTAGCCGATGAAGCCGATGTGGACTACGCTGCGGCACAATGCGCTGGCGCCCTTGCCGCAAGGCACGGTATCGACCTCGATGAGGACGGCTCGCAGAGCACCTACGCTGCCTCGACCACGAGCTCTGCGCTCGAGAACCTGAGCAGCTTCACGGTTGCCTTCGACGCGCTGGCAGCGCTCGTGGCGGGCATCGCGCTTTTGGTGGGCGGCATCGGCATCATGAACATGATGCTCACCAACGTCACAGAGCGCTACCGCGAGATCGGCTTGCGCAAGAGCTTGGGCGCGCGCCCGGGCGATATCAAGCTGCAGTTCTTATCCGTGTTGCCGGCGGCATCGTGGGCACGATTTTGGGCTATGCCGGCGCCTTTGGGCTGGCTGCCGCCGTCGTGCGCTTCAATAGCTCCTTCGAGGGGCTCGCGCCCGCCGTGCAGCCGGGGCTGGTGCTGCTGGTTTTCTGCATCTGCGCAGGCATCGGTATCATCTTCGGCTACTATCCCGCAGCAAAAGCCGCCAAGCTCAACCCGGCGCAGACGCTGCGCTACCAGTAGAAAAACGAGCAGGTTAAGCCCGTTACCTGCGGTTTAAACAAGCTCTAAGAAAGCTCTCATCGGATACACACATATGCTTCACCAAATCCTGACGAGCCTTTCAGCTGAGCTTCAGAACTACCCTGTATTCTCTTAACCAGATCGACGGAAACAAGCAACAAACTCCTCTCTCCTCTCTTTCATCCTGTATCCCGTCCGATCGACTTCCCTTCTCGCCCCCAGGCCCTAATCCCAGCCTGGGGGCACCCCTTTCTTGTGGAGTCTCGCGCTTGCCGCAGCCTCTAAAGCCCAGCTCATGCACGGGTGCAAAAATTGCACCCGACTCGTTGCACCCCCAGCTTTCCTGCCTTCGGCAGCTCTTGCAGCCCTGTCGTGCATATTCCTGCGCGAATATCAAAACGAGTCTCTGACCAGCCGCTATACTCGTATCTCGCACTATTGGGCGCATCATGAGGAGGATGGGCAATGGCATATTTGCCGCAAGCACAGCAGACCGCCTGGCAGCAATCGACCGACATCGATCTGAGCACTACCGCAGTGCTCGTCATCGACATATTGGGAGGGGAGGAGGGCACCCTGCCGCAGCTCGAGGCCATGGCTGCAAACGCAGCGGCAATCGTCGAGGCGGCGCGCGCCAAGCGCCTCCCGGTCATCTTTGCCTGCGATGCGCATATCCCGGCTTACGACAGGGAGATAGAGCTGTGGGGCGAGCACGGTATCGCCGGCACAGAGGCCGCCAAACCCCTCGCGGCGTTCAAGGTGCAAGACGGCGATATCATCATCCCCAAGCGCCGCTACGACGCCTTCGTGGGCACGGACCTCGACCTCACCTTGCGCGAGCTGGGCGTCGACACGCTCATCGCCGTGGGTTGCGACACCAACATCTGCGTGCTGCAGACCTTGGCCGGCGCCTACTACAACGGTTACAAGACCGTTGTCGCAGCCGATGCATGCGCAACTTTCCTCATCGGCACGCAGGAGGCGGGCCTGGAGTACTTCAGCCGCTGCTATGACAGCCGCGTGGTCACTACGCAGACCGTGCTCGGCTACTTGGGCTAGGCCAGAAACTCCAGCGGGGGCAGCTTGCCGGTCTGCATGATGTTGAGCATCGCATCGGCAAAGCCGCGGGGGTCGCGGATGGTGAACTCCATGTGGTTGAGCCCCTCGAACACGGGGTAGCTCGCCTTGGGGTAGCGGCGCATGGCATCCTCGCGGCAGGGATAATGGTCCTCGATACTGCCGAACTCGATGAGCATATGCTCCTCAACCTGCGGCGGAAGGGAGGGGTACTTGCCGGTCATGAGGTCCTTCATGCCGTTGGCGACGCTCGTCTTGTCCACGTTGGCGCAGGCCTCCGCAAAATACGGCCTGATCTCTGGGTCGTCGCACCAGAAGATCTTGCCGATAGAGGCGCCGTCTGTCTTGGCGATGTTGTCGAGTTCCTTGAAGATGACGGGGCCCACTGCGCGGCGCACGAGCGCCGGCACCTTGGAGAGCAGTGAGCCGTCCAAGAAGACATGTGCGACCTTGCGCTTGGTGGTGCTCAAGAACTCGAGCGCGAGGTCGCCGCCGATGCTGAATCCGCACACGAGCTCGATATCCTCCACGCCCAGCTTGTCGAGCTCTCGCTCGACCTGGCTAATCTCGTCGCGCTTGCTGATGTAGGCCTCGCCAGGGCAGAACATCGACATGGTCGGATTGACGATGAAGTAGTCCTCTTGCAGGTAGCGCGCCCAGCGCTCGTTGCTGTGCCCGTTCACGCCGAGGGCATGAAAGCAAAGGATGACGGGCTTGTCTGGTGTCCCCATGGTTGCGACCTGCATTATGGCCTTCTTTCTCCTCGCCTTTTACTGCGGCTTTTTACTGCGGCCATGGTAACACCGATGGGTTAGAGGATGCGAACACCGTATTCCCAGCTCATCGATTTAATGTCTCCTATGCCCAGTTAGTGGTCATTAGGTGTATAGTTGCGGCACGGGTAGCGCATTATGCATCGCTTGAGGATACTGGGCATTGAGAACGCGGTGAGGAGCCTCATGGGGACATCTAAGAAGTCGTATATAGACAAGCAGATCGAGCGTTTCGAGCGCCACGGGGCGAGCTTCGACCTTGCCGGCATCCGCGCTTGGCTCGAGAGCATGCAGGACAAGAGCCCTAAGACACAGGCAACGTATGCAGACGGGGTTTTGGCTCTGCTCGATTATTGCATCGATGCAGGCAGGGAATTCAAAGAGCTTGATTCGGGCGACATTATGTCGTTTAGATCGCATCTTGCGGACAGCGGCAGGTGTGCCTCGACCATGTCGTCGTACTTGGCAGGCGTGCGCTCGTATTACCGCTACGTCGCCGCCACCGGTTTGGGTGCGGATATCGCTGCGGACGCCAAGGGGCCGCGCCGCACCAAGGGCTTCAAGAAGGAGGTACTCAAGCCAGAGGAAGTCTGGGAGATGCTCGACCATATCGATCGCAATGACCTGCATGGTATGCGCGACTACGCCCTCATCAACCTCATGGTGCGCACAGGTCTGCGCGACGTGGAGGTTTCGCGCGCGCTAGTGGGTGATATCGGCTTCCCGACAGAGCAGAGCGCCGTGCTGAGCATCTGGGGCAAGGGGCGTGCAGAGCGAGACGATTTCGTCGTATTAGAGGAGAGCGCTCTCTCCCCCATCAGCGACTACCTGGCACGCCGAGGGCGTCCATCGGATGCCGAGCCGCTCTTTGCCTCGTTGTCTCCGCGCAATCCCGGCGCCGCCCTCACCACGCGATCTATCTCGCGCATCGTCAAAGACCGCATGCGCGCGGTTGGCATCGACAGCGAGCGCTACACGGCGCATTCGCTGCGCCACACGGCTGTCACCTATGCGCTCATGGGCGGGGCGAGCGTGCAAGAGGCCCAGGCGATGGCGCGGCACGCGGATATCTCGACGACGATGATCTATGCGCACAACGTCGACCGCCTCAAGCGCGCTGCAGAGACCAAGACGAGCGACTTTTTGGACAGCTCGCGCAAGTAAGGGCGCAAGTCAACTGGCAGGCTAGCCAGAAAGCAATCAGTCGCACAGAGAAATGCCCTCAATCTTGCGGTTTGATGCTTTCCTGCGGGGAACTACAAACTATCCTCTCCGCTCAGCGAGCAAAAAACATGCGACATACTGTCGTATGAACCTTATCGTCACTCTCACAACAGCATGTCGCATAAATCATCATTCGTGACAAAAGTTGCGTTGCCACATCGCCTACTATTCCAAGCTCTAGTAGCGCTTCTCGTCCTTCTCTGCCACGAGGTAGAGGATGCCGGATACGAGCCCCATGAAGATAAGGTTGCACACGCCCCAGGCAACGGTGTTGGCCTTTTGGCCCTTCATCATCTTGTAGCCGATCACGCACATGGGGATCATCCATGCCAAGGCGATGATGGTCCATGCGCAGCAGACAGTTGTGACGACCTGGAAGGCAAAGGCGACCTTGAAGAGCGTCTTGTCGTTGCTGCTATGCGGATACAGCTCGATATAGGGCTCGGCGTAAGGGGGTGTCTGAGGCGCGGCCTGCGCGTAAGAGGAGTTCTGCGCGCCGTTGCCAACGCTCTGCCCATAACCTGCGGGGGCTTCGTACTCGCCTGGAGGGACGGGCGCGCCGCCCTGGGCGCCTTGCTGGTTGTTCTGGTCCATCGGGGCTGTCCTTTCTTTGCTGAGGATACCTGTTGCAAAATGTATACCATATGACGGCCGCCTCATCCTTCGCATACCGTTTGCTGCGCAGACCTGACGTTGCCGGGCAGACGCTCGAACTTGGGCCAGCTTGAATGCCGTGAAGGTCGCACCAATCGACTACGGCGCACTGCTGGTCATGCTCGCTCATCGCCCTCCCTTCGCCAGGGAGATTGTCTGGCACGGGTCACAAGAAAGCCCCTCAGCGAGGGGCTTTGAGGTTAAGCTATTTCGAACTGTTTTAGCGTCTCCGCATCCAGACCATTATCTGGGACGCCATGCTTGTTGTAATAAGCACTCAAGGCTCGCAAATCATAAGTTGGCTCCTTGGAAGACCGGAAG
>CAVCDT010000063.1:0-13098 GCA_963600995.1 Akkermansia muciniphila | reverse complement strand
TTGGGTCCTCGCTCCCGCAGGCGCTTCTCGCGCGATCTGCCTCGCATTCGCTCGGTCCGCCTACGCGGCCTTGGGTCAGGGGGGTTTTCGCAACGGCATCGAGGCACCGTGAGGTTTCAGGGATCGCAACGGTGCAGAACCGCGTAGGGGAGAGCGACGCGCACGCAGTGCGCAGCTCTCCCGGTAGGTTGCAGCGGCCTGCTGCCGCCAAGTCCTGCGCAGCTGGCGCTGCGCAAAAACACGTCGCGGCTTGCGCCGCGACCGGGCGAGCTAGCGGGCTTGCGCCCGCATCCGCTCGCCCCTACGCGCACCTGCGGCGTTGCGATTCTCGAAGCCCTGCGCCGTCGCAGCGTAAGGCTGGTATAGTCTCATGCGGCGGATGCGCGCGCTAGCATGCGCAACCGCTGTTGTCATGCACGTTAACCGGTGGCAGTCTGATCCAAAGGCTGCCGCTGCTGTATAAGGGGTCGACGCAAAGATGATGATGAAGCTTATGGCGGCGCTGTTCAGGCTCGTGGCATCGCTCATGCACTTGCTGCCCCTCAAACAGCGCGTGGTCTTGATGTCGCGCCAGAGCAGCACGCCCTCGCTCGACTTCAAGCTCCTCGCCGCGCAGATCGCCCAGGAGCGCCCCGACGTCGAGGTGAGCATGTGCCTCTCGCAGCCAGAGCTCGCGAGCAAGGCGGCTTTCGTCACCGGCACGCTGCGCCAGCTTGCCGCGGCAAGCACCGCCAAGGTGGTCGTCGCAGACGGCTATATTCCCGCCGTGTGCATCCCGCGAAAGCGCAAAGGCGCGCAGGTGCTGCAGATGTGGCATGCGCTGGGCGCCATCAAGAAGTTCGGTTATCAGAGCGTCGACACGCCGGCCGGGCGCAGCAGCGCTGCTGCCAGCGCGGCATGCATGCACAAGAACTACGACTGCATCATCGCCGGCGATGCGGGCAGCGTCCCCTGCTTCGCGCAGGCCTTTGGCTATCTCGTCGATGCGATCAAGGCCCTGGGTCTGCCGCGCATCGATTACCTGATGGACGGCTCTGATCAATCCGCTCGCGCACAGCGGATGCGCGCTATCGCCGCCGCGCATCCCGTCTTCGACAACGGCAAGACCACCATCCTCTATGCCCCCACGCTGCGCAAAGGCCCTGCCTATGATGGCTGGCTGGGCAAGGCGGTGCGCGACCTGGCGTCTTGCTGCGATGCGCAGCGCTGCAACTTCGTGGTCGCCGCCCATCCGCTCAACAACCATGTCGACAGCAATCAGCTTGCCGGGCTCGATCATGTGAGCTTCGTGCCCGATGTCTCCACCATCGACTTGCTGGGCTTGGCAGACTGCGTCATCACCGATTACTCCGCCGTGGCGTTCGAGGCGGGCATTATCGGCAAACCCGTGTTCTTCTACGTGCCCGATATCGACGTCTACCGCACATCCCCCGGCCTCAACATCGACCCTCTGGAGAGCTTCCCGCAGGCAAGCTCTGCCGATGCCGCGCAGCTCATGGCCCTTATCGGCAGCCATACAGATGCGGATGGCGCAGTGCATGGCGATGAGGGTTTCACATCGATGATCGAGCGCGATTTCGCTGCGGTGAAGGACGGCTGCTGCGCGCGTCGCATCGCCGATGAGGTCGTGCGCAGGTTGGACATAAGCTAGAGCCACGGGTATCCTTTAAAGACTATTGGCTTTTGCCCGAACCCTATGCAAAGGACTGAGAAAATGACTCAAAACACTGCAACCCCCGCAGTCCGCTTCTCTTCTGGCGACGATTACAAGGGTATCCGCCGCGTTCTCACGTACGGGACCTTCGACCTGCTGCACTACGGCCATATCCGTCTGCTCAAGCGCGCGGCAGAGCTGGGCGACTACCTCATCGTCGCGCTGTCCACCGATGAGTTCAACGCCGGCAAGGGCAAGAACAGCTTCTACTCCTACGGCGTGCGCAAGGAGATGCTCGAGGCTATCCGCTACGTCGATTTGGTCATCCCGGAGGAGAACTGGGAGCAGAAGGCCAGCGACGTGGAGAAGTACAACGTCGACGTCGTCGTCATGGGCGGTGACTGGGCAGGTTCCGATCGCTTCGAGTACCTCAAGGAGTACTGCGACGTGGTCTACCTCGACCGCACGGAGGGCATCTCGACCACAGACGTCAAGAAAGAGCTCAAGGCCTAGGCGCTGCCTGCGTTTTGAGGCCAGGGGGTCGAGCTGTGTCTGCTGCTAAAAAGGTGAAGAAGGCGCTCTACAACGGCGCCAAGACCTGCGCGTATGCTGTTATGCGCCGCTGCCCGCCCCTGCGCAAGGCCCTGCGCAAGGTGGTATGGCGCGGCAGGGAGAAGCGCTATGCGACCTTGGCGGATTCCATCGAGACCCAAGCTTGCTCTGTCCTCTTTGGCAGCTTTATGGGACGCTCGTTCTCCTGCTCGCCCCGGGCGGCGTTCGAGGCGATGGCAGCGGATAGCCGCTATGCGGATTACCAATTCTTCTGGGCGTTCAACAAGGACGTGATCGAGAGCTACCGCTATCTAGAGGATGCTTATCCCAATCTCACGCTGGTTACCCGCGGTGAGGATGATTATTACCGCGCCTGCGCGCAATGCAAGTACTGGATCACCAATAGTCGCTCCCCGGAGTATCTGCTCCCCAAGGCAGACCAGGTGTATGTCCAATGCTGGCATGGCACGCCGCTCAAGCGCTTGGGCCATGACATCGTCGAGGGGACGATAAACGCGCTCAACTCGACCCAGGAGATGGCCGATCGCTATGCGCTCGAGTCGAGCAAATGGGGCTACCTGGTGTCGCCGTCTCGCTTTACCAGCGATTGCCTGACCAGCGCCTTTGCCCTCGACAAGCAGTGGGCTGCCCAAAACATCCTCGAGATCGGGTACCCGCGCAACGACGCGATCGTCAACACCTGCGCTGACGCCCAAAAGCTCGCTGCCCTCAAAGAGAGGCTGTCGGGCGAGCTGGGCTTCGACAAGGGCGAGAAGCTCGTGCTCTACGCGCCTACCTGGCGCGATAATGAGTTCAAATCCGGCGTTGGCTACGTGCAAGATGTGATGATCGACTTCGACTTGCTGCAGCGCGAGCTTGGCGATGAGTGGGTGGTGCTGTTCCGCCCGCACTACTTTGTCGCCAACGAGTTCGACTTCGCAAAGTACGCGGGCTTCGTGGTCAACGCAGCCCATGTTGCAGATATCAACGAGCTCTACTGCATCGCAGACGCGCTCATGACGGATTACTCGAGCGTGTTCTTCGACTACGCGTGCACAGGGCGCCCCATGCTCTTCTTCCAGCCGGACCTTGCGGCCTATCAAGAGCATGTGCGCGGCTTCTACCTCGACCCGGTTGCGGATCTGCCCGGCCCGCACTGCGAGACGTCGGCAGAGGTCGTGGCTGCGCTCAAGGATATTGATGCTTACCAGGAGCATTACGGCCAACGTTACGAGGTCTTCAGGCAGCGCTTCTGCCCGATGGAAGACGGGCATGCGGCGCAGCGTTTGGTGCAGCGCTTGTTTGGCGGCAGTCAAGAGGCCTAGGGTGCGCGTTGGGCGCATGAAGCCGGGGTTGCGGTGCGGCTGTGAGCATAGGCGCTGTGCCCAGGTACCTAAGGAGGGGCGCGATCAGCGTGCCCCGTTTTTGCGAGGGGGTTCGACATGGGTATCGCGTGCACTTCTCTTACCAGGCAGGGCTCGTGCGTCTTGCTGGCGCTTCCCGTTGCAGATGATGCTGTAAACGCGCCGCAGCTGCGCGTGCGCGATGAGAAGAGCATGGTCCATGTCGACATCGAGGCCGCTCAGGCGCAGCAAGGGCAGGCAGTGTATCGCCTCGAGCTTGGCTACGCGGGAAACCTCGCGACGTTTTGCTCGGGCAAGATAGGGTTCTATGCAGACGGCGAACCTGTCACGGCAAGCAAGGCGCAGATCAAAGAGCTCGCCTTTATCGCAGACCAGTACTCCAACACCTTCGTGACCGACAAGGGCGGCCGTTTGTTCTGCAAGATCAAGATGGCCTGGCGCAAGTTCGAGGACACCAAGGAGAAGCGCCATGCCAACGAGCGCCGCTGGTACAAGGTCTTCAGGGCGCTTATACCCATCGGCAGCAAGAAGGTGCTCTTCGAGAGCTTCTCCAAGCGCACGTTCTCGGATAACCCCAAGGCGATCTACCAGGAGCTCGCGGCGCGCGATGCCGGCTACAAGTGCGTGTGGTCGCTGGTCAACGCCAAGACGGACGTGGGACGCGGCGGCAGCGTGGTGCGCTTCGAGAGCCTGCGCTACTGGTACCACATGGCCACGGCCAAATATATCGTGAGCAACTTCAACCAGTACCGCCTGCGCCGACGCAAAGGGCAGGTCGTCGTCAACACCATGCACGGCGTGCCACTCAAGCACATGGGCCTGAGCGTGGCTAAGAAACCCGAGACTATCGCCAACATGAAGCGCACCTTTGCGAGCTGGGACTACTTCGTCACACCATGCGACTACATGTCCGGCATTCTCACCGGCCCGCACTACGGCTTTACGGGCGAGTTCATCTGCGCTGGTTATCCGCGCAACGACGTGGTCATCGCCGGTGGCAAGGACTGTCAGATGCGCCAGCGCGTGCGCGAGAAGCTCGGCGTGCCGCAGGGTAAGAAGGTCATCTTGTGGGCACCCACCTGGCGTACCAAGAAGCGCTTCGATCTGGCGCTCGACCTCGACCGCATGCGCGAGGCCCTGGCAGACGAGTACGTGCTCGTCTTGCGCTCGCACTACCTCGAGAGCGCCTTCGTCCCCAAGAGCGTCTACAACGACTTCGTCCTCAACGGGCACGAGTACGAGAACGTGGGCGAGATGATGTTCGCGGCAGACGCGCTCATCACGGACTACTCGTCGATCATGTTCGACTACTCGCTCCTCAGGCGCCCGATGGTCTTCTTCACTTGGGATTACGACAACTACATGAACGAGGCGCGCGGGATGTACTTCGACCTGCGCGAGGAGTTCCCCTCGCTTATCGCGGCCACCACCGATGAGGTCATCGGCAAGTTCTCTGACCTGGGTGCCCTCGAGTCAGACCTCGAGCGCTTCCACGACAAGTTCAACCAATACGATCAAGGCGATGCTGCGGCAAAGGTCTGCGACAAGCTCTGGCCCGATTCTGCCCGCTAGGGTTAGGGGCTGTGCGCCGCGTGCTGGCGCGACGCTGCGTGATGCGACGGACAGCCTTGGTCGCCGCTACGACGGCGATGCTTATGACGATGACCAGCGCAAAGCGCAGCGCGAACATGTAGAGCCCCTGGTAGGCGACCGGCCAATCCCACACACTGGGGGCGAAGGTCTCCATGATCTTCTGCCAGTTGAAGATCGCGCTCTCGACGCGATGGACGCATAGGATGGTGAGCGACTCGACGCCCATCCAGGCAAAGGCCCTGTTGGCAAGCGCCGCGGCCCTGCTCCAGGCAGAGGCGCTGCGCCCGAGCTTCTCGACCTCCATGCACAGCTTCATCATCATCAGGCTGCCTGCGGCGGCCGTGAGCATCGAGTAGGGGTTGTCCAGGTACGCGCGGATGGCCATCTCGTTGTTGCCGGCTATACTGTAGAGCATCCATATGCCGATGAGCAGCACCCATAGCCAGTCCTTGGCCTTGCCTATGTCGAGCGTCTTTGCCAGCCAGCCCAGGTACATGAAGAAGACCGCGACGAGCGCCGTGTCGATGTCGAGGGGCAGGCGCTGTATGTTGCCGATGGCAAAGCCCGCAGCCGTGATGGCGAGTACGAGCGCAGAACGAGCGAGCCTTTTGACGCCTGCGAGGTCCTTGGTGCGCAGCAGGACTTCGTTGAGCAAGAGGCGCCCCCAGAAGAGGCAGGGCAGAAACCAGATCGCGCCGATGGCTTGGAAGCTGTGCCCGGCGATATCGCCCTCTTGCCCGCTTGCATAGAGCGCCTCGACTACGACCACGGGCAGCGAGCGCTGTGAGTCGAGGTTGGCGTTGATGGAGTTGGGCGGCACGATGGCGAAGAACACCATGATGCAGCAGACGATTATATAGGGGACGATCAGCCGCTTGAAGGAGCTTGCGAGCACGGTCTTGCGCGCTTTGGGGCGCATGGTATAGCCGGCCAGCATGAAGAAGAGCGGCATATGGAACGAGTAGACGATGTCGTGCAGCCCCGTGGTGTCGCTCATGCAATGGCCGAGCACCACCGTGCATATTGCCAAGCCCTTGGCCATGTCGAGCCAGAGCAGGTGCTTGCCCTGCTTGGACGTGCTCGGGGTTGTCGTAAGTTCGCTGCCCATGCTTACGATTGTAGGCACGCAAGCCTAAATCCATCTGAAAAAGCGCTTTGCCAAACCCTTACGATTCCTTAAATCAGTGTCCTTGGATGGCTTGTCGCGGCTGCGCAGGCAGGCCGTTGCGTCCGGTTTGCGCGGATGCTGAGCGAGCCAGTTCGCAGGATGCCCTGCAGGTCAGGTCGCCTTAGCTGCCGCGCCGTTTGCCGCGCTGCGCCCCTGACTTTCTTTGCTTTTAAGCTTTCTTTAAGGCGAATCCTGCCTATAATAGGACGTTCTGTGTCATAAGCTTAAGAATTACTGATAAGGAAGTAACATGCGACAGACCATCCTCGAGATTTTGGAAGAGATCCGCAGCGATATCGACTTCGAAAACGCCACTGCCCTCATCGACGACGGCGAGCTCACCTCCCTTGATGTCGTCGCTATCGTCAGCGAGCTCAACGACGAGTTCGACGTCGAGATCTCCCCGGACGACCTTCTGCCGGAGAACTTCAACTCCCTTGACGCTATCTGCGAGCTGGTTTCCAACCTGTAGATCCCATGGCGTTTACCTCACTTAAGTTCCTCATATTCGTCGTCATCGTCGTGGCGGCGTACTACGTGTGCCCCAAGAAGGCGCGCTGGGCCGTCCTGCTCGCTGCGAGCTATGCGTTCTATTTGCTCTCAAGCGCAGAGACCTTCGTGTTCCTCATCGCGGCCACGGTCATCACCTTCTTTGGCGGCAAGATCTTGGGCAACATCAACGCCCAGACCAAGAAAGCCATCGAGGACGCGGGAGACACGCTCGACCGCGCCGGCAAGAAGGAGCTCAAGGCCCAGGGCAAAAAGAAGCTGCGCAAGGTCGTGGCCTGCATCTTGGTCTTGGACTTTGGCATGCTCGCCGTGCTCAAGTACTTCTCGGTCTATCTGGCCGCTTTGGGCGATGTCATCGGCGTGCACTTCGAGCTGGGATTGCTCATCCCCTTGGGCATCTCGTTTTACACGTTCCAGAGCGCGGCCTATATCTTCGACCTGTACCGCGGCAAGTACGACCCGGATACCAACATCGCCAAGTTCGCCTTGTTCCTGTCGTTTTTCCCGCAGATCATCCAGGGCCCCATCGCGCGCTACGACCATCTGGCCCATCAGCTCTACGAGGGTCACTCCTTCAAATACGAGAACCTCGCCCACGGCGCCCAGCTCATGCTGTGGGGCTTTTTCAAGAAGCTCGTCATCGCAGACCGCTGCGCTGTCTTGGTCGACAACGTCTACAACGCGCCCGGCGACTTTAGCGGCTGGGCTGTTGCGCTTGCGGCGCTGTTCTACACCGTGCAGATCTACGGCGACTTCTCCGGCGGCATCGACATCGCCCGCGGCGTCGCGCGCTGCATGGGCATCGACATGTCCCACAACTTCAAGCGCCCCTACTTTGCCGATAGCCTGAGCGAGTTCTGGCGCAGGTGGCATATGTCCTTGAGCTTCTGGACCCGCGACTACATCTTCTTCCCCATCGCGATGTCCAAGGCGTTCGGCAAGGCGGGCAAGAGCCTGCGCAAGGTCCTGGGAGACCGCGTGGGCAAGCTGTTCCCCGTCATCTGCGCGCAGCTCGCGACCTTCATCATCATCGGCCTGTGGCATGGCGCAGACTTCAAGTATGTGGCCTATGGCCTCTACAACGGCTTCATCATCATCTTGAGCCTGCTTCTGGAGCCCTACTTCAAAGCGGCGGCGCAAAAGCTGCGCATCAACACGGAGAGCTTTGGCTGGAAGTGCTTCGGCATCGTGCGCACGGTGCTCATCGTGGCCTTTGGGCGCATCTTCACCAAGGCGGCGTCCTTTGGCGCGGCGCTTTCCATGATGGGCTCGATCTTCGCCATCAAGAACTACGACGGCTTCGTTGCGACCATCCACGCCTTCGGGCTATCCAGATACGACTACGCTGTCCTGATCGTGGCCTGCGCTGTCTGGTTTGTCATCAGCCTCATCCAAGAGCGTCAGGAGAACAAGGGCAAGGAGGACGCCCCGCAGAAGAAGGGTATCGTCCAGGGCAAGGCCCAAGGCGAAGGCGACGCAGAGACCGGCGCAGAGCTCAGACTGCTCATCGACAAGCTGCCCTTCGCCGGCCGCTGGGTCATCTACCTGGCCGGTTTCGCCGCCGTGCTCTGCTTTGGCGTCTACGGCCCGGGTTTCGACGCCGCATCGTTTATCTACCGCGGTTTCTAGCCGCACGAAACTGTCCGCACCAATCGAGGTGAGTGGTTCGAAATGATCGATTGTTCCTCTGTTGTCGCTGCCGTGAGCGCTCATGCGGCAAGCAAGCCCGATGCCCTGTGCATGGCAGACCCCAAGAAGTCGCTCACCTACGGCGAGGCCTGGGCTGCCGTCAGCGGGCTTGCCGCGCATCTGGGCACGCTCGCCCCCGCTGGCTCCTATGTGGTGATGGAGTGCAACCAGCGCTGTGAGTTCATCGTGGCCATGCTCGCGCTGCAGCTGGCAGGGTTCATCCCCGTCCCGTTGGAGCGCAATGCGGCAGATAGCCGCGTGGAGGAGATCTGCGCCGATACCAAGGCGACGCTGTTCATCGGCGCCAAGAAACGCGACTGCGCAGGGCAGCTGCCCTACTTCGACCTGGGCGAGGCTTGCGCCTATGCCTTAGATGGCGATCCTTCCACCTGCGGCTTTGCCATGCCGGCCCCCGATGCCGTGGCAGAGATCCTCTTCTCCACGGGCACGACGGGCAAGTCCAAGGGCATCGTCATCACGCATCGCAACAACGTCGCCATCGCGCAGAACATCGCCTGCGGATGCGAGGCCAAACCCGGCAACGTCGAGATGATCCCCGTGCCCTTGAGCCACTCCCATGGCCTGCGCACGGTGTACTCCAACCTCGCGGCGGGCAACGCCTTCGTGTGCTGCGACGGCGTCCTCGCCGTCAAGGTGATGTTCAACCTCATCGAGCAGTACCACGTCACCGCCATGGACCTCGTCCCCAGCATGCTCTCGATCATCTTCAAGCTCACCAAGGACCGCTTGGGTGATTACGCAGACCAGCTCGATTACGTCGAGTTGGGTAGCGCCCCTCTGGCCGAGGAGGACAAGGAGCATCTGGCGGCCGTCTTGCCCACCACGCGCCTCTACAACTTCTACGGCTCGACGGAGTCCGGCCGTAGCTGCGTGCTCGACTTCGCGGCTATGAAGGACAAGCCCAGCTGCATCGGGCGCCCGGCTGTCAACGCGACCTTCATCGTCGTCGACGAGGACCGCAACCCCATCGAGTCCTCCGCGGACAACATGGGTCTTCTGGCCTCGAGCGGCCCCATGACCATGAAGTGCTACTTCAACGCGCCGGAGCTCACCGCCCAGACCTTGCAGGATGGCTTTATCTATACCAAGGACCTGGGCTACATAGGCGACGACGGCCTCATCTACATGCTGGGCCGCGCCGACGACGTCATCAACTTCGGTGGCATCAAGATCTCCCCGGAAGAGATCGAGCACGAGGTCGCCAAGAGCCCCATCGTCAAGGACTGTGCCCTCATCGCCAAGAAGGACCCGATCTCCGGCCAGGTCCCCAAGCTCTACATCACCCTCGAGGAGGGCGCGGAGTACGTGGCCAAGGAGTTCAAGGCGTTTTTGGCCCAGGCGCTCGACGCCAACAAGCAGCCTCAGTCCGTCGAGGTCATCGACGAGATTCCGCGTACGTACAACGGCAAGATCAAACGCAAGGAACTTGCGGGTAGGGAATAGCAGATGGTTCAGGAAAACCAGACAGTTCAAGGCGCTGCGGCGGTAAAGAAGAAAAACCCGCTGCTCAAGGTGCTGTGTGCGCTCATCTTCCTGGTGCTGTGCTTTGCGGTGTTCTTCTATGCCAACACCGCGATAGGCTTCAAGGGCTCCACGCAGAACAAGGGCGCCTACCAGGCCTTCGACGACCTGCAGAAGGACACGGTCGACGTCGTCTTGCTGGGCAGCAGCGCCACGAGCCGCTACTTCATCGCGCCCAAGGCCTACAACGACGAGGGCCTCTCGAGCTTTGTGATCGGCTCGCCCTCCACGCCGGTGATCTTCATGGACAACATCATGGAGTACGTCCAAAAGACACAGAAACCCAAGGTCTTCGTCATCGAGCTGCGCAACGTGCTCAAGGGCTACGACTCCGTCAACGAGGTGAGTGTGCGCACCACCGTGGACAGCATGAAGTTCTACAAGGAAGACCGCATCAAGATGATCGACGAGGCGCTCGAGGTCATGGGCGAGCATGCCGAGGAAGGCTCCTATGACGACGAGCCGCTCGATTACTACCTGCCTATTGTCAAGTACCACACGCGCCTGACCAACGTGGCCGATGCAGACGATCCCATCACCAGCGACGAGCTCATGCTCAAGCTGCCCTACAACAAGATGCAGGGCTTCCAGTGCGGCTCTGTCACGGTGACGCAGGCGCCGCAGAAGACGCCTACCTTCCAGACCAAGGCCAGCAAGCTCGACGGCGATGTGAAGGAGATTCTGGACAACCTCTTGGATTACTGCGACAGCATCGACGCGGAGGTCCTCTTCACGTTCTCGCCCTATATCCAGACCGAGGAGGCCGGCCAGGAGACTATCGCGGTGACTGATTACGTCAACAGCCGCGGCTATACCTGCCTTAACTTCTGCAGCGACGAGATGACCCAAAAGCTCGACGTTAACTGGCAGACGGATATGTATAACTGGCATCACTTCAATTACCTAGGCGCGGAGAAATACACCAAGTACCTTGCGAGTTATCTCAAGGAGACCTACGGCCTCGAGGATCATCGCGGGGATGCCACCTATAGCAAGTGGCAGGAGGGCTACGAGCTCTACGAGGACTACGTGGCCGATGGCATCAAGCACGTCGCGGGCAAGAACGTCGCCGACGAGGAGTAGCGCCGCTTGAGGCTTTGGGGCTTGGCGATCGCTGCCTCGAACCCGGAGCCGCAAGGTTCTGCCACCGCACCATAGAGACCTTTAGGGGATGCCAAGCCGCTGGCTCGCAGAGAGCCGGCGGCTTTCTTGCACTTTGCGTATCTCTTGGTGTTGCGAGGGATGGCGCTTGCGTGTGGGAGGGCGAAGCTCGGGGTTTGCAGCCCCTTACAGCGAGCGCTTGGGTGCTTTCCCCTTGCCGCGTCTCTTTGCGGATTTGAGCTTGCTGTGGCGCGCTTCGCGCTTGGCCGCCTTCTCCTGCGCCTTTGCTTCTTTTGCGGCGTCTTTGCGCTCTTGCTTCTTTGCCGCCTGCTGGGCTGCGCCCCATTCTACTAGCAGGCGCTGGTTGTTGGCGTCGACATCGCCTGTGAGGACGCGGCTGGCCCAATCCTGGTTTTCCAGATACCAGTAGACCGTCTTTCGTATGCCGTTGGCAAAGCTCGTAGAGGGCGTCCATCCAAGCTCATGGCGCAGCTTGGCGGCGCTCATCCCGTAGCGCTCGTCATGGCCCTTGCGGTCTGGGATAAAGCGGGTGTTGCAGTCGATGCCCTCTGTCTGGCGGCCGAGCTCGTTTGCAAGAGCTGCGACGACGTCGATGTTTCGCTTCTCGCAGTTAGCGCTCACGTTGTAGACCTGCCCCGGCGTGCCGTGCTGCAGCATCAGGTCGATTGCACGGCAGGTGTCTGCCACGTAGATCCAGTCGCGGATGTTCCTGCCGTCGCCGTAGAGACCGATCTCTTGCCCTGCCAGCGCGTTGGCGATGGCCATGGGGATGAGCTTCTCTGGATGTTGGAAGGGCCCGTAGTTGTTGGCGCAGCGTGCGATCATCACCGGCAGGCCGTAGGTATGCGCATAGGCCATCACATAGTGGTCCGCAGCTGCCTTGCTCGCGCTGTAGGGGTTGCGCGGCGCCAAGGGCGATTCCTCGCTAAAGAGGGGAGAGTCCCCGCTTAAGGGGCGCGTGCCGTAGACCTCATCGCTGCTCACTTGCAGGAAGACGTGCTGCCCAAAGCTACCATCGGGTTCCTCCCAATCATGGCATGCGGCCTCGAGCAGGGACAGCGTGCCTCCGATGTTGGTTGAGACAAAGGGCGTGGGGTCTGCGATGGAGCGGTCGACGTGGCTTTGCGCGGCAAAGTTGACTACATAATCCGGGCCGTACTTGCCAAAGACGGCGTCGAGCGCCTTGCGGTCGCGGATGTCTGCTTGGATGAAGACATGCTGCGGATGGTTGGCTATATCGGTGATGTTCTCCAAGTTGCCCGCATAGCTCAAGGCGTCGACGTTGACGACGGTGGCATCCGGGTGCGCCCAGAGCAGGTAGTGCACAAAGTTCGAGCCGATGAACCCTGCGCCGCCTGTTATCAGATACGTCTTTGGCATGTGCCAACCTCTGTCCTGTCCTTGCTTGACCTTGCCCTGCGCTGCTTGACGTTCTTCGCCACTGCCGTGCTGCGCACTTGTATCCTGCCTACGCAGCAGGGGTCGCGGCACTAGCGGATCTTGATGGTGATTTTGACCTGCTTTGCCGCGCCAGCACATGTCGCCTTGACCTTGAGCGTGTAGCTCTTGCCCTTCTTGAGGCCCTTCTTGATGGTGATAACGCCCTTCTTGGAGACGGATACCTTTGCCGGGCCGGAGACCTTGCTGTAGCTGATGGCAAGGCCGGATGTGCTCTTTGCGGGGCCTGCCTGCGCCTTTATCGTCTTCTTAGCCTTGCCGATGACGACTTTGGCCTTAGCGTATGCGAGCTCATCAACGGTGATGCTGCTATCGCCGTCACCAGCGCTGCTGTCACCGACTGTGACTTGCGCTGTTGCGGCGAGCGAGCCCAGCTGCGCGGTGATAGTGGAATTTCCTGCGGCGACGCCGCTCACAAGCCCGCTGCTCGATACGGTTGCGACGCC
>CAVCDT010000062.1:12420-13272 GCA_963600995.1 Akkermansia muciniphila | reverse complement strand
CTACATGGGAGACCACCCAAGGCCCCGTCGAGCAGCTCCTCTACGGCTTTGATGCGCCCGAGGTCAAGCCGCTCATCATCAACATCCACGGCAGCGGGTTCACGCTGGGCACCGCCGCCATGGACGACGCGCACATGATGCAGTTCGTGGAGGACTGCGGCTGCAAAGTCGCGAGCATCAACTACGCCCTCGCGCCCGAGTCGATGTTTCCCATCGCGCTCGAGCAATGCTACGCAACCGTGCTCTACGCGCAGACCCACGCCGATGAGCTGGGCATCGACCCGGAGCGCATCGCCCTCATGGGCCACAGCGCCGGCGGCAACTTCTGCGCGGGCATCGGCATCCTCAACAAGAGGCGTCAGCAGCTGAACATCAAAGGCATGGTGTTGGACTACCCGCCCTGCGACATCGCGACCGACGCCAAGGCCAAGCCGCTGCCCAAGGGCTGCATCCCCTGGCAAATGGCGCGCCTCTTTGACGAGGCGTACCGCAAGCCCGATCAGGCAACCGACCCGCTGGTCTCGCCTATCTTCGCCACCAAAGACGAGCTCGACGAGTTCCCTCCCACGCTGCTCATTACTGCCGAGCAAGACTCGTTGGCCGATGAGGCCCACGCCTTCGCCTCACACCTCGAAGACGCCGGCGTCCAGGTTGCGACCAAGCATTACAAGGGCGTGCCGCACTGCTTCACGCACAACGGCAAGAAGGCTCACTGCCACGACGCGGCGATCGACGCCTGGGCTCTCATAAAGGGCTTCATGATCGGCATCCTGGCCTAAGGGCCACACCGCAAGCACAGCGGCAGCGGCAGCGGCAGCGGCAGCGGCAGCGCGTCATCAGCAGCGGCATAAC
>CAVCDT010000062.1:0-12410 GCA_963600995.1 Akkermansia muciniphila | reverse complement strand
GCTGTAATCGCGCTACAAGCGCAGCCAAAGTCGCTGCTGCAGCACAAGAGAGGCGCTGGGAGATCCCCTCTCCCGGCGCCTCTTTGTTCTTGCGTGCTGCTTCCCGACATTGACCTGTAAATACACCTCAGCGACTGGCGACCATAGCGTGCTGCCCTGCCGCCGCAAAGCCCTAGGCACATCGTGCGCATGGGCAACCAACATCGCCGCAGTCGATTCTTCCTGCAAAACCTCGCCGACCTCTGCCAAAAATGCAGAATTCCCGCTCATAGCTACTAGACAAACTCCATTAAATGCGCATAATCCTTATTCGGTTTTCTGATATAGATGCTGCCTGCTATATGGGGATAGGGCAGCATCGAAGCTCAAGACCGCGCATGTTTCGAAAACTGAGAGAAAGAGGAGTTAATGGACTCTACGACTGGAATCTTCTTCTGGGGATTCATGATCGTCTACGGCATCGTGATGTTCGCGCTGTCCCCCAAGACGGTCAACCTGGGAGGTTTCTTCCGCGGTGAGGACAAGCAGGGCAAGGACTGCAACCCCTGGATGATCACCGCTTCCATCTTCATCGCATGGATCTTCGCCAAATCCGTCACCAACGCCGCCAACATGGGCCAGAGCTTCGGCATCGTGGGCGGCATCGGCTACGCGGTCTACTGGCTGTGCATCCCGCTTACCGGCTACGCGCTCTACCGCCTGCGCCGCAAGTTCGGCGCCAAGGGCATGGTGAGCTTCCTCACGGAGAACTACGGCGTCGCCGCCGCCTTCTGTTTTAGCGCCGCCATCCTGGTGCGCCTCTTCAACGAGGTCTGGTCCAACACCAGCGTCATCGGCTCCTACTACGGCGCCAGCGGCACCATGCCGTTCATCCTGGCAGCCCTGCTGTTCACGGCTATCACCGTGCTGTACTGCTGCTGGGGCGGCATGCGCGGCTCCATCGTGACCGACGTCCTGCAGGCCATCCTGTTCGCCGTGCTCATGCTGGTCGTCATCTTCTGGGTCATCCCCCAAGACGGCGTGGGCGCCATCGCCACCAGCGGCAGCTGGACGCTCGAGGGCGGCGTCGACTTCATCATCGGCGCGGCGCTGCAATGCCTGTCCTACGGCTTCCATGACGCCGTGCTCACGGACCGCGGCTTCCTCTGCCGCCCCAAGAAGATGCTCAAGTGCTACATCGCCGCAGGTCTGCTGGGCTTTGTCGCTATCGTGCTCTTCTCTACCATCGGCGTGCACTCCTTCCTCAACAGCATGGCTGTGAGCGGCACCGACGCCCCCATCGTCGTCGCCCAGTCGCTGGGCATCGCCGCGTTCTTCATGATGGCCGTCATCATGATCGCCACCGCAGGCTCCACGCTCGACTCCACCTTCACGGCGCTGTCCAAGCTCACCGCCCGCGACCTTCCCGGCATCCTGGGCAAGAAGCCCAAGATGAACCCGCGCATCATCGGCATCATCTTCATGATCCTCTTTGGCATCGTGGGCAACCTCCCCATGATCATGGGCGCGAGCATCATCACCGCGACCACCATCAGCGGCACGATGATCATGGGTCTGGGCCCCATCTTCCTGCTGCATGGCGCCGGTCCCATCAAACCCACCAAGGTCGGCTTCATGCTCGCCTTCTGGATCGGCATGATCTTGGGTATCTGGGATGTCGTGAACGCCGCATCGCTGGGCTTCATGAACATCGGCGCAGGCAAGTACGCCAACTTCCTGGGCGTCAACCTCTACGGTGCGATCGTCTGCTGGCTGGCCTACATCATCCCCGGCGTCATCGCCAGCTCCAAGGAGAAGGCCGCGGGCATCGAGCCCACCTGGAAGGGGCTTTCCAAAGAGGAACTCGCCCGTCTGGACAAGCTCGAGGACGAGAATGCAGAGTACATCCCCGAGTACGATCCCATCGAGAAGGACCCCAAGTGGGTCAACGAGTACCAGGGCGCCTAGGGCCTAAGGCCTAGCGCAATAGACCTGGCCGGGCGGCTGAGCTGCGAGCTCGGCCGCCCTTTGGGTTATGGAGACGCGTGCTACGCTTGGGCATGATGCAACAGCGCGACAACGCAGCAGCAGTGCGGCAACGCGGTGATGCGGTGGCGCGGCGATATGGCAGCGCGACAATAGACAGAGAGGAGCAACCATGGGTTGCGGGAACAAGAGCGGGGCGGTAGAGCCCCAGGATTACGTTGCGGGGCGTGTGTGCCCCATGGACTACAAGCTCGACCAGGCGATATGGGCCTCGCAGCCCAGCGTGAGCTGCGACACGCTGCTGGTGGTGGGCGGTTTGTACGGCAACCCCTTCGCGGGCGAGGCCGTGCAGCGGATGGCCGCAGCCGAGCAAGGGCGCGTGCAGGTGGTCTTCAACGGCGACATGCACTGGTTCGACCGCACAGCGGCGGAGTTCTCGCGCGTCGAGGAGCTGGGCGCGTGCGGCATCCCTCTGGTGGGCAACGTCGAGGCCGAGCTGAGGCGTCCGGATGACATCGGCGTCGGTTGCGGCTGCGCATACCCGGATTGCGTCGACGACGCCTCTGTAGCGCGCTCCAACACCATCCACCATATGATGCGCGAGGAGGTGCGCCAGCACCCGGAGCTCGTCGCGCGCCTCGAGGGGCGCGCCGGCCATATGGTGGTGCAGGTAGGCGATACCAAAGTGGGCATCACCCATGGCGATGAGAAGCTCCTGGGCGGCTGGGAGTGCGGCTTGGACGATCTGGCCCTCCCCCAGCGCCAGGCCCAGATCGACGCCTTCATGGCGAGCAACGGCATAGATATCCTCGCCACCACGCACACCTGCGCGGCGGCGGCTATGGTACTGGAGCACGGGGCTGTGATCAACAACGGCGCAGCGGGCCTGCCCACATTCAAGGGACAGCGGTTTGGCATCCTCACGCGCATCGCGCCCACACCCAGCCCCGATGCGCTCTACCGCGCGCAAGTGAAGGGCCTCTACGTCGAAGCCGTGCCCGTGCGCTACGACCACGATGCGTACCTGGCATGGTTCGACGAGCTGTGGCCCGCAGGCACCCCGGCCGAGATCTCCTATCGCGGCCGCGTGGTCAACGGCCCCGGTGCGCAGCCTGCCGATGCCCTGCTCGGCGGCTTCGAGCTCTGCTAGGAGTAGCGTCACGCTAGGGGCTGGGACATCAGCGAACAACAAGGCTCACCACATCAAAGACACTGGCGGCGCAAAGCCGCTAGAATCAGACGGGCATCAGTGCGGATTGTGACAGCGGCGTTGTCGCAATCCGCACTGCCCAGCGAGCGTGGACGAGACTTAAGGGAGGCGCTCTTGAGAATAGGGTGGGTTGATTTTTCCGAAGACGAGCGCCGTCGTGCAAGCCAGGTTCTCCAGATGGCAAAGGGCAAGGGCGCAATCGACGAGCTGGGGCTCGGGACACTGCGCGACGCCTTCTCTTACCGGCTGTTTCCCGGTACATCGACCCTTCACACCCATGCCCGCTACTACTTCCTCACGGCATACCTCATGAGGGACCTCGCGAGCAACTTCCAAGGGGCAGGGCGAGACCAGGTCTACGCCGCCTTCGAAAGCGGTGAGAAGCAAGTCGCCCAGATGCTTGCTGCCTGGTGCGACGAGCACAACAGGGAGAAAGACGGCATAACGGGCATAAGCTTCATCGACAGCGATACCTGGGTCAAACAAAAGCCGTCGAGCATGTACTGGTCTGCGATGCGCGAGTACGACTTGCTCAAAGACAAAGATATGACGCTATCGGCGTATCTGAACATGGTCGCCTCCCCCTCCGGAGAGAAGCTGCGAATCGAGGCCGAAGGCGATGATGCCATCGTGCTCGCAAGCCCCGCACAGGCGATCTGGAACGTGCCCGCTGCCGGCTACCAGGGCTGGAGGAGCACAAGCTCCATGAGCGTCGACCTACTCGAATGCGAGGCCCAGATGCTGTTCGAGGCGATCTGCCGGAGATTCCCAAACAGCCTCTACGCCGCATTGCTGCAAAACCCAGAGGCTTTGGCTCTCTGTACGGGATTCAAAGGGTTCGTCGAGCTAGCGGATACTATCGACCGCCTCATCCCCGGCTTTAGAGACTTCGAGGCGCTGAACCTGGCCGCGGACGTCTCATCACTTGCCGCGCTGCTTCATATACGCTTCAACTACGTGCTCAGGCACTTCGAAACGTCAGAGCCCGATAGCGAGACAGAAAACGTTTGGGAAATCGCATATGCCCCTGGGTCGCGCTATCGCTCCAGGGCCCTCGATTGCAATATCGACGCGGCGTTCTCCATCCTCTCCATCTCGCTGGAAAACAGTTCCAATGCCCAAACATATCGATTTTTGAATGAATCCCAAGAAGCACTCGCCAGCGGGAGGCTCGCAAAGTTAGACGAGCTCATAAGGCTGAGAGAGCTTGCGCTAAAGGGGCGCTCGCGCTCGAAGATCATGAACGCAGACGTGTATCGAGGCGATTGGTACGGTGGCACAGAGCTGACCTACCGCCTCTCTACCGCTACAAGCCTGGCCGCAGAAATCTGCGCCGGGCTCAGAGGAGACAAGCCATGCTAGACCCCTCAAGCGACAGCCTTGACTACGGCGAGATGCTCAATGCCCCCAAGGGCTACGAGCTGGACGCCGCTATCTGCACGACGTACACGCTCGACCTCGAGGCGCTCATCGGCGCTTACATCGCCTTAGGCCTGCCCGTTGGGTGCGACAGCGCGCTCAAGGACAACCCCGCTCATCTGTTTGCCGCCCTAACGCAGGTTCGCGATAAAGTCCTCGTGTTCTGCGAGAAGGGAAAGATCCGCTGCTCGCGGGCATACAGGGCCCTTTACTCCCAAATCGAGAGCGGCATCGTGCAGGTCGACCTCGAGGGCGACAACTACCCCTCGTTCCATCCCAAGATCTGGGTCTTGCGGTTTGCATCTTGCGAACGCAAGGCCGTAAAGTACCGCATCTGCGTCCTGACGAGAAACCTCACTCTTGACGGCAGCTGGGATCTGGCAACCTCGTTCGAAGGCGAGTACCTCGAAAACCGCCAGAGAAGGTCCGAGGGGGGCTTGCATCTCGAGCGCGCCCTCAAAGAGCTCTCGAGCTTCGCGGCAAAGCCCGCCCTGTCTGCGAAGCTCGAAGAAAAACTCGACATGGTCTTGGCAGAGATCGGGTACGTCTACTTTGGTAGCGGCAAGGGCCCGTTCATCCCCGTCTACCCGTTCTTCTTGTTCAGCGGCTTTCCCGGCGCGGAAAGCTCACCCAGCTCCATCAAAGGATTCCTGCAAGAGAAGACAGCATACGCCAAAAAGGCCCTTGTCATCAGCCCGTTCTTACCGGACAAGCTCAATTCTCCCGGCCCTGTCTCCCACATTTGCGACAGGGTTGACAAGGGAGTCATGCGAGCCGAGAACATCACGCTCGTCCTGCACAGGGACGCCCTCTTAGGGCGCGGGGATACAGCAGACGCTCTAGAGGGGATGAGGATACTCGCCATAAGAGACGAGCTGATCGACATAGCCTGCGAGGACGGGGCGGATTGCACGCAGGCCGCAGCCCCAAGGGACATTCATGCCAAGCTCTACGCCTTTGAATGCGAGGAGGACGGCAAGGATGTCTGCTATCTCTGTGCGGGCTCTGCGAACGCAACGTATCGAGCCATGGATATAAACCACGAGTTCTGCTTTGTCCTCCGCTCTGATGAGGAGGACGCTTATGAAGGCCTCCTGCGCGAGTTGGGACTGAGCAACGACACCTTGGACGAGGGCATCTTCGCTCCTCTGCGTGATAAGGAAATCGCCGCGCTCACCGAGGCGGAAAGGGAGCCTGAAAGCGACATCGACCGCAGCTACGACCACTTGCTCCGCAGACTGGGCGCCAAAATGGATATTGCCGAGCGCGAAAACTCTCAAGGCTACGACGTCACGATCTGGCTCTATCCGGATAAGCAGAGCGAGACGTTCCTCGCCCAATGCCAGATAGGGTTCCTGTCGAGAAAGGGCTCCCTCCCCGCAGCTGCAAAGATGACATTCGAAGGCGTCGACCTGCTCGCCCTCACGGAGTTCATCAGGGTGACCCATGGGCAAGAGGAATCCGCACCGCGGCTCATCAGATGCGATGTCACGCAACGGGCAGCGTGCATCTTGGACAAAAGGCGGGCTGCCGTGTTCAAGAAGATCGTCTCCGCAAGCGACGCGTCGCTGATGGACTACCTGCAGTTCTCCTTATCAGACAACCCCGAGCAACAGCAGGTCTTGTCCAATCGGACTGGCCACGGAGCCGGATCGTCATCGTTCTCCGTCTCTGCAGACGGCCTCTACGAAAGCCTACTGCAAGCGTTCGCAGACAAACCCGCCCAGGCGCTGTCCACAGTGAACGACTGCCTAGGGCTGCTCGAGGACGCAGGCCAGCAAGCGAGCGACCATCTCTCTAAGGCAGTTGCACTCTTGGAGGCGTTCAAGAAAGGATACAAGGATGCCTAGCGAGGACATAGACAAGCGCAAGGAGCAGGTTCTCGCCGCTAGAGACGAAGTTCTTGGGATGCTCAAACCCTTCCAGCGGGATACCGTCAAACATGTGGACGCGCTGTTTCGCAAAGGTCGCAACCGCGTGCTCGTATCGGACGAGGTCGGTTTGGGCAAGACCCTGGTTGCCAAGGGCGTCGTCGCAACGACCGCCGCGCTGCGCATAGAAGAAGGCGATCCTTTCTTCAAAGTGGTATACGTCTGCTCCAACAGCGCCATCGTCAATCAGAACCTATCCAAGCTCAGCATCGACGAGGAGCTGGTAGACAAGGTGGATGCCAGGCAAGCACGTCTGTCAATGCAGCATTACTTCGCTTATCAAAACGAGCGCAAAGCCGTCGAGAACGACCGCTATATCCAGCTTATCCCCATGACGCCGGGCACGTCGTTCGACATAACCAACGGTGCGGGCATCGTCCAGGAGCGCGCGCTCATCTACGCGGTCCTGCGCTGCCATCGGCTCTTTGCGGATATAGCGCCTGCACTCGAATCCATATTCTGCTACCAGGCGCAGAAATCCTGGGCCAGTTGGCGCGACTACTACTGCAGCGAGGTAGACGCCCAGAAAAACGCCGGCTACAAAAACGAGGTCTGCACGGCGCTCGACGCTTATACAGAGGAGCTCGAGCAGGTTCGAGCCTACGCGCTCGGCCGCGAGAACGAGGCGTTGGACGACCGCTACATCGGGATGCTGAGAAGCGTGTTCGCGAGGCTGTCCATCGACCGGCTCGACCCCGACCTGGTGATCATGGACGAGTTCCAGCGGTTTCGAAGCCTCATCGACTGCAACGAGGAAGAGGAGATGGGGCTGGTCGCCAAGCGCTTCCTCTTCGCACCCGGACGCGAGGGCAATCCGCTTCGCGTCCTCTTGCTATCGGCCACCCCCTTCAAGGCGTTCACAACCCAAGCAGAAGACGAGCTGTTCTTTGGGGAGTCCTCGTCAAACGACTTCCTCAGCGTCGTCAGCTTCCTCGACAACGGCAAGGGCTACGACGAGTTCCAGCAGGCTTGGAAAGCCTATGGGGAAAGCCTTGCGGCCTATGTGGACAATAGGGTCTCCTTTGAGACCATCGCAAAGGACAAAGAGCCAGCAGAGCGGCAGCTTCGCGAGCTCATGACCAGGACAGAGCGCATAGGCCTGAGCGAGTACCAAGACATCGTAAGCGACTGCACCGAGCTCGTCTGCGCCGATAAAGACGACATCGCCGCGTATCTGACAGCAAGGAAACTGTTTGACAAAATGGACGTCGGTGACAAGCTCCCTGTCGACTACATCGAGTCCTGCCCGTTTGTCCTCTCGTACCTCAAGGGGTACAAGTCGGGCGAGCGCCTGCTGAGGGCCGTGGAGCGCGGACATGGCAAGCTCCCCTTCAAAAGGGAGGACAACACGAAGGCCGCCAGACTGTGGGTCCAGCGGGGCGCCATCAACAACTACCGCAAGCTCGACATCTCCAACTCCAGGATGCGAAAGCTCATCGAAGATGTCTTCGCCATTGGATCGCGCAAGGCAGACGCCTCCTCGCTTTTGTGGATCCCGGCGAGTCGCCCCTACTATGCAGTGACATCCGGCCCCTATGTAGATGCCAGTGGGTTTTCCAAGACCTTGGTGTTCTCGTCATGGGCGATGGTCCCCCGCATGATATCGACGCTCATCTCCTATGAAGACGAGAGAAGGTCCGTTTGGAGTTGCTACGGCAGCAAGTCGAGCTTCAAGTACTTCGACCCCAAGGCCGACGACCCGGAGATAAGCGTCGGAGATACAGATGACGAGCGCAAGCTCCCCAGCAAGAGGCTCCGCCTAGCCGCAGCGGCTAGGACGAGTGCTGCGCTGCTGATGTACCCCTCGGTCTACCTCGCCGGTATCGTCCAATGGCCGCGATTCGCGGCAGAGGCAAGCGCCGATCAGCTCGAGAGAGACGTCGCCGCGAAGATCAGCGAGAGGCTCAGCGCTCTGGGCGTCGAGGCAGCGCAAGGGGGCAGGGCGGATAACGAGTGGTACCTCAAGGCCCTGCTCATGCTCGAGCGCGACGCGGGGGCCGACCCTCTCGAGCTTATAAGCAGCATCGAGGGCGCCGAGGGGCTCTCTGCAGAGGATGCCAAGCTCGCCAGCGAGTGGAGGAAGGTCGACGAGACCCCGGTACTGGAGATGGGTCCCGTCCCCGACGACCTGTGCAAAGTCTTAGCCAAGATGGCCATAGGGTCGCCAGCGGTCTGCGCTATGCGAACCTACCAGAAGTGCCGCAGCTGCGATGAGGGGCAGCTGCTCGGGTATCGCTTTGCGTCGGCATTTCTGCGGCGCCTCAATGCCCCCTCTGCCACCTTGGCAGTGGAGGCGGGATGCACCAAGCAGAGCTTCAGGTCCCATTGGTCGCGCGTCTTGGAGTACTGCATCCTAGGCAACTTCCAGTCTGTCTTGGATGAATACGGCCACCAGATCGGGTTCCACCACTCTGGGGGCTTCATGTGCGCAGAGATGATCGGAGGTAAGGTGGGACGCTTTGGCGGGCCTTCGACATACACCATGCAAAGCCAATACGACGTCGACACCCTGGCAAGCCTCAGGAACCGCTCTATGGGCAAGGGCGACGGCAAGCCCATGAAGATGAGAACGGCTTTTGCAGCCGCGTTCCTCGACGACGAGGGCGGCGGGAGCAACGACAACAGGCGCGAGAACCTCCGCAAGGCGTTCAACTCGCCGTTCAGACCCTTTGTCCTATGCAGCACCTCTGTGGGGCAAGAGGGTTTGGACTTCCATCCGTACTGCCGCAAGATCGTCCATTGGAACCTGCCCTCGAACCCGGTTGACCTGGAGCAGAGGGAAGGACGCATCAACCGCTACGAGAGCATGGCCGTGCGCCAGAACGTCGCCAAGGCCTACGATGTCCCCTACGTGTCCAGTACGGACATCTGGGCCTCCATGTTCGCTGCAGCAGAGAAAGCCGCAGGCGAAGGCGCCGAAGGAGCTTTGGCAGAGCTTGTGCCGCATTGGGGGCTTGGCGCGTACGACCCCGGCCTCCGCATCGAGAGGCATGCGTATCTGCGTGCGATGGGAAGATCCGCCATGCGCTACGAACAGTTGATCGACGTGCTGGTCAGGTACAGAGCCGTGCTCGGCCAGCCCAGGCAAGAGGAGCTATTGGAGAACCTCGGGCAGGTCCTTGACGCAGAGTCGACCAAGAGCCTGTTCATGGACCTGAGCCCCTTCAACTACAAGCACGAGGATTGGGAGGGCAAGAGGGGCGAGTAGCAAGGTGCCTATATTAGCTGCTCTAAGAGGGCTGTGCAGCTTTCTCGGCTTGGAGGCAAGCCATAACAGCTCAACCAGAACCCACTTCAGAGCACGCCCAGCGAGCGGCAGGTGATCGCTTTAGCTAACTTTCTCAACGCGATCGATTTTGTTTTTGACAAGCTTAGGAACTGCTTCCTTACGAATACGAGCTTATGTTCTCTGTTCCCAAAACAACCGTTTTAGGGAACGCCTATTACGTGACAGGAGCGAGGCCCTGCAGCCCCGCTGCCACGTTCGAGTTCTCTAATTCTGCCCTTCAAACCTCGAGAGCCTTGCAACCTCGAGAACTGAATCGACGGCTTCGTTGAAGTCAATTCCCGCCGCATAGGGAGAAGCTGATATGTACGATGCCCAGATGCCGCACATGATAGAAGACTCCCTGACCTCGCCGAGAATATCTTCGTAGCGAATCATTTTCGCGGTAGAACCGCGCTTCGCGACAGTTGCCGCCACCGCAGCGCGCAGCGAGTCGACATCGATTTCGTCGCGTTTTGCGCGGAGCAGCATATAGACGTCGTAGTAATCGCGGCCTCGGGTATTCGCAATGCCTCGCGATATGATAGTCTCGAGCTTCTCAGCAAGAACGGTCTCAAGCGGATACGAGAGCACTCTCACGATACCCTCTTCAAACATCAACGGATAGCGGTACTCGATGCGACCCGGAATTATCTCGTCTCCCGTTGTTATGTCGACCTTTATCGGGGCGTCTATCTTGCCGTATCTGACGTGCAGATAGGCACGCCAATTAGCGTACTCGTCGTCCTCGCGAATGGGTTCGACCCTCTCAAAGGAGTATTCCATGTTATCTCCTACATCAACAGCGCAGATGGTGGAGACGGCATGACTCACTGTTTTCTCATCCATGTCCATGCCGATTACCGTAGTATCCATGTCCATGGTCGTCCTCTGCGAGACTCCCGTTATCGATGAGATGAGAAGGCCTCCCTTCAAGATGAACATCTTCGCGTAGTCGCTCTTTTCCAGCCTCATCAGCAGATGCTCGAATAGGTACATCTGCAGAAGTTCCTGCGACTTCAGGTTGTTTCTTTTTGCAAGCGCCTTTATCTTGCCCTTGAGACTCGCGTCACTTTTCATCATCAGAGCACCTCCAGATACATCCTGAATTCCTCTTCGACACCCAATGCCGTGCACATCCGCGCCAACATCTCAAGATCGGCGTTCTTGCTCTTAAAATATCCAGCCACAGCACAGCGAACCAGTTGCGGATCTGCTCCCTCGGACACCCGTTGGGAAATGAGGTCGGCAACCGCTCGCTCCGCGCAGTACGTTTTTACCATGGCGCCACCAGGCGATCTGGATTCTGTAATTCCCAGCTCATAGATGTCGTGCTTCACCCTATGGACCCTCACGTCGGGATGCTCGCGAAAGAGGCATCGGGGATTGTAGCCATGGGGAACGGTGACGTCGATCGAGGACGGCATCCTGTCGGAAAGCCCGGCTAGATAGAGCGCGCTGCCATGGGAGATCACGCACTTCCTCCACCTGCACGAAATGGCGGCGAGCTCATCTTCGAATACCTCCGACGAGCAGTAAACGCCTCTCGTAAGCCTGTCTATAGCACCAGACTTCAGCGCATAAGCAATCGAGCCGGGTAGAAATCCTGCGCTCTTCAACTGCTCTGCGCTGGCGACGCCCCCGACGCCCTCAATGAATTTGGTTATCTGCTCGCTTTTGCGCAAAAATCCTCCTTTTGATTATTGGACGCATATTATACTTGTTTTGTGTCTATTAATCAAAAAGCTGGAGAATGTCTGCTTTGCTTTGATGGGAGTCACATCCTGCCATCTGATTGCGACCATGCCGGAAGCGATATCAGCGGCACAGCAACGTGCTAGGGGTTGACGTGCGGGCTGCCTAGACTCCAGAGCCGCCAGCAACGCACGGAATGAGCACAGCCTTACGGCTGCAGCGCTGTGATGGGGAAGACATAGACGTCGTTCTCCGCATCGTAGCGGCAAAAAGGTGAGATCGCTGTAACCACCGCGCAGAACTCCGGCTGGGTTTCTAGCCGCAGGGTTGGATGCGACCTTACGGCGCAGCCTCTTGATGTTCGAAATGCCATCGGGCACCTTGGCCTCGCCGAGCTTGATCTCGATAGCGGCCCAGCGCCCATCGCGCAGCTCGATTATCACATCGACTTCCAGGCCGTCCGAATCCCCGTAGTAGGACAGGGACCCGGAATGCGCACCCGGCAAGCATGAGACGTAGGCACACAGATCATGGACACAAAGGGACTCGAACATTGTCATATCGAGGCGCGAGATCAAGCTCCTCGCACCAAGGGAAGAGCTTGGCTGGATAAACCCGACGCAAACTGACGAAGCGCACCCAAAGAGGGGGCGGCTCCAAACGGAGCCGCCCCCTCTCGCTATACGAGCCGCCTAAGCGCCGGCGACGCCGATGGTGACGGAAATGTCCGAGATGCGGCGCGCAACACTCAACAGGTTGTATTCGCGCTCGGACAGGGCTGGCAGATCAGCAGCCTCCACTGCCTCGCGGCAGAGGTCGCGAAACGCCTCGGCACTCTCGTAGAAACGCTCGCGGGCGAAGTCACCCGTGCCGCTAGCGACCTTGGTGCCGTCCGCGTAGAGGGTCCACCAGGAGGGGTTGCGCC
>CAVCDT010000061.1:0-13778 GCA_963600995.1 Akkermansia muciniphila | reverse complement strand
AGACATGGGAGAGCCCAGGCTCGCCTCGCCTAAGGGCGCTACGGCGACTGCCCCTGCGCTAGTTGTAGAAGAGCATCCTGGCACCGCTAAGGCGCTGGCTATTCTGACGGAGGGCAAGCAATGACAAGCAAAACTCTCGATGTCCTGATTGCCGGAATTCACGCGGGTGTTCTATCGCAAGAAGCATCGGGTGCCGTCTCTTTTGAGTACTCACGAGATTATCGCGGCGTCCCCTTGTCATCTGCCATGCCTTTGTCTACGCATGCCTATCGCGACAGGGCGGTGCTGCCGTACCTTTGGGGCCTTTTGCCAGAGGACCTCTCAGTGAGGAAGCGCGTGGCTTCGGCTGCGGGCGTGTCGCCCAACAATCCTTTCGCCCTGCTCGGAGTCATCGGCCTCGATTGCCCCGGGGCTGTGCAGTTCTGCCCAAAGGGGGCGAACCCTCCCAGCAGCGAGCTGCTTGTGCCTGTAAGCGATGCCGATATTGCCCTCCGCCTAGCAGAAGGGCGAAAGGACGAGTCGAGTTGGATTGCCGATGACGAGCATTGGAGCCTTGGCGGGCAACAGAGCAAGTTTGCGTTGAGACAGGCGGGTACGAGCTGGTACTCCTGCAAAGGCGCAGCCGCCACAACGCATATTTTCAAAAGCGGCGTGAGGGGGCTTGCCCATCAAGCTCTCAACGAATATGTCTGCATGCGCTTGGCTGCAACGCTGGATATCCCCACAGCGAATGTTGACTATCTCGAGTTCGTTGGCCCAGATGGGGCAGAGCCCGCAATCGTGATCGAACGCTACGACCGGCTGGTCAAAGATAATCGCGTGATCAGGCTTCACCAGGAGGACCTCTGCCAGGCTGCCGGTTGCCTCCCTGATAACAAATACACGATGTATGGAGGCCCCGGCAGCTCGGATGCGCTCAAGCTACTGATGTCAACAGGACCCGCTGCGCAGGCTAATACCGTGGGGTTTCTTCAAATGCTCTTCTTCAATTATTTGATCGCCGGCACCGATGCGCATGCGAAGAACTACTCCATCATGTTGTCTCCTGATGGCGCCCATAGGTTGGCCCCTATGTACGACGTGGCGTCGATTGCGCCGTATCTTGATATGTCGAAATGGAAGCTCAAGCCACCCAAGCTCGCGATGTCGATAGGCGGAGAGAACCGCGCAGGCCGTGTGACGGCTAACAACATCCGAAAGCTTGTCGAGCAGAGCCAATTGGAGAGGGTCGGCGTCACTGTTCAAGGTTGCTGCGACTTGATGAGATTTTATGCCCAATCTATCCCGGGCAAACTGGCCGAGGTATTCGATTCCCTCGAAGAGACGGCCTCAACATCGGCTGCGAGGGAGCTCAGGGAGCGCATGGCCAAACCCATAGGGCAATTGTGCGCGGAAGCGCTAAAGAGCCTCGAGTCAACGCGCTGAGATCCAGGTGCCGGCCATTCGCGGCTCGTCGTCCGAAGCCTGCGCTCCTCCCCTCGCCGCTGCAAACCCCACGCGTGTGGAAAATCTACGTCACAAAAGGGTTCTCGTGTGGGGATCGCGACCGATTTAGGGCCCGTTTTCCGCACGCATCGCTGTTTGTGACAGCAAATCCTCACATGCGTGGCAATTTGCGCCAGCAGGTTGGACTCGACTGCCCGCGGCCAGCTGCCATCGTCGCTCAATCGCCCAGCAACAGCCGATTGCCCCCTCATTCGCCCTCCTGGTAGCACAGACGGGCGCCGGCATCCGCTGCCAGCACCCGTTGTGTCCTGCGGCCTTATGCTGCCGATAACCAGCCTACTCGTACTTGAAGAAGCCCTCGCCGGTGGATTCTCCCAGCTTGCCCTCGTCGATCATCTTCTTGAGGACGGCGGCCATGGCCTTGTAGTTGTAGGGCAGCATCATCTTCTTGAACAGCGGGCTAAAGAGCCCGGGTACCTTCTGGTACTGCAGCACGATGTTGTAGGCCGTTTTGATGCCCACGGTGTCGAGTACCCTGAACGGTCCCTTGGGTGCGCCGGTGCCGCGCGTCCATGCGAGGTCGATGCTCTTTGGGTCCGACACGCCGGATACGTACAGATCCAGGCCGGAGAGCAGCCAGGGCACGAGCATGGAGTTGAGCAGGTAGCCGCTTTTCTCCTTGTTGACGGGCAGGGCGATCATGCGGATCTGGTTGGCGAACTCGATCAGCTCGTCAAAGTAACGCTTGTCCGTCTGGGGCTGCGCCATGACCTCGGCCGTGTTGTTCTTCCAGATGGAGTTCGCAAAGTGCAGTGACAGGTACTTCTGCGGGCGCCCCGTGTACTTGGCAAAGGTGCTGGGCAGCAACGTCGAGGAGTTCGAGGCCACGACCGTCTTATCGGGCAGGACGGGTGCGAGCTTCTGGTAGAACTCGATCTTGGCTTGCGCGTCCTCGGCCATCGACTCGATGACGAGGTCTGCATCGGCCACGGCAGCGCCAAGATCGAGCTCGAGCTTGAGGTTCGCGTAGGCGCCCTCGACGTGGGCGATGGCAGCCTCTTTGTCAAACGGCTCGCCGCTATCGGCGATACCTGCACACCAATCTCCGCCGCCGGTTGCCATACCATCGATGGCAGCTAGGTACTCGTCTCGTACATGGTCGATCTTGGGCTTGGTGCGGCCGATAGAGCCCTCGCTGCGCAGCCAGATGGTCACATCGAACCCGCAGTACGCGGTTTGGAACGCGATCTGGCTTCCCAGCACGCCCCCGCCGGCAACGACGATCTTCTTGTAGCTCATGGCAACCTCCAATGGTCGGGCTCGATAGCGATATGTTTCATTAAAGGCAATAGCACTGGCCGCGGGGAGCCGCATCGGCAGGCGGGCTGTCCCGTCGCCAAGTTGCCGATGGAGATGTTGGCAGCGTAGCAGTGAAGCTCTCTTGGCGTCGCGTCTCTGGAAGCTTGGCGGCAAATAAGGCGTTCGCGCGTGACTTGCTATTCAATCCTTGGGGCTCTATTCCTCAAAAAATGAATTTCTTTCGATTTTGAGGAATAGGCTGTCCAGAACCCGCGAGGGCGCTGGCAAGTCCTACGCATCCGGTTGCCCTTGTGCGCACCTGCGGCGTTCGCATTCGCCCGCCTCGCCTACGCACTCTCGCGCTAGGCCCCCCTGTGTGCATTTCTGCTGGTATCTTGCCCGCGCCGCATCTGGCATAAGTGCTCTTAGAGTAGAATACGGAAGATTTAGTAACGATTGCCGTCGCATAGCGGCCGGTGCAGCACGTGCCGTGTCCGCGCGCAGGGGCGAGCGCCGTCTTACACAAGCGGCTTCGCCTGCGGTGGGTCGCGCCCGCCTCTGCGCACGCCAAACGCGCGGCACAAGACAAGAAAGGTGGTTCGGTATGCCCGTCCAGCCCTCTAACTTCAAAAACGGCATGTGCATCAAATACAACAACAAGCTTTGCGTCATCGTCGAGTTCCAGCATGTCAAGCCCGGCAAGGGCGGCGCCTTCATCCGCACCAAACTCAAGGACATCAACACCGGCCGCGTGGTCGAGTACACCTTCCGTCCCAACGACAAGTTCGACGACGTCCGCCTCGAGACCAAGGAGATGGAGTACTCCTGGAACGACGGCGAGACCTACTACTTCATGGACCCCGTCACCTTCGAGCAGCCCGAGGTCAACGCGGAGTTCCTGGGCGACAGCGTCAAATGGTTCAAGGAGGGCGATACCTGCCTGGCCCAGTACGCAGATGGCGAGCTGATCAACGTCGAGCCCCCTATGTTCGTCGAGATGGAGATCGCCGAGACCGAGCCCGGCTTCAAGGGCAACACCGTCCAGGGCGGTACCAAGCCCGCTACCACGGAGACCGGCGCAGAGATCAAGGTCCCGCTGTTCTTGGAGATCGGCGACAAGGTCAAGATCGACACCCGCGACGGCCGCTTCATCGAGCGCCTCTAAGCTACGTGCCCTAGCGCCGGGCACGCGCCCGGCGTCTTTTGCATCGATTCTTCGACGATAAGAAGGGATTGGACAGTGTCGGACTTCAAGTACAACCGCGTGCTCCTCAAGCTTTCCGGCGAGGCCCTGCAGGGCGAGGGCGTCTACGGCATCGACCCTAAAGTGACCGAGATGATCGCAGAGTCTGTCAAAGAGATCGTCGACGGCGGCGTGCAGCTGGCCATCGTCGTGGGCGGCGGCAACATATTCCGCGGTATGGCAGGTGCCGCCAACGGCATGGACCGCGCCCAGGCAGATTACATCGGCATGCTCGCCACTGCCATGAACGCCTTGGCCCTGCGCGAGGGCTTCGAGCGCGCCGGCATCCCCACCCGCGTCCAGAGCGCCATCGACATGCAGGAGGTGGCAGAGCCCTACATCCGCAACAAGGCCATCCGCCATCTGGAGAAGGGCCGCGTGGTGATCTTCGCCTGCGGTACCGGCAACCCCTACTTCACCACGGATACCGCAGCTGCCCTGCGCGCATGCGAGATCAACGCCGAGGCCATGCTCAAGGCGACCCAGGTCGACGGCGTCTACGACTGCGACCCGCGCACCAACCCGGATGCCAAGCGCTACGAGAAGGTCAGCTACAAGGAGGTCCTCGAGAAGGAGCTCAACGTCATGGACTCCACGGCCAGCGCCCTGCTCAAGGACAACGGCCTGCCCATCATCGTCTTCAACCTTCACAAGAAGGGCAACATCGCTCGCGTCCTGCGCGGCGAGAACATCGGAACCGTCGTCAGCTAGAGAGGACACATCATGAACGACTTCATCACCAACGCTGAGTCCCAGATGGAGAAGTGCCTCGCTGCGCTTTCCAAGGACTTCTCCAAGCTCCGTACCGGCCGCGCGAGCGCTGCCGTCCTCGAGGGTATCTCCGTCGACTACTACGGCGCCGCGACCCCCATCACGCAAGTTGCCGCCGTCAAGGCGCCGGAGGCCCATATGCTCACTGTCGAGCCTTGGGACAAGTCCATCGTCAACGCCGTCGAGAAGGCGATTCTCGCCTCTGACCTGGGCATCACCCCCAACAACGACGGCACGGGCGTCATCCGCCTCAACTTCCCGGCACCCACCGAGGAGCGCCGCCGCGAGATCGTCAAGGAGTGCAAGAACGTGGCCGAGAAGCACGGCCGCACCGGTGTGCGCAACGCTCGCCAGGATTGCAAGAAGAAGATGGAGCGCGCGCAGAAGGACGGCGAGATGAGCGAGGACGAGCTCAAGCGCGCCGAGGCAGAGCTCCAAAAGCTTACCGATAAGTACGTCGCCAAGGTCGACGAGCTGCTCGCAGCCAAAGAAGCCGAGGTCATGGAGATCTAAACGTGTCCCATCGTCCGACAACACTCGCTCAGATATTCCCCGAGCCTCCTGCGGGCTTGGATCGCGATGCGCTCGATATGTCCAACGTGCCGGCCCATGTCGCCATCATCATGGATGGCAACGGGCGCTGGGCCACGGCACGGGGGCTCGAGCGCGGCGACGGCCATAAAGCCGGCATCCGCGCCGTGCGCGAGGCCATCACCGCATGCAACGACCTGGGCGTGCGCTATCTGACGATCTACTCGTTTTCCACCGAGAACTGGAAGCGCCCCCAAGACGAGGTCAAGGGCCTCATGTCGCTTTTTGCCCAGACGATGAGCAAAGAGATCGCGGGGCTTATGGCCGAGGGCGTGCGCATCGAGCTTCTGGGTTGCACGGACGACCTGCCCCTGGCCACGCGCACGGTCTTCACCAAGGCGGCCGCTGCCAGTGCTAAGAACACGGGCATGACCTTGGCCATCGCCGTCAACTACGGCTCGCGCGCAGAGATAACCCGTGCGGCGCAGCTGCTTGCGCAGGATGCGGCTGCCGGCGTCATCGATGCAGCCGATATCGACGAGTCCATGCTCGCTTCCAGGCTCTACACGGCAGATATGCCGGACCCTGACCTGCTCATCCGCACGAGCGGCGAGCTGCGCCTGAGCAACTTCCTGCTCTGGCAGCTCGCGTACTCGGAGCTTTACGTTACCGATGTGCTCTGGCCGGATTTCGACCGCTACGAGCTGTTGCGCGCCCTGCTGTCCTACCAGCAGCGCAACCGCCGTTTTGGGAAAGTGAGCTAGCTTTATATGGCAATCAACCAAAGCGACCTCTTCACGCGCATCGCCGCGGGCGCCATCTATATCCTGATCACCGGCCTTGCGACGCTTCTATCGTGGTACAGCACCCTGGTGGTCATCGCGGCGACGAGCGGCATCTGCTGCTACGAGTTCCTGCGCATGGCAACCAACGAGGGCTACAAGCCCTACAAGGCCATCGGCACCGTGGTCGCCGTTCTCATCCCGTTGTCCATGGCCATCAACATCGAGGGCACGCATGTCGTGGCCTTTGCCCTGGGCACGGCCTTCATCGGCGGCATCGTCTGCCTGTGCCGCTTCTTCGTGAGGTCAGAGGAGTCGATCGTCGATGTTTCGATCACGGTCTTCGGGTACCTCTATGTTGGTCTTACGCTTGCCTCTTTCGTGCTCTTGCGCTCGTGGTTCGAGGGCATCGAGGGCGGGCTTCTATGCCTCTTCGTCCTACTGAGCGTTTGGGCCAACGACTCCTTCGCCTACCTGGGCGGCAGCGCCTTTGGCAAGCACAAGTTCGCGCCTACGATCAGCCCCAAGAAGACCTGGGAGGGCGTTATCTGCGGCATGATCGGCAGCATGCTCTTCTGGCTGCTCATCCCCATCGTGTGCCCTAGCTGCATGTTCGGCTTTGTGTGGGCGGCTCTCGCGGGGCTTCTGTGCGGCATTATCGGCATCATGGGCGACCTCACGGAAAGCCATATCAAGCGCAGCTTCCACACGAAGGACTCCGGCAACCTCATGCCCGGCCATGGCGGCTTGCTCGACCGCAGCGACTCTCTGCTCTTTGTGAGCGTGGTTGCCTGCTTCATGGTCATGGTCGCCCCGTACGTCTTCGATGCGATAGGAGTCGCCCTGTGAGCAAAACACGCGTAGCCCTTCTGGGCTCTACCGGCTCTATCGGCACGCAGACGCTGGACGTGTGCCGTATGCATCCGGATAAGGTCGAGGTCGTTGCCCTGGCCTGCGGCTCGCGTGCTGATACGTTGGTTGCGCAGGCTGCCGAGTTCAACGTCAAGCACCTCGCCTTGGGGGATGTCTCCTGCAAGGATGCCGGCTGCTTGGCCCAGCTCGCCGATGACGTGCATGTGGGTTTTGGGCCTGCTGCCGTGGCATCCCTGGCGCTTCTCGAAGAGGTCGACATCGTCATCAACGCCTTGTCCGGCGCGGCGGGCTTGCGTGCGAGCTACGACACGCTGGCCTGCGGTAAGAAGCTGGGCCTGGCCAACAAGGAGTCGCTCGTCGTGGGTGGCGATCTGATCATGCCCTTGGCCACGCACGAGACCTTGCTGCCGGTGGACAGCGAGCACTCTGCAATCTACCAGTGTTATCTGGGCGAGTATCCCCGCGAGGCGCGCCGTATCTGGCTCACCTGCTCTGGCGGGCCCTTCAGGGGCTGCACGCGCGACCAGTTGTCGCAGGTCACAGCCAAACAGGCACTGGCGCATCCCACGTGGAACATGGGCCCCAAGATCACCATTGACAGCGCGAGCCTCATGAACAAGGGCCTAGAGGTGATCGAGGCGCATCATCTCTTCGGGCTTGGTGCGGACGATATCCGCGTTGTGGTGCATCCGCAAAGCTGCGTGCACAGCATGGTCGAGTACGTTGACGGCTCTGTCAAAGCGCATCTGGGCGTTGCAGATATGCGCATCCCCATCCAGTTCGCCTTGAGCTACCCCCATCGTTGGGAGAGCCCGGCGCAGGAGTGCGACTTCACCAAGCTGCACAGCCTCGAGTTCATGGACCCGGATATCGAGACCTTCCGCTGCCTGGGGTTGGCGCTCGATGCCTGCCGCGAAGGCGGCACACTGCCGGCGGTTATGAACGCCGCCAACGAGGTTGCCGTCGCCGCGTTCTTGCGAGGCGCCTGTCATCTCACGGATATCGATGCCGTGGTGGGCAAGACCATGGACGCTTTGGGTCGTCAGGACGTGGAGAGCCTCGAGCAGCTCGAGGAGCTTGACGCTGCGGCCAGGGCGCACGCCCGCAGACTCGTCGTCGCTCTGTAGGGGCCGGTTGCCCACCGGGCTGGGCCGGGTGCGGGCCGGCAAGAGACGGGAGCGCATGGCCTTCAGGCCAGCTCAAGCTTTGGGTGATAAGTTCGTGACTGTTTTCTCAGCTTGATTTTTGCGTCACACCCAAGCGCTACCATGCAGTTCCGGGAAAACTAGACGAACGGAGTCTCTCTTGGCTGATGTGCTGCTTACTGTCTTTTGGGGCCTGCTCCTGCTCATCGTGATCGTCGTCATTCACGAGCTGGGCCATTTTATCGCCGCACGCGCCTTTGGCGTGCGCGTGACGGAGTTCATGATCGGCATGCCCGGCCCCAACATCGGCTTCGAGCGCAACGGCACCCGCTACGGTGTCACCTGCATTCCCTTGGGCGGCTACAACCGCATCGCCGGCATGGAGGGCGGCGAGGAGGACCCAAACCTGGCCCCTGTGCTCGCCTATGTCTACCGGCAGGGCGCGGTTGACGTTGAGCATGTGAGCGCCGCCTGCTCTCTGGATGAGGACGATGCGGAGTATATCCTCACCATCCTCGACGGATGGGGCTCTATCAACAAACCGGGTCGCAGCAACAAGACAGATAAGTGGTGCGCCCCCAAAACCACCCGGTACGCGTTGGGCGAGCCGCGCGAGGTCGAAGACCCTGTCGCGCTCCTCGACGCAGAGCGCAAGGAGACCTATCGCGGCCTGCCTTGCTGGAAGCGCCTGGTCGTGCTTTTTGCCGGTCCCTTCGCCAATGCGCTTCTCACCGTCGCACTTGTTTTGGCGGCGTTTTGCGGAGTGGGCATGCAGTACTCCACGACCACGGTGGACAGCGTCGTCGATGGCGCGCCTGCCCAAGCGGCGGGCATCCAGCCGGGGGATATCATCATCTCGGTTGACGGTCAGCAGGTTGAGTATCTCTCGCAGATCAACGCCGCGCTTGCAAACAAGCAGGCGGGGGATGTGATCGAGCTAGGTATCCAGCGCGATGGCCAGGATATGACTATCGACCTCGATGCGGCCCAAAGCGATGACGGCAGGCCCATCATCGGCATCTACGCGACGACAGACCGCATGCGCGTCGGTCCGGCAGAGGCCCTCAACAGCGCTTGGACGATGATGAGCCAGACGGTTATGGCCTATGCCAAGCTCTTCAACCCGTCGACATCGGCCGAGACCTTGAGCCAGTCGAGCTCCATCGTGGGCATCAGCGTCATCGCTAAGAAGGCTGCGGGGGTCGACGTGTTCATGTACCTCTATATCGTGGCGGCGGTCTCCATCTCCATCGGCATCGTCAACCTCGTTCCCGTACCGCCGCTAGACGGTGGCAAGATCGTCACAGAATGCGTCGAGAAGGTCATCAGACGCCCGGTTCCTATCCGCGTCATCAACGTGACCACTATCGTCTTCATCGTCTTGATGCTCATCTTCTTTGTCTATATGGTGCGCCAAGACGTCTTCAACTTCATCTTGTAGCAGCAGGGGAGTTTTGCAGTGCGCTTGATTCAGAGTGGTTTGCTGGATTATCTTATATAACGTAAATGATATATAAGATAAGACGGGAGGAATATGCGAGATATAACGTTTGCCGTCCAAGACCTCCGTCATCTCACCTGGTCTGAGCGTGCTACTACGTCGGGCACGGGTGGCTGCTTCCTCAAGGCACGTGAGGAGGTCGGTTCTGGTACCTGGTACTACAAGCTGTCTTGCTATGACAGCTATCGTGGCGTTTATGGGCATGAGTGCGTAAACGAGCTCATCGCCAGCAGGCTGATGGAGGTTCTTGCTATCGAACATGTGGAATACCGGCTCGTTCATGCCCGCGTCCTAGTCGACGGCCAAGAGCTTGATACTTGGCTCAACAGGTCGCGCAGCTTTAGAAAGCCGGGTGACCGCAAGCAGGCTTTCGACACGTTTTTCGACTTGCATAGGGAGGGCAAGGAATCGCCTCTGGAATTAGCAAATCGGTTTGGTTGGGGCGATCAGATGGCTCAGATTATGCTCTTGGATTATCTGATTGCCAACCGAGATAGGCATGGGGCCAATATAGAGGTTCTCCAATCGCGGGATGGCTCGTTGAGGCTGGCCCCGGTGTTTGATTGCGCCTTGTCGCTGCTCTTCTCCTGTTATATGGACGAGGCAAAGGCGGAGGCATTTGACGCCTTGGCAGATGTCAATGCGAATAATTACTTGGGCACTCGCTCTCTTGAAGAGAACATAAGGCGTTTCGTCCCAACTGCGCCCTCGTCGTTTGGCGTGACATCTCTTGCAAAGGGCGATGTCGATGCGGTCGTGAGAGGTTTGGATCGCGTTCTTCCCGCCGCTCATTGCAGTAAGATCAAAGAGATCATCTGGCAGAGGTGGTGTGCTTATGAAGCGCTTCGAGCTGATTGATGGTTCGTGCAGGACAAGAAAAGCATCTGCTCTGCTCTTGTGGCAGCAGGATGTCAGGGAGCTTGTCATAGAGATATGCGATTGGGCAGGGCCGCTTGATCTTCCTATGACCCTTGGCGCGCTCGCGCAGAAAGGACTGCGAAGGATAGAGGGCGAATGGGTTGAAAGATGGGTAAGAGAGCGCGTGCCACCGCCAGGACGACAGAATTTGGGAGAGGTGCTCAAGGCGAATAACCTCGAGTTCTATGACGAGTACGAGCTGTTCTTTACGGCAGAAGGTCGCTGTGCCCAAGACGACTTCTTCATCCGTGCGATAGAACCTGCAAGTAGATCAGCTAGTGCGGATGACGCCTTTGCTGATCTCTCCAAAGTGGTCGCATCGCGGTTTCGCCAAGCTCGCGAGGAAGCCGGCCTTACGCAAAGTGAGCTCGCAAAAAGGGCTGGGCTGCGACAGGCTGCTTTGAGTAGGTTCGAGAGTGGAAGATCGAACCCCACTCTTGCCTTGCTCGAGTCTGTTGCCGTGGCGCTTGATGTGGAACTGGATATTGCCTTACGTTAGGCTGTGTGGCTAAAGCTGCAGTAGGGGAGCGTTTGATTCTTGTGTGGAAGCCGGTTAGGTATGGATTTGGGTTGGGGGTTTACGGCTGGGCCCGCGTCTGCCTTTGGAAATGGGTTGAGGCTAAGAGGCTAGTTTCTGAGCACAGGCTCTATAATCGATGCTCTGTTGAGGGGGCGTAGGAGGGCATTATGGTCAAGGGGATAGGCATCGACCAAGTCGATATAGAAGAGATGCGCTCTCTGTGCGGAGATTTCTCCAATGCGTTTGTGCGCGGGACTTTCACGCAGGGTGAGCTTGCCCAAGCGCTTGAGCGCCCGGATACGGCTGAGTTCCTGGCAGGGAGGTTCGCGGCGAAGGAGGCATGCTTCAAGGCGCTTGCCCACCTGTGCCCCGATGGCATGCCTGACTTTCGCTTTATCGAGACCCTGCACGATGCCAACGGTTGCCCGTCCATCACAAAAAGCGACCAGCTCGTGCCTTATATGGATGCTGCTGGCGTAGGCGAGCTGCTGGTCTCCATCACCAACGAGAAGGGCGTCGCTACGGCAATCGTGCTCGCACAATAACGTGCCGTTGCGTTATCAACATCTTGCCTGAGCATGTCTCCTTGCGAGTGTGCTGGCGCCATCTTGCACGTCTTAGCTGTCTGCTCTTTGGAGCGCATATCTAAAACCACTGGCAGATCGCACAATTAGCGGTTTTACTAGACATAATCGTTATCTGTCTAGACCAATTGAAGCTCCTCTTTTGTATCTTGGTGTCATCAAGAAGTCCCATGCGGCATGCCCGTATGAGGATCTTTCGAGAGCCTAGGGTAGGAGAGGATTCACATGGCTGATTTCGATGCGATCGTGGTGGGTGCGGGCCTTGCAGGCTCTGTTGCCGCCTATGAGATCGCCAAGGCGGGCAAGGAGGTGCTGCTGGTCGAGCGCGGCAACTACGCCGGTGCCAAGAATATGACCGGCGGGCGCTTGTATGCCCACTCTATCAAGAAGGTCTTCCCCGATTTCGAGGAAGAAGCGCCCATCGAGCGCAAGATCACGCACGAGCGCATCTCGCTCATGACTGGCGACGCCAACTTCACGGTCGACTTCAGCTCGCAGCAGATGCAACCGCTCGAGCAAGCCAGCTACTCCGTGTTGCGCGGGCCCTTCGACCAATGGCTCGCCGACAAGGCAGAGGAAGCCGGCGCAGAGGCCATCTACGGCATTCCGGTTGAGAGCCTCATCAAGGACGATGCGGGCAAGGTGTGCGGCATCTGCGCCGGTGAGGACGAGATAACGGCCGATGTCGTCATCTTGGCCGACGGTGTCAACTCGCTGCTTGCCAAGGAGGCCGTCGGCTACGACAAGCCGCCTGCAAGCCAAGTGGCGGTGGGTGTCAAGCAGGTCTTTGAGCTGGACGAGAAGACTATCGACGACAGGCTCCTGTGCGCGCCGGGCGAGGGCGCGGCTTGGCTGTTTGCAGGTGATGCCAGCCACGGCGTCTTTGGCGGCGGATTCATGTACACCAACCGCACGAGCATCAGTTTGGGTGTCGTCGCCGGGGTGGAGGCCTGCGCCAGCGGCAAGGGCAAGCCCGTCTATCAGATGCTCGAGGACCTCAAGAACCATCCCGCTGTGGCGCCGCTTATCCGCGACGCCAAGGTCGTGGAGCACTCCGGCCACCTAGTGCCGGAGGGTGGCATCAACATCATGCCCAACCTTATCGCCGACGGCGTCATGATCGCCGGCGACGCCGCTATGATGTGCATCAATCTGGGCTATATGGTCCGCGGCATGGATTATGCCGTCGCCGCAGGCCAGATGGCCGGCCAACAGGCCGTCAAGGCGCTTGAAGCCGGCGATACCTCCAAAGCCGGGCTGCAGGGGTACGTTGATGCGCTCGAGGATTCCTTCGTCATGAAGGACCTGCGCCAGTACAAGGACGAGCCAGCGTTCTTGGAGCATTTCGACCGCATGTTCAACGAGTACCCCGCTGCCGTCCGCGACTGCATGAACGGTATGTTCGTGGTCGACGGCAGCCCGGTTACGCCGCTCAAGAAGAAGATGATGCCCGTGGTCAAGAAGCTGGGCATCATGAAGGTCCTTAAAGACGTGAGGGGAGCGATGAAGGCGCTATGAGTGTGAGGGAGTTCACCGTCAATGTCGACGAGTACCTGGCCGCCAACAAGTACGAGGTAGATGAGGAGACTGCACATATCGAGCTTGTGCAAGACCCCGATGATGCGGAGTTCGACAAGCTGATCAACGTCTGCCCTGCCGCGCTTTACAAGCGCGATGCCGATGGCAACAAGAGCTTTGACTACGCAGGCTGCTTGGAGTGCGGCACCTGCCGCATGATCTGCGGCGACACCATCTTGGCCAAGTGGGTCTATCCCGGCGCCACTATGGGCGTCGAGTACCGCTTTGGCTAGGGCTTGAGACGATAAACGCTAGGCGCAGGTGCAAGTTGCCGGCTATAGCAAGAGGAGGGGCACTGCTCGCGAGTCATATGCGGGCGGCGCCCCTCTTGCGCTGTGAGCGTTGCGTCGCCTTGCGCATGCCTACGAAGGCCGTCCCGGGTTTTCAGATGGAAAAGTGTTAACTGGAATCCTGAAAAAGTGTTAACTGAAATCGTGATATTCTGTTAACTGAAAACAGGGAATTCTGTTAAATGGAAAGAGAACACACATGTCAAAGAGGTATGTAACTAGGCTTATCGAACCCGTTCTCGATACTGCGCTCAAGACCTCTGGGGCAGTGCTAATACGTGGTCCCAAGTGGTGTGG
>CAVCDT010000060.1:0-13891 GCA_963600995.1 Akkermansia muciniphila | reverse complement strand
CCGGGCGAGCTAGCGGGCTTGCGCCCGCATCCGCTCGCCCCTACGCGCACCTGCTGCGTTGCCTTCAGTCGCATCGGTTCTTATCCGGCGCCCCTACGCGCACCAGCGGCGTTGCCTTTGTCCGCATCGGTTCTTATCCGGTGCCCCTACGCGTGCCTGCGTCGGTCCCATTTATTGCGGCTCTGCCAGGCTGTTCCATTTATCGTTGATCGAGATAGGCCTTGAAGGAACCGAGGACGGTGATCTCCTCCACGCCTGGGGCGACCTCGTTGCCTACCAGTACCGCGGAGCTCTCGACGAGGAAGCCCTTGGCGCTCGTGCCATCGGCAAGCTCGACGGTCCCAAAGCCCAACGGCGAGGGGGTCGATGCCACCAGCTCGCCAAAGGCGCGCTTGCTCATCAGATAGACCTCGACCTCAATGCCGTCACCGGCCTCGCCGCCGCAGCCCTCAACCGCGCTGCCGGCGCTCGTGCCGCTAGCATCCGCCTCGTCGCTGCAGCGCAGCAGGCCGGGCTTGACGGGATCGGTGGGCAGGGCGAACAAGCGGTAGGAGGTAGCGGTCTTCGCGCTGCCGATAAAGACGGCGCCCAGGTCCTCGAGCTGCCCATGGAGCGCCAGCCCGCGCATATGCTGCCCGCATACGGCTACCTTCACCGGCTCCTCGTCGGCAAAGGCAGCGGCAAAGCCCTCGAGCAGCCCCTGCCTCGTACTCGCGGTGAAGGCCGTGATTCCAAAGGGCAGGCTATCGGCTGCCCAACCTGCGGGGACGGCGATGGCGGCAAGGTCGCTCAGGTTGCAGTGGTTGGTGTAGAGCCCCATGAGCGAGTTGGTGGCGATGGGGTCTTGGCGCACCTCGTCGCGCGTGAAGGTCCCGCCGGCGGTGGGCATCACCAGCACGGCGTCTGCAAAGAGCTGCGCGTACTTGGTGCGTGCGGCGCTGACCTCGTGGTAGGCGTCGAACATATCCGCCGCTGTGAGGTCCGGGCGGTTGCCGCTTTCGAGGATCGTGCGCGTGACGGGGAACACGTCGTCGCCGTGCTGCGAGACAAAGCCGCCCAGATCCGCCCAGCGCTCGGCGACCCAGGGGCCGTCGTAGAGGATGGAGGCGATATGGGAGAGCTCGGCTGTGTCGAGCTCTGCGACAACGCTGCCGTGGCTTGCGGCTACACAGCGCAGGCGCGCCACAGCCCCATGCCATGCACGGCGGTACTCGTCTTCGAAGGGCCCGTAGAAGCGCGGCTCTTGGGTGGGCAGGTAGATGGTCGCCGGGAAGCTCGCCTCGGGCTTGGCATAAGAGCGAGACCAGGCGCAGGCGCTGTCAAAGCACGACGCGATGCTGTCTACGGCCAGGGCATCGGCGAGCGTGTTGGCAAAGACCGTCACGCAGTCGAGGCTCGCGCAGGCGGGCACGACGCCCTTGGTCGACCACGACCCCAGCGGCGGCTTGAACCCCACCAGGTCGTTGAGGGCGGCGGGCACGCGACCTGACCCTGCGGTATCCGTGCCCAGTGCAAAGGCTGCCATGCCCAGTGCGACGCTCACGGCGGATCCGGACGAGGAGCCGCCGCTGATCAGCTTTGGGTCGAGGGCGTTGTGGCACTCGCCGTAGGGGCTGCGCGTTCCCACCAGGCCGGTGGCGAACTGGTCGAGGTTGGTCTTTCCCACGGGAATGGCGCCGGCCTCGATAAGCAGCGAGACTACCGTCGCGCTCTCGCTGGGCGTGTAGGCGTAAGCCGGGCAGCCCGCCGTCGTGGGCACGCCCGCGAGGTCGATGTTGTCCTTGACGGCAAAGGGGATGCCCCAGAGGGGCTTTGCGGCGCGGTCCTCATCGGCCATGGCCTCGAGCACAGCGAGGTAGGGCTCGATGCGCTCGCTGCTGGGCTCGACGATCCATATGTTGTAATCAGCCGTCTCGCGGCTGCGGCGCACGATCTCTCCTATGACCTCGCGCGGGGTCGTCTCGCCGGATCTATAGAGGGCCAAGAGCCCCTCGACGGTGAGCTGTTGCGGGACGCTCATCTGTCTGTCTCCTTCCTAACTGCTGCGGCTTAGCGCTGCCGCAGCTTAGTACTGCCGCGACCTAGCGTTGCCGCGGGCCTTACGCTGATGCGGGCTCTATGCGGATGATGGCGATCGCCTGGCCGGGCGAGACGAGGTCTCCCTGGTTGGCGACGATGTTCTCTACGACGCCGGCGCAGCCTGCGGGCACGGGGAACTCCATCTTCATGCTCTCGAGCGTGGCGATGCTCTGGCCCTCGACGACGCTTTGGCCCACCTGCGCCTCGATCTTCCACACGGCGCCGGCCATGCTCGCCTTGGCGGCCACGCAGCCTTCGGGGACGGCCTCCTCCGCGAAGACGGGCGTGGGCTCGTCGGGGATGAAGACATCGAGTCCCTGCTCGACCCAGCGCGCATGCTCGGCATCGAAGGATGCCTGCTGGTGGTCCTTGAATTGGCGGATGGTATCCGCATTGTTTGCGAGGAAGCGCTTGTACTCACCCAGGTTGAAGCTCGTGGCCTCGATCTTGGGGTTGAAGCTGCCGCGCAGGCATTGCTCGCGCAGGTCCATGAGCTCGTCGGCGCCAACGGGGTAGAAGCGCAGCTGGTCGAAGAAGTCGAGCAGCCAGGGCTTGCCCTCCTTAAACGACGGTGTGGGCCTCACGGGGTTCCACATCTGGGTGGTGCGCCCAGTGAACTGGTAACCGCCGGGGCCCTCCATGCCGTAGACGCACAGGTAGGCGCCGCCGATGCCCACGGCGTTTTCCGGCGTCCAGGGGCGCGCCGGGTTGTACTTGGTGGTCACCATGCGATGACGCGGGTCGACGGGCGTTGCCACGGGGGCGCCCAGGTAGACGTCGCCCAAACCCAGCACCAGGTAGCTCGCGCTGAAGAAGATGTCGTAGACGTCCTGGATGCTGTCAAGACCGTTGATGCGGCGGATGAACTCGAGGTTGGAGGGGCACCAGGGCGCGTCGGGGCGTGTGGTCTCCATGTAACGGCGCGCGGCGAGCTGCGTTTGCGGGTCGTCCCATGACAGGGGCAGGTGCACGATGCGCGAGGGCACGGTGATGTCGTCGAGCGGCGGCAGGGCGGCGTCGGCGGCGATGACCTGGCTTACGACGTCTGCCTGCGTCGCGGCGAGCGGGTCGTAGTGGACTTGCAGGCTGCGGATGCCGGGCGTGAGGTCTTGCACGTAGGGCAAATCGACTCCGGCCAGCTGCCTCATCAGCACATGGACCCTGAAGCGCAAGGCGATGTCGAGCTTCATGGGGCCGTACTCGACGAGCACGGCGTCGCCGCCGGATTGGCGGATGCAGATGGCGTCGTCTCCTTCTCCCGCACGGTAGAGAATCGCGTCGCCGGGGGTGAAGGCAGCGGGGCTGGCGGGCAGCATGTCCCAAAGCACCGCGGCTGCGGATGCGTTGCCGGCAGCTACCTGCGCTATCGCGTCCTCGTAGCGTCGGTTGATGCTTGCGGCCTCATCGGCTTGCAGGATCTGGAAGCGCACCTCGTCGCCGGGCTTGAGCTGGCCCAGCTTCCAGCGCTCGCTCACCGCTACGACCACAGGGCATACGAACCCGCCCAGGCTCGGGCCGTCGGGGCCCAGCAGGATGGGTTGGTCGCCGGTGAGGTCGAGCGCGCAGATCGAGTAGGGGTTGTCGTGGATGTTGGAGGGGTGCAGGCCCGCCTCGCCGCCGTCCTCGCGCGCCCACTGCGGCGTGGGGCCGTTGAGGCGTACGCCCGTGCGCGCGGAGTCGTAGTTGACGGTGTAGGTGGCCGTGGTGAGGGTCTCGAAGAACTCCGGCTGCAAGAACTCCGCATCGGAAAGCGGCCCCACCAGAACGCCGATGGTCCACGTGCTGCCCCATGCGGGTGTTGCGCTTGCGGGTAGTGCGGCGCCGGCAGATAGTGCGTCATCGCTGCCAGAAAGCCCCGCAGCGGCAGGTTTGGAGGACACGCTGTCGCATATTCTCACCACGTCGCCGGCGCGCAGGGCGCGCCCGCCGTGGCCGCCCATCTTGCCGTCGACAAAGGTCGAGCGCGCACCCAGGACGCGCGCGACGTCGAGCCCGCCCTCGATGCAGAGATAGGCCCTCATGCCGATGCTGCACATCCCCAGCTCGAGCACGCTGCCCGCATGCGCCTCGACAACCGCGAAGCGTGGGCAGGCGGCGCCGTCGAGCTTTGCGGCCATATCCGCGCCCGTCAGTGCGAAGCGCGTGTCGCAGCGGAACCTGTACGATCCGCCGCGCAGCGTGAGCTCGATGCCGGGGGCGTCGGGGTCGTTGCTCAGCAGGGCGTTGCCCAACCTGAAGCTCAGCGAGTCCATGGGCCCGCAGGGGGGCACGCCCACGGCCCAGTAGCCGGTGATGCCGGGGTAGTCCTGTACGGTGGACTGCACGCCGCCGTCGAGCACCTCGATGGCGGGTTCCTGCGGGTCGAAGCCTTCGAGCATGCGCGTCGAGAGCTGCGCTGCGCCATAGGCCTCGCTTGCGAGCAGGTTTTCCAGGTACATGAGGTTGGTGGTGAGCCCGTAGACCCTCGTCTGGCCGAGTACGTTGCGCATCTTGGCCACGGCCCGCGCGCGATCGGGGGCATGGACGATGACCTTGGCGAGCATCGGGTCGAACAAGCTCGTCACCTCGACGCCCTTGTCGATCCAGGTCTCGACGCGCGCCTCAGGCGCGAAGCGCACCGCGTCGATCTTGCCGGTAGCGGGCAGAAAGCCGTTCTTGCTGTCCTCGGCATAGAGGCGCACCTCGATCGCGTGGCCCTCTTGGGCATGCGCGGCGCTGAAGTCGATGTGCTCGCCTGCCGCCTCGCGGATCATCCACTCGACGAGGTCGATGCCGCAGCATTCCTCGGTGATGCCGTGCTCGACCTGCAGGCGCGTGTTGACCTCGAGGAAGTAGAACTCGTCGCGGGCCTCGTCGTAGAGGAACTCCACAGTGCCGGCGCTCGTGTAGCCTGCGGATAGGGCCAGCTGGCGCGCTGCGTCCATCATGGCCTCGCGCGTGGCCTGCGGTAGGTTGGGGGCTGGGCACTCCTCGACCACCTTTTGGCTGCGTCGCTGGACAGAGCAGTCGCGCTCGCCCAGGGCCACGACGTCGCCGTTAGCGCCGAAGATCTGCACCTCGACATGGCGTCCGCGCTCGACGAAGCGCTCTAGGAAGACGCCTGCGTTGCCGAAGTTGGCCTGCGCCAGGTGCTGCGACGACGCGAAGGCGCCCTCGAGCTCCTCGCGGTTGCGGCATATGCGTATGCCGATGCCCCCGCCGCCGGCCGTGCTCTTGAGCATGAGCGGGTAGCCGATGGCCTCCGCGGCGGCGAGCGCCTCGTCCACGCTGTTCAGCAGCCTCGTGCCAGGGGCAAGGGGGACGCCCGCGTCCTGCGCTATCTTGCGCGCCACGTGCTTGAGGCCGAACTTCTCGATCATATCGGGTGCAGGGCCGATGAAGGCGATGCCCTCGCTCGCGCAGCGGCGTGCGAAGTCGCTGTTCTCGCTTAAAAAGCCGTAGCCGGGAAAGATCGCCTCCGCCCCCGTCTGCTTGGCGGCGGCAATCACCTTGTCCTGGTCGAGGTAGGTGTCCGCAGCCTTGCCCTCGCCCAGGAAGACGGCCTCGTCGGCGCCTGACACGTGCAGGCTGTCCTTGTCTGCGGCGGCGTACACCGCGACGCTTGCCAGGCCCATCTTGGCGATGGTGCGCTCGGCGCGCGTCGCGATGGCGCCCCTGTTGGCTATGAGTACCTTGCTGAACATAACGCGTTTACTCGGCATCCCAGATGATCATGCGGACGGGGGTGGGGTTGTAGGCGTTGCAGGGGTTGTTGAGCTGTGGGCAGTTGCTCACCAGCACCTCCACGTTGGCGAGTGCCTTCATCTCGACGTACTTGCCGGGCGCGGACACGCCGTCGTCGAACTTGTAGAAGCCGTCCTCGGTAATGGGCACGTTCATGAAGAAATTGATGTTGGGGGCCAGGTCGCGCTTGAGGAAGCGCCCCTCCTCGTCCTTGGACATCTCCAACATGAAGCTGTCACGGCAGTTGTGCATGTACTCCTTCTCGCGGGCGTAGCGCACGGTGTTGCTCTGCGATGAGCAGCAGCCGCCCAGGGTGTCGTGGCGCCCGGTGAGGTCTGCCGTGATCTCGAGCAGGGGCTTGTAGCTCTCGCTGCGCAGGATCGTGCCCGTGGTGAGGTAGATGTTTTTCTGTCCCACGATGGTCGCCACGGCGGAGTAGTGGTCTGCCGGGTCCTCCAGGTTGAAGAAGGTGGTGTCCACCGCCTGGTTGCCGCATACGTCCAGGATGCGCAACGTCTGGCCGGGCTTGAGCTCATGCGACCATGCGCAGCCCGCCTCGACGACCTCGTCGTAGAAGGCGTCCTTGGGGTCGAGCGTGCTTTCCTTCTCTATGAAACCGAACATGGCTGTCTCCTATCTGATGGTCGCCCGCTATTTGCCCAGCAGGTTGTTGTAGTCCCAGGTGTTTTGGAAGGCGCGGTAGTTCTCCGTGCGGAACTGCACGCACTCGTCGTTGAGGTCGACGGGCGGCGCGTCGTAGACGGTCACCTCGACGGGGACGGAGGGGTAGCTGGTCGCAGGGTCGAGCGGGTTGGGGGTGTTGGAGAGGATGACGATGGAGTCCATCTCGGTGCGCAGGGTGACGGTGTCGCCCTCGCTGCACCAGTCCTGCGCAAAGTGCAGACCGCCGTCCTCGGTCACGTAGACCTTGGTGAAGAGGTTCACGCAGGGGACGAGGTCGCGCATGCTCAGCCCGTTGCGCACGAGCTCCATGGCCACGTTGTCCATGCCGTTGCGGTGCCAGTCGTTGCGCTCTTGCTGGTAGGTGCTGTCGCCGTACTTCTCCTGCGTCATCTCGCGGGTGGTAAGCCCGGTGATGCTGTCATGCCAACCCAGGCTGTCCTGCACGATGCTCGCGAGCACCCTGCCGTTGTCGCTCATGAGCACGTTGCCGCGCGTGAGATGCTGGGTGTACTGCGCCTTGAGCGTGTCGGGCATGTTGTAGCGTTCGGTCTTGTCGTAGAGGTTGTACATGAGCAGGGCGACGTTGGCTCCGGGCCCTTGGGCCTTGAAGTGGACGTACTTGCCCTTGCCGATGGCCCCGGACCATTTCTCGCCGGGTTTGAGGACCTTGCTCCAGATGCACTGCATGATGTTTCTCCTTTTGAAGCTTGCGGGTGGGAAGCTTGCGTGTTGCAGGTTGACGGGTGCGCTGCGGGCCTAGCTCTCGATCGCCCACTTGATGGGGGCCTTCATCTCGGCCTCGGCGTCGGCGAGCTCTTTCTCGACGGGGAAGCCTGCGCGCTTGGCCTCCTGGTAGAAGCTCAGCATGTCCTCGCGGTGCTCGGTCACGGCTTTGATGTAGAGCTCCTCGCTCTCGACCACGCGCTCGTGCTCGAGTTCTGCCAGCTCTGCCTGCTCGGCGGCGTTCTCCGCCTCGGTCCTGGGGCAGACAGCGGCCACGACCAGGTAGGAGGCAAGCGACAGGCCAAAGCAGATGAAGGTGTTCCAGCCGTCCATATCGGCCGTGAAGAAGGGGTTGTCGATGTAGAGCAGGGTGTTGTCGACGCCGTAGATGGTGGGGGTGAGCACGAAGAGCACCAGGCGGCAGACCAAGCCGATCACGCAGGAGGTAAAGACCGCGGGCTTGGAGCTGCGCTTCCAGAACAGGCCGCCGAAGAGCGCGGGGATCAGGCAGCAGAGCATGAGGTCGAAGGCCAGGGTGAGCAGGATGCCGGTGGTGGACAGGCGCGCTGCGATGAGGATGCCGCACAAGGCCAGCGGGAGCATGAACGCGCGCACCCAGCGAAGTTGCGGGTCCTTGCGGTCGATGTTGACGTTGCGGCGGAAACCCCCGATGTTGCGCACGATCATGTCGGACATGCCCAGGATGGCGCCCGATGCGGTGGAGAAGGACGCGGCGACGATGCCGGAGAGGACGATGACGGTGATGATGGGAGGTGCGTAGTTGCTCAAAAAGTCGTAGAGGACGGGGTTCTCCTCACCGGTGATGCCCAGCGTGCTCACGCAGGTGCAGGCGATGAGGCCGTAGACGACGCCGATGAAGATGGTCAAACCCGAGCTGAGGAAGCAGGAAGTGCGTGCGATCTCGGGGTTCTTGGCGCTGTAGATGCGCTGTTGGAAGTCGATGGCGACGATGTCGCCGATGCCCAGCGACAGGATGGTCGCCCAGTTGATTGCGGCGCCCTGGCCGGGGTCGCTCATCTGGCCCAGGTCCAGCGGGCCCATGCCCTCGGCTGCGCTGAAGCCCCAGTTGGTGAAGACGAAGATGCCGACGATGATCGTCGCGACGAGCGTGATGGCCGTTTGGATCGCAGCGGTGTAGGCATCGGAGAGCAGGCCGCCGCACAGCGTGTAGAGCAGGACCAGCGCCGCCATGATGAACAGGCCCGCGATGTAGGGCAGGCCCAGGAAGTACTCGAACAGGTAGCCGATGGCGACCAGGTTGCCGGCGAGCAGGATGATGTAGGCCAAGATCATGACGCAGGAGGACAGGATCTCGAACTTGTGGCCGTACTTGACGCGGAAGAAGTCACCCAACGAGAACAGGCCCATCTTGTTCATGGGCCGCGCGATGAAGAATCCGGACAAGAGCAGCGCTATGCCCAGGCCGATGGCCAGAAGCGAGCCTGCCCAAAAGCCCGATGCCGCGCTCAGGTCCATGTTGCCTACGGTTGCGTTGGAGTCGACGGCGGCCACCATCAGCGCGGGAGCCACCAGGTACACGGGCAGGTTGCGCCCTGCCACGAGGAAGTTCTGCGAGTCGCCCTCGACCTTGCGGCCGACGTACATACCCACGATCAGGACCAGGACCACGGTGGCTCCCACTCCTATGAGTAATACCGAGTTCATCTCTATCACCTTCTCTTACATCGTCTTGCCTACCGAATGCCCGCGCCGCCGTGTGCGGTCGGGCGTCTATCGAAAGCGCGCAAGCCCGCGTGCGGGCCTGCGGCAGGGTTTTCGCCTCAATGGTCGTCTGCGACGGCCAGAAGCGACGCGACTGCCTCGCGTATCGCCGCGGTCTCGGCTGCGCGGATGCCCGGGCGCCCGGCGATATGCCCCAGCTCGCTTTGGAGCACCTGCGTGCGGCTGCCTGCGAAGAGCCTTGCCGCCGCCGTCGAGCTTGCGAGGAAGTAGCGGTCCGTCGAGCAGGGCATCGAGAGCACGGTGGTTGCGGATGCCGGTGTCGCGGGCGCCTTGGTGGCCAGCCAGCAGTCGAGCTGGGCGAGCAGGTCGCCTGCATCCATCGCTGCATGGTCGGCTGCCCAGTCATCGATGAGCTCCGGGATGCTCGCGTAGCCTGCCGCGGCGGGGGTGCCGTCTGCGTAGAGCTCGTCGGAGTACGCCCATCCTGCATACGCCGCTCCAAAGGCCCTGAGCGCCGCATCGCGCGTCGCGGGGCTGTCGCCGTGGACGGCATGGTCGAGCATGGGGCGGATGGAGCGCAGGAACACCTCGTTGACCGGCTCGCAACCGGGGGTGGCGCACAGCGCGAAGGCCGTACGCGCGAAGCCGGGGAAGAGCGCCGCCCATGCGTAGGCCTGCATCCCGCCCATCGACCAGCCGCCTACCAGGTGTGCTTGCCGGATGCCCAGCTGGCTTGCGAGCTTGCGCGCCGCCTTGACGCTGTCAGCGCAGGTGACCTGCGGCCAGGCGTCGTATCCCGTGCCGTCGCCAGGGCGGCTCGAGCGCCCTGCGCCCAGCTGGTCGCAGGCGAGCACGAAGTAGCGCTCGGGGTCGAAGATCTGGCTTGCGCCGTCCTCGACCCAAGGCGCGTAGCTGAGTGAGGTGCCGGAGTAGTAGCTTGCGAGGATGATCGCGTTGCCGCCCGATGCGTTAAGCTCGCCCCAGGCGGTGTATCCCATGCGCGCGTTGCGCAGCACGCCTCCGCACTCGAGCTGCAGGTCGCCTAGCTCGGCTTGCCCTTGTCGCATCTTCACCGGCATCATCGTCATCGTCTCCCTCTAGAAGAAGTCCAGGTAGCGCTTGGTCTCCCAATCGGTGACGGCGAAGTTGAACTCGTCCCACTCATGGCGCTTGTAGGAGATGAAGCTGTCGAACATGTCCTGCCCGAAGACCTCCTTGGCCAGCGGGTCTGCCGCGAAGGCGTCGATGGCCTCGCCCAGGTTGCGCGGCAGCAGGGAGATGCCGTGGTCGAGCACGTCTTGCTCCGTGTACTCGTGGAGGTTGTCGCGGTGCGGGTCGCCGGGGTCGATCTGCTCGCGGATGCCCTCGAGGCCCGCGGCGAAGATGAGCGCGGCGGCCAGGTAGGGGTTGCAGGAGATATCCGTGGCGCGGCACTCGACGCGGTTGCCGGACAGCGGCACGCGCAGCATGTTGGTGCGGTTGTTGTTGCCGTAGGTGACAAAGACCGGCGCCCAGGTGGATCCGGACATCGAACCCTGGCGCACGAGGCGCTTGTAGGAGTTGACGGTGGGCGCGATCACGGCGCAGATGGCGGGCGCGTGCTTGAGGATGCCGCCGGTGAACCACACGCCTAGCTGCGTGAGGCCCACGCCCTTGACATCGTCTTGGGGCGTCTTGGCCTCGAAGAGGTTCTCGCCGGTCTCGATGTCCTCGAAGCTCATGTTGAAGTGCGCGCCAGAGCCGGTCATATCGGCGAAGGGCTTGGGCATGAAGCTCGCGAAGTAGCCGTGCTCGCGTGCGATTTCGTTTGCCATATAGCGGAAGAACACGACGCGGTCGGCCATGGTGAGCACGTCGGAGTACATGAAGTCGATCTCGAACTGGCTGCGCGCGTCCTCATGGTCGAACGAGTAGACGTCCCAGCCCATGTCGTTCATCGCGTCGACAAGCTTGGTGAGCCAGTGGAAGTTGTCCGTGGCCGTGGGCACGTCGTAGCAGGGCTTGCTCAAGGTGTCGCGGGCAGAGATCGTGGAGACGCTGCCGTCCTCCTCGCGCTTCAAGACGAAGAACTCCGTCTCGACGCCCAGGTTCATTCTGAAACCCATCTTTGCCGCAGCCTCGACCTGGCGGGCGAGGATGTTGCGCGAGCAGGCCTCGAAGGGCACGCCCTTGTTGTAGAGGTTGCTGGGGAACAAGGCGACCTGCGGGTTGGTGGGGATGATGAACCCGTGCGTGATGTCCGGGTGGGATGAGACCTCCTCGTCGTTGATCTCTTGGGGCACGCCGTCCACGGCGGCGCCGGTGTAGAGCTCTGACCCCTTTACCATCTGGTCGAAATGCGCGATGGGAACGATCTTGCCCTTGATGCGGCCATGGAGGTCGACATAGCTCGAGAAGCAGTACTTGACCCCCTGCTCCTCGAGGAGTTCCTTGATCTGCTCCGGTTTATGGTCCAAAAGGTTCACGATGGGCTCCTTTCTGTTTTCGATAACATATCGAATCCTAGGAGCGCTTCGTTAAACATGAGTTTCGCAGCCGTTACCGGGCAATTACATTTCGATAGAAATCGAAACTAATGAGATAGTATTTACCCAGGCGAAACCAGAAAGAGGGGATATGGCAGAGAAGAAGGTATGCAAGAGGTCTCCGGGCAGGCCCCGCAAAGACGGCAGCAGCAGCGCCAACCAGCGCGCAGAGATCCTCGAGGTGGCCTTGCGCCTGTTCAAGAAGAACGGCTACACGGCGACGACCATGAGCTCTATCGCGCGCGAGGCGGGGCTCGGGCAGAGCTCGCTCTACTATTGGTTCAAGAGCAAAGACGAGATACTGCGGGAGTTCCTCTCGACCAACAGGAACCCTCTCGCCGCTGCCGACGAGGCGCGCGAGGCGGGCGCCGGCATCGCCCAGCAGCTCTACGCGCTGCTCTACCAAGACACCAAGGGCCTGTGCGAGCTTCCCTTCGACTACCGCTTGCTCGAATCTGCGGCGCATAAGGAGCGCGAGGGCTTCTCGCAGTTCTTCGAGGACTACGAGCGCCTGGTGCGCAGGGTCGCCCAGCTCGTCGAGGCCGGCGTTGAGCAAGGCGTCTTTCGCTGCGAGGACCCGCTCACCTGCGCCGTGGTCATCGTCGCAGCCGACGAGGGCGCGCAGCATCGTTTCCATAACATGGGGGAGTTCCCCAAGCTCGAGAGCTCCATGAGCGCCGATGCCGTTGCCAAGGCGACGGCCACGATATCCGTGCAGGGCCTGATGCCCGCGGCAGGCGGCGCGCTGTAGGTTGCTGCGTGCTGCGGGCAGCTGCCGCGCGCAGCGACGGGAGCTGTAATCAGGGGCCTTGCCTTGGAATCTGCCCTGCCCGGATGCTCGCTTCGCTCTACAATGCTTGGGATATTCATCGGGTGCAATGTCCAACGAGGAGCTATTGGGAGAGAGATGTCAGAAGACAGCACGATACTCGGCTACAGCGTAAGCGACTTAGAGCATAACGAGAGTAACCCCTACTCCCATGTCCTCAAGCAGATCTTGAAGGAGAAGCGCGACACAGAGCAGTTCCTGAGGATGATCGCGCCCCAGTACCTTGGCGTGTACGTGCTGGACAAGGAGACGGATTTCTTCCGCGACATCGTGGGGCCGGATTACTTCCGCAAGATCGTGAAGGAGAAGGACGGCTGCTACTCCGAGGCGCTCAAGATCTACATCGAAGAGCTCGTTTTGGAGGAAGACCGCCCGGCCTTGGGGAGAACGCTGGATTACGCGCAGCTCTACGACACCCTTTGGGCGGGGCAGGAGGTCAATCTCACCTACCATAAGGCGGACGGCACGCTGGTGAGCCTCAGGATCGCAAGGTACTCCGCGCGCGAGGAGGAGAGAAACCTTTCCCTTTGGGTATTTTGCGACGAGGGCGTCAGATACAAAAAGCAGCTGGGGATGGACAACAACGCCGCCAACATCCTGCATTCCGTGGTGACCTCCGGCCTGTGGTGCATCGATTACGACGAGAACGGCGATATGACGCAGTGCACTTGGTCCAATGCCTTCAGGAACGCGCTGGGCTACAGCTCTGCGGCGGACCTGCCGAACACCTGGGACGGATGGGCCAGCAAGATCCACCCGGACGATATGGACTACATGAACCGGGAGTACTCCAAGGCCAAGGACGACCGCACGGGAAAGACCGCCTACGACATCGAGTACCGTATGCGCGACGAGCAAGGCGTCTACCATTGGTTTCGCGACACCGCGTACTTCAGCCGCAGGGCAGACGGCACGCCCATCTGCGCCAACGGCATCATCGTGCGCATAGACGAGAAGCACGAGATGAACGAGAGGCTCAAGGAGGCCCTGCAAAAGGAGCAGGAGCAGCAGGAGCGCCTGTCGCTCGCCCTTGCCGCGGCAGAGCAGTCCAGCCGTGCGAAGACGACGTTCCTCAACAACATGTCCCACGATATCCGCACGCCCATGAACGCCATCATCGGCTTCACGGCCTTGGCTCAGACGCATATAGAGAACACGGTCCTGGTGCAGGACTACCTGTCAAAGATAAGCACCTCCAGCACGCACCTGCTGAGCTTGATCAACGACATCCTCGATATGAGCCGCATCGAGAGCGGCTGCGTCAAGCTGGACGAGAAGCCCGTGCACATGCCGGATCTTCTGCATGACCTGAGGAGCATGATCCAGGGGCTCGTCAACTCGAAGCAGCAGAACCTCTTTATCGACACCCAGGATGTGCAAAACGAGGACATCATCATCGACAAGCTGCGCCTCAACCAGGTGCTGCTCAACATCACCAGCAACGCCATAAAGTTCACGCCGGTGGGCGGCGACATCATCATCCGCCTGATCGAGAAACCCTGCGCGCACAAGGGCTTCACCACCTACGAGTTCACCATCAAGGACAGCGGTATCGGCATGTCCGAGGAGTTCGTCGAGCACGTGTTCGACACCTTCTCCAGGGAACGCAGCTCCACCGTGAGCG
>CAVCDT010000059.1:9993-13918 GCA_963600995.1 Akkermansia muciniphila | reverse complement strand
TCCGCAGCGTCCTTATCGTGCAGAGTTTCCTGTGCCTCAAGGGGCATGTGCATACCCGCGGCGCCCTCAAGAGCTTGCGCGAGAGATTTCCCCATATAAGCTTCGCTGTAGTCGATATCGATCTCAATGCAAGCGAACTCAATGTCAGGAACCGTGTTCTTCTCGCTTTGGAAGACCTCGTGCGCGAAGACTGAGATAGGTGAGCTGTCGTAAAATAAACAGGTTGCAAACCGAACGAGCGCAAGGAGCCTCACATGGAGAGAATCGCAAGCTTTTCCGTCGACCACAACCAGCTTTTGCCGGGGGTCTATGTCTCGCGTAGCGATTGCGACGAGGCCACCGGTTGCATCACAACCACCTTCGACTTACGCATGACCGCCCCCAACCGCGAGCCGGTTATGGATACGGCTGCCGTCCATGCGATCGAGCATCTCGGGGCGACGTTCCTGCGCAACGACCCCGATTGGTCGAGCAAGGTGATTTACTTCGGGCCCATGGGCTGCCGCACCGGCTTCTATCTCGTCCTCTTTGGCGAGTATCAGTGCCTGCAGACATCGCAGATCTCGTCAAGCGGCTCTTTATCTTCGCGCGCGACTTCGAAGGCGACATTCCCGGCGCAAAGCCCGAGGAGTGCGGCAACTACCATGACTCGGATCTCGCTCAGGCTCAATGGTGGGCAAGGCGCTACGTTACCGAGACACTCGAGAAGCTCGATACCTTTAACACCAATTACCCTGCCCTGCTCGATTAGCAGATGCTCCTTGGTACCTCTGGGGCATTTGAATACAAAGGAGTGCGAATGGCTATAGGCATTATCGGCGCGATGGACGTGGAGGTCGAGCTCCTCGAAAAGCAAATGCGCGAGTCATCCCAGGTCGAAGCCGTCAAAGCAGGAAAACTCGAGCTTCTGCGCGGCGAGCTTGCCGGTAAGGAGGTCCTTGTTGCCCGATGTGGTGTCGGGATGGTCAACGCAGCTGTCGCCGCTGCCGTTCTCACCAATATGCTTGGCGTGAACGCTGTCATCAACACCGGTGTCGCCGGTTCTCTGGATGCGCGCATCGACATAGGCGATGTCGTCGTGGCCGATAGCGCCGTCAACCACATAATGGACGTCTGCAACCTTGGATATGCACCTGGGCAAACGCCCGGAACCGATGGACCTGCAATCAAATGCAGCGCTCGTTTGGCCGATGCGGCACAAGAGGCTGCTGCTGCATTAGGTATACGTGCCCATCGAGGACGCGTGGCATCGGGCGATCGCTTCGTGCGCACCCAAGATGACAAGGACCGCATACGCAGCATCTTCGAGGCCAGTTGCTGTGAAATGGAAGGGGCGGCAATCGCCCAAGTCTGCAGCCAAAGCGGCGTCCCGTGCGTCATAATCCGCGCGATATCCGACAAGGCAGATGGCACCGATCATATCGATTACGACGTTTTCGAGGCGGGAGCCGCTCGTGATTGCGCCGCATTGACCATCGAGATGCTCAAGCGTCTATCCTAACCTTCGAAAACCTTTAGAAGCCAGGTCTTGGAGGTGCACGGCGTCTCGGGCTGTATGGCACGTGGCGCCGCGAACCCCATAAGGCCTATATCGCAGCCGTCTAGGCACTTGACCTTCGCTTGCTTACGACTTGCCCTCTTCTCACGCTGTTTGACTCATAGTCCCTGCGCAGCCAGTTGTCTGGATCTCCCAAGAGTTCGTCGACCCCGAAGTGCGAGCCTCGATAAGCTGCGGCTTCACTTAGCTTGGTACCAGGGCAATGCCATCAAGATAAAGTCCCTGACCTCGTCTTGAAACACAGGCTGTTTGCGCTCGATACCCAGCTCTTGCACTGCTTTACTCACCAGCGGGTTGTTAAGGCAGCTCCCAGCAAGGCCCACACATTGGTAGTAGATGGCTAATTGGAATCGCTCGACATGCTCGGTCTTGATATGGAGCACGTCGCTCATCTGTTTTCCGAAAACCGCAGCGATATCGTAGTAACCGGATTTGAAGGCCTTGAGCTTCTCGTAGCTGACATTGGTCTCGATGACGGATATCAGCAGATCGCAGTACTTGAAGTAATCCTGATGCGCGTTGGCGATTCCCGCCCAGACACAGGCGATGGTGTTGTTGTCAAAACCGCATCCTGCGGGCATGGCCGCAAGCAGGGCATTGAGGTAGTCGTCGCGTTTGTCGGCCAAGACCTCCAAGAAGACCTCTTCTTTTGTCGAGACGTACTTGTAGAGGTTCGTCCTCGACCAGCCAAGTTCCTCTGCAAGGGTGGTGAGCGTTATCTCGTGGAAGGGTTTTTGCTCAAACTGCCTGACAAGCGCTTCCTTTACCTGCTCAAGACGCTCTGCTTTCTGCTCATCGCTTCGGGCTCGGATATACCCTGTCATAGTCGTTGCTTCCTTATGCGCATATCTTTTAGTTACGACAATGCATTGTATCCTTAAGTCCTCAGAAGCGCACATTGCGTCGCTTATCTCTCGCTTAAAGCAACTTCTTGAAACTCTGCTAACCGTTCGACCAACCAACCAACCAAATCGCTAGTCGATCATGTCCTTTCTTCGCTGTCTCCCGTTAGATTCGAGCTTGAACCTGCCCAGCATGGGGTTATGAGCTCACCTTCTCCCACTTGAAGCTACCGTTGAAAAAACCCGCGCTCACCTTGCTTGTTTTGGTAACGCCTGCAAGGTTCTTAAGCGAGAAGGTCACGATGACCTTGCCGTTTTGAAATCCTACGGATTTGAGCTTGAAGCTTGTAGGGATATAGGCGGCCTTCTTGACGAGCTTGCATACCCTGCTCGCAACGGATTCCTTGGAATGCACGGCCCCTACGCTGATGGTGTAGCTCACTCCATCGACTTCGTAATGCAGCTCTATGCCCTTTCCGGCACTATCAAACGAGACTTTCTTGCCGTTGGAAGATACGGTGTAGCCCGCTCCCGCTGTGAACACGCCATCGGTTTGCCCAGGGAGATACGTCACGCCGTTAGCATCGCTGCATGATTTGAAGAGATTGGAAACGCTATAGCTTCTTCCAGCATAGAGCTCGTCGCAATAACGGGCCTTGATCTTCGCTGACTCAACAGAGTATTTGAAAGTCTTGCTGTAACTTTTTGTCTTCTGGGTGATCTTGCCCGATTTCTTGTCGTAGACGTTTTGGGCAACTTTCCAGGTGGCGTTCACCGTCGCCTGGCCAAAGCCACGCGCGTGGGCAAAATACTCTTTGGTCCCTGTGTAGTCTTCAGGTTTGACAACCGTGCAAGACACGACTTTCGTATTCGATGACTTGACTTTGAGGCTCAGCAAGCCATCTGCATAATCTGACGAGTTTGGGACGCCCTTCAACGCGACATATGTTCCCACGTTTAGCTGCGTATCGGCATAAGCTGGCTTTTCCGCAAGAAGCGCACCCCCAAACAAGACAGAGATGAATATCGAGATGACGATCATTGAGTTGAGGCATTGCCCTGCGGTAAACGAGCCCTGTGCGCTATGTTGCATTTCGCTCCCCTTTCTAAGAGATCCAGACAAGGAGAGCCTACATGCCCAATCTAAACAGGATTCAGACCAAATCAAGACCAAAACAAGACTCGCTTTAGGTAACTTGGCGACTAATAACATTAAAGTTTGAAATAAAGTGGCCTCATCAGGGGTTATAACAAGTTCCGAGCAATCATTGGTTTGATGCTCGCAAAGATGCTGGTAAGAGCGATCATTCAATTACATTAGGGTGGAAATACACCCAAAAGGCAGAGCTCAGATAACCGGCAATCTATACCAAAGGGTAGCTATCGAATACTCCCATAGGGTATACCTGTGCAAAGTGACGAGAATAGCAATGTAGCGTAATCTGCACCCAGGGCGGCGGCCTTACGAGGCGATGCTTACAACTTCTTAATCCTCGCAAATCTACAAGCAGGCGCCCCGAAAGTT
>CAVCDT010000059.1:7107-9983 GCA_963600995.1 Akkermansia muciniphila | reverse complement strand
CTCGGGAGATGAAGCATCGATGAAGATGACGCTGGCAAAGGGAAAGCATTCCAAGACGACGGCATCCCCGCTGCCCGCACTGGTTATGTTCGTCCTGTTCGCAGTGCTTACTGCCTGTGTTGTCGCAATAGACAGACAACCTATCGCAGCCGATGCCTCGATGGTCGGGTTGGGTTCTCTCAACCTCGCCTTCCACAACCTAACAGGCGTTAACTGGACTGTTTACAGCATCTCCCAGCTGGGCGGTTATCTATCGATCGCCTCGATGGTGGTCTTCTTTGCGATAGGGCTGGCAGAGCTTGTCAGAGCCCGCAGCTTCAAAGGCGTGGACAAGGCGATCTACTTGATCGCGGGTGCCTATGTCGTGATGCTCGTTCTCTATGTCGGCTTCGACAAGATAGCTCTCAACTACAGGCCTGTTCTTGTGGATGGACAGTTGGAGCCGTCGTTTCCCTCATCACATACGTTCCTCGCGATCGGTGCCTTTGGTAGCGCAGTCGTCTGGATAAACGCGCGGCTCGATAAAGGGATGCTCAAAAGCGCGCTTGTCATCATCTGCGTATTGCTTGCGCTTGTCACAGTTGCAGCCAGGTTGCTGAGCGGCGTTCATTGGGCCACGGACATCCTTGCGAGCGTCTTTTTGGGGCTTGCCCTCGTGTTTTTCTATCGCTATCTCGTAGCCAAGGTATAACCGGCGGCGTTCGATTCTTCAAAGCACCTCTTTGCAAACGCCTTGCATCGAGATCGCGTAGCAGGTCCAGGACAAGCTCTGCTGCCCTCCATCTCGGCCAAAGCCAACCCTTGAGGCGAAGGGTTCTCCATTGAGAAAAAGCCTCCCGGCCCCCTTACGAGGGCCGGGAGGCTTTACAGCGGGTATACCAGCGGGCTTGACCGCCCCGAGCAGGCAGCCTAAAGCTCGATGCGCCCGAACTTGGCGAGGAGCTCGCTTGCAGCAGCGCAGGCAGCGCAATTGCAGTACTTGGCGCCTTGGGCCTTGCGCTCCTTCTGCTCCTCGAGCATCTTGGCGGCAGCCTCTGCGCCCAGCATCTCTACCGCAGGACCGGCTGCGAAGGCGATCACGCCGTCGATGGTGGTCGGGCGGCCCTCCAGGATGTCGAGTAGGTCCATAGTCGCCGCTTCGACTGCGGCATCGCTGGAATCTGCGGCAACAGCCGCCTTCCAAGCGGTAGCGGCGTCCTTTGTTACCTGCGTGCTCGAGCCTGCGCTCTCGAGGATATCTGCGCGGGCAGCAACGTAATCGAAGGTCTCTTTGTCCATAATCTTCGCCTCTCTGTGAACGGCGCTTGGCAAAGCGCGCTTGCAAGGACATAACGAGCATAAGCCTGTGAGAGCCCGATGCCAATAAGGCACTTGCAAGTGAGCTGAGCTGTCGCTGACACCAGCACGCTACAGTCTCCCGCAAGCCTCTTTGAGGACGAAACGGTTCTTCTTGTATTCGATTAGCCCCTCCCTCTTCATACGAGACAGCTCTGCGCTCATGGCACTGCGGTCAACGGCAAGGAAATCCGCAAGCTCCTGGCGGTTGAAGCGTATCTCGAAATCGGAGCTGCCCTCTTTGACCGCGCAGTCGGATAGATAAGACAGGAGCTTCAGGCGCGTCGTGCGCTTGGAGAGATAGTCGATCTTGCGCATGAGCCCATGGGTATGCCCCGTGACGCTGCCCAAGAGGTTGCGGATAAGCTGCGTATGGAAGACGCAACTGTTGGGACACATCGTAGTCACGCGCCCAACATCCATAACGAGGACGCGCGCATTTCCATCGGTGACAACATCGATGTCCACCATGAGGCCGGGCGTGCTCGCGTAGACCTCGGCGAAGCAATCACCCTTATGGCATGCGCCCAGAAGCGTGCGGTTGCCCCAGTAGTCGATACGCTCGATCCTCACGCTGCCCTCGAGGACAAGCCCCATCTTGGTTGTCGTGCAGCCGCTTTTGAGCACGACCTCGCCATGCTTGTAGCATCTGACATATGCGTTGATGCAGCCGAGCATCGCAGCAAGTGACTCCTGGTCGACGCCGACGAAGAGCTCTGACCCGGCTGCGCAGGACACATCCCCTTCTTTGAGGGGCTTTGCCTTACATTGGCTGCATGCGGATCTCCCATCGGGCATAGGCGCGCGCCTTTCTAGAATCTCAATAAATCCTTCAAATTTGTTGTAAATACAACAGACTATAACACCTGTACCCGCGTATCTTAAGCTCATCGTTAGGAGACGTTTTGCCTGGCAAGCACACGATATGGTGCGGAGCTGGGCAGAAAGGACGAGAGCATGACTGCTTTGGAGAACGCGAGTACTGCAGGTTGCGGCGAGATGTTCTGCTTCCAGTGCGAGCAGACGATGAAGGGCGAGGCGTGCACTGCCTCTAAGGGCGTATGCGGCAAGAGCGCTGTCACCGCCATCGTGCAAGACGAGCTCACCGGCGCCTTGGTCGGTTTGGCACGCACCCTCGTTGCGGCTGGCACAGCTGGAGAGACGCGTCGCAAAGCCGACGACGTGATGGTCGAGGGGCTCTTCGCCACCCTCACCAACGTCGACTTCGACGACAACTCCCTCAAGGCCATCACCAAGCGCGCCCATGACCTGCGTACCGTTGCTGCTCGAGAGGCTGATGTCGATGAGGCCCCCGACATGCCCCTCAAGGAGCTGTGGGCTATGCAGGAAGACGAGCGTTCCCTGCGCTCCCTGGTGCTCTTCGGCCTGCGCGGATTGGCTGCCTATGCCTACCATGCGGCGGCTTTGTGCTACCGCAACGAGGAGGTCGATGTCTTCATGGCGGAGGGCCTGGCCGGTATGGCCGATAGCTCTGCCGACGAGCTCTTGCCCCTGGCGCTTCGCGTCGGCGAGGTCAACCT
>CAVCDT010000059.1:0-7079 GCA_963600995.1 Akkermansia muciniphila | reverse complement strand
CTTCATGGCGGAGGGCCTGGCCGGTATGGCCGATAGCTCTGCCGACGAGCTCTTACCCCTGGCGCTTCGCGTGGGCGAGGTCAACCTCGCATGCATGGAGATGCTCGATACGGCCAACACCCAGACCTTCGGCAACCCCGAGCCCACCCAAGTGGCGCGCAGCATCGAGGCTGGCCCCTTCATCGTGATCAGCGGCCATGACCTTCACGACCTCAAGCAGCTCCTTGAGCAGACCGAAGGACGCGGCGTCAACATCTACACCCACGGCGAGATGCTTCCCGCACATTCCTACCCCGAGCTCAAGAAGCACGCTCATCTCAAGGGCAACCTGGGCACTGCATGGCAGAACCAGCGCATTGAGTTCGATGCGCTCCCGGCGGCGATTCTCTTCACCACCAACTGCCTCATGCCGCCTGCGGCATCCTACGCAGACCGCGTCTTCACCACGGGCCCCGTCGCCTACCCCGGCATGGTCCATGTCGATGCAGACGCAAACGGCAGCAAGGACTTCTCTGCGGTGATCGACAAGGCCATCGAGCTAGGCGGTTTTGATGCCGAGCACGAGGCCATCGCCGCTCCCGCCGAGTTCAAGCAGGAGACCAGTGGCGAGGCCGCAGCGCCCAAGGCTGCGGATGGCAAGATCACCTGCGGTTTCGGCCGCAACACCGTTCTCTCTGTTGCCGGAGATGTGGTCGAAGCCGTCAAGACCGGCCAGATCAGCCATTTCTTCTTGGTGGGCGGTTGCGACGGCGTCAAGCCCGGCCGCAGCTACTTTAGGGATTTCGTGCAGCAGACCCCGGCTGACTCCGTTATCCTGACGCTCGCCTGCGGCAAGTACCGCTTCAACGACCTCGACCTGGGCACGGTTGCCGGCCTGCCGCGCGTGCTCGATATGGGCCAGTGCAACGACGCTTACGGCGCTGTCCGCGTGGCGCTCGCCTTGGCCGATGCCTTCGACTGCGGCGTCAACGACCTGCCCCTTACCCTCGTGCTCTCTTGGTACGAGCAGAAGGCCGTCGTCATCTTGCTCACCTTGCTGCATCTGGGCATCAAGGGCATCTATCTCGGCCCCAGCCTGCCGGCCTTCGTCTCCCCTGCCGCGCTCGACGTCCTCGTCAAGGAGTTCGATGTGCGTCCGGTGAGCACTCCTGCGGCAGACTTGGAGACCATCCTCGGCTAGGCGCAAGGATCATATGCGCAGCTAGCGCTCATGGTCGTCGCATAGTTCATGCCATGCCGACAGTTTTAAAGGGTTGCAGCCCTCTTGCGCTGCAACCCTTTTCCTTTGGTGTTCAGGCCTTTATAAGCCTTTCGCATCGACGTCTTTGCGCTGGTATGCAAGCGCAGGCGAACTTGAGACCCGCCCCCCTGTTTGCGAGCAGGACTACGACTTGAGCCCCATCGCCTTCTCTATCGCAGAGGCCTCGGCGCCCTTCCAGTTGTTGGCATGCGCTTCGAAGGTGTCGTTGCGGTACTCGCCGTAATCGCTGTTGCTGCCGCTGGGAGATACGATGCGCGTAGTGTTGTCGCTGTACAGGAAGACGGCGAACCAGTTCCAGCTATCTGCATCTGCCCCCTTGGCCTTGGAGGTGATACCGGAAAGCCCCGTCGTCTCGAGGTAGTTTTTGAGCCTGGAGTAATCCGTATCTCCGTCTGCAAAGGTCTTGCCGTCGATCTTGACGTTTCCGCTTAGGAAAACCTGCTGGGAATCGGGCCCGACAACCACGGCAATGCACGAGAGCTTGGAATCGTCTCCCTTGACGGTAGGATCGGTGAACTCTATGTCGCCTGAATTAAGGCCCACCATGAGCGCTGCATAGATGCTCCTGGCGTTGGCCATGTCCGTCGCTTTGCGGCTCTTCTCAAGCTGTGCGTCGTAGATGGGCATGGATATGGCTACGAGCACGCTGATGATAGCGACCACTATGAGAAGCTCGGCCAAGGAGAATCCGGCTTCGCGGCTCTTTATCGGCTGCTGGTTATCATTCATAGCGTCATCACCTGCGTTTGTGAAAAATCCTCATTCGCTGTCTATTCTAAACGCCCATCGCACCATCGTTGGGGCAAACGATGCGCAACGAGTAAAGAAAGACCTTGCAACCCGCTTTGAGTGGCAATCGTGATCTTTCCAGGTGAGTCTTGGAGATATCGTTGCCAAGTTGACGGCGGCTATAAGAAAGGGACCCGCATAAAGCAGGTCCCTTTGCAGATTGCAGCTCAATGCGAAAGCAATGCGCTAGGCGCTTACTCGGTTTCCTCCAAAGCGGTGGGTTCGAGCTCGCTTGCCTGGGAGCTCGACAGCCAACCCTCGGGGATCTTGGAGTCGCTGTGGCACTGCGAGCAGCCCATGACGCTTGCGCGGTGGCCCTTATGACAATCCGTGCAGGCAAGCTTCGCCGTATGATTGCTGGGCAGGCTGGAGTCAGTGGCGTGCGGGTTGCGATCGCCGTACTCGTCTGCCGTGAGCTTCTCGAGGTCCTCCTTGGTCATGACGGAGCCGTCGTCGTTGACGTGGCAGCCGCTGTTGAGGCAGAAGGACTCGGCATCGGTTCCGCGGGCCTCGGTGAGTTGGTTGCCGTCGCGCTCGGTGGGAACGAAGGTCTCGTCCAGCGTCTGCGAGACGTTGTAGGACCCGCTCACCCAGTGGGCGCCCTCGGTGAGCTGCTCGCTCAACGTAGGCGTATGGCAACTCAGGCAGGTGATGGCCTCGCCGTTCTCCTCGCCTTTCTGGCGATGCAGGGCAGCCATCATGCTGCTCGCATCCGAGACCTCGTTACCCCATTTGTCCGTAGCGGGCTGACCGGGCTCTGCCTCGTAGGTTGCGAGATAGCCGTCCATGGGCGTATGGCAGATGGCATTGCAGAAGCTGGGCTGCTCATGCCATACCAGTCCGCCGCCGATAGCAGCGATAATCACAACGGCGACGACTCCGACGATGATAGGCGTACGACGCGCCTTCTTGGGCTTGGCCGCTGCCGGCGTCTTAGTCTCTTGCGACTTGTTTGCGGTGTCGCTCATTTGCTCTCAAACCTCCTTTGCGTTTCTCTCAACGTTGATTTCTCATGCAGGTTCTAAGCGAGCTTTGCTGCGTTCTCGCCGGCGACCTTGCCGAAGACCATGCACATGCCTGCAGACAGGCCCTTGAGCGAGATGGGGTACTGCACGTTGAAACGGCCGCCCTGCGGTGCGCCGCAGGTGTAGAGGCCCTTGATGACCTCGCGGTCCGTGTTGTAGACGCGGCACTCCTCGTCGCTCTCGAAGCCGCCCAGGTTGGCAAGCGTCAGGGCAACGCCGCACTCTGCCGCGTAGAAGGGGCCGTTCTCGAGTGCGAACATGCGCTGCGACTTCTTGGAGAAATCGGTGTCATCGCCCTTCTTGCACAGCTTGTTGTAGCGCTCGATGGACTTCTTGGCGTTGTCGACGTCCATGCCGTCGATCATGCCCAAGAGCTCGTCGATGGTGTCCGCTTTGAGGCAACGACCCTCGTCGACAGCCGTCTTGATGTCGTCGTCGCAGCGCACGTTGATGCGCAGGCCGGAGGGCATCCAATCGGGCAGGGCGTCTTTACGGTAGATGCAAGCGATGCCATGCGCTGCGGGGAAGTACTTGAGCTGCTTGGGCCAGTTGCTGTCGAAGAACTGATAAGCCTTGCGCTGGGGCTGCAGCTCGATCTGGTTCTCCATCTGCTGGCCGGGAACGTCCTCGTTCATGAAGCGCTCGCCGCGCAGGTTGAGGAAGAGATAGCCGTTGTTGCCGATAACACCGCGGCCGTCGGCGCCTGCGCCGCCGCCCATGTGATGGATCATCGGGGCATGCCATTGCTCGATGGCGGCACCTGCCCAGACGCCCATCTTGTGGCCATCGCCGATGTTGGTGTAGGCGCCCGTACTGTCCACATCGAGGGACAGGATCTGGTTGCCGTTTTCAACGCAAGCCGGAGCGAAGTACTTCATCATGTCCTCGTTTGCAAGGTAGTCGCCGGTGGCGATGATGACGGCCTTCGCGTTGATCTTGTAGTACTGGCTGTTGGTAGTGTCCTGAGCGTAGCAGCCCGTGACGGCGCCGGAGTCATCGGTGATGAGCTTGAGGGCCTTGGTGTTGTAGTAGACCTCTGCGCCGGCGTCCTGAGCAGCCTTGAGGTTGTCGTTTTGCACGGTCACCAAACTGCTGAAGCCCACAGACGTGGGATAGCAGGGCATATCCTCGTCCTCGATCTTGTAGGTCTCGAGCATGGGATAGAAGTAGGGGTAGATATAGTTGTCGCGCTTTGCCTTGGGGACCTCCTCGTAGGTCTCCTTGGCGATGTAGATGTCGCTGGGCTCCAAGAACCAGTCGAGAGCCTCACCGGAGACGTCGTAGTACTTGGAGATGATAGAGAACTTGCTGTGGTGGCTGCACTCTTCCATGTGCATGTTGACCACGGCCTTCTTGTCCATGAAGCCATCGCCGCGCTTCCAGGTGGCCTGCGTCTTGCCACCGAAGATGGCCATGTCGCTTGCCGCGCTGTTGATCTGCGCGCTGGCCTCGAGGGCGATGACCTTGGCGCCGGCCTCTGCCGCAGCGCGCGTTGCGGGCACGCCAGCGCAACCCAAGCCGATGACGACGACATCCGCCTCGAGCGTCTCGCAGGCGCTGTCGTCGACAGAGGGAGCCTCGCCCAGCCAGGGCATCGTGCCCGTGCCGTCAAAGCCCGCCGTGCCGGAGCTCGCGCCTACCGCATCCGGGTCGAGGCCGGAGACGGAGACGACTTTGGGTGCGCAGCCAGCAAGGCCTGCGGCACCGGCGATTGCGCCCAGTGCGGCAGCGCCAGACAGAAAGCTGCGGCGGCTCATTCCTTGTTTGCTTGCCATTTTCTCCTCCATTCATAACAACAAACCTTGTTGCCACATGAGTTCAGAGTACGGAGCAAAGGGCGGAATGTGAATTGACCAATGAGTGAGTCAGTCCAATTCTGGGAAAAATTTTATAGTCAGCGCAGAATAATCACACTGCGGTGACCTGCGCGTTTGAATTTGCCTTAGAGCCGCTATCACCCGATTGTGGTGAGGGGGTTACTCCTCGAAATACGGGCGCAAGATCGCAGGCATGCATCCGTATATCAGATGAGCTGCCTTGGCGTCCTCGATCTCCATGCCGTTTTCTACCCAGCGCCTCGTAAACCCAGCAACGCCTTTGGAGTAGAAATCCACAGCGAACTGAATCTCCTCTGTGATCTCTATGCCTTGGAGATTAAGGCGCGTCGAGTAATCCTCGCGGAGCATGCGCTGCATCGCGCCGAAGAGTCCGTTGACGTCTTTGGAGAAGAAGGCGTTGTGGAGGAAGACGCGGTTCTTGCGGCAGATGTCGAAGAAGGCGAGCCCGCATTTGCGATGCGGCTCCAGATTGGTGAGCAGCTCGCAGGGCTCCTCGAACTTCTTGCGAAACATAGCCTCCATCAGCGCGAACTTATCTGCGTAATGGTTGTAGAAGGTCTGCTTGCTCACACCTGCCTTATCGGCTATCTCGACGGCGCGGATATGATCGAGCGGCTTTTCGAGCATGAGCTCATCCAATGCATCCATGAGCTTTTGCTGCGCGTTTCCCATATGCATATCTCCCCTGCTATCCCAGCACACGGTGTGCCATTCTACCAGCGCAAGGTTGCGAATAGCTTTCTTAAGGCGTTTGTCAATAAGGATTAACAGCAAACAGGGCCAAAGTGGATTAGATGTCGATAGAATAACGACATGAGGCTCCGAGCACCGCTGTTGACAGAGCAGTCTCGGTTATTGCGGTTATAAAGGAGGAAGCCGTGGGGATGAAGATAGGATCCTTGCCTAAGATGACTATCAGGCCTGCTATTGCCTTTGCCTGCATAGGTATTCTACTGGCGGGGGCAGTGACAGCAGCGCCTCAAGAAGCGCTCGCACAGGCGTCACCTGATGCAAAGGTGATATCCGCCAAGGGCAAATGGTCCCAAAGCAGCTGCAAGGTGAGCTACAAGGTCCACGGCAAGAAGGCCAAAGGGCTCGTGAGCATCAACAACAAGACTTACTTCTTCGACAGCAAAGGCGTCCAGCGCGCAGGATGGCGCTGTGTCTACGGTATCTACTACCGCTTCACCCCGGCAACCAAAGCCAAGGCGAGCGCAACGGTCAACAAGGTGGTCAACGGTGTCAGGCTCAACAAATACGGACAGGCCGTTCTGACAAACAACAACGTCAAAGCAGAGCTTGTAACGATGGTGCGAGCCCAAAAGCTCCTAGACAAGCTCGCAAGCCCGGCTTCGAGTAAGAGCACCAAGCTCAAGAAGAGCTTCGCCTACATCACCAATCCCAAAAAGATCACCGAGCGCGTTTTGCATCATTGGACCACCGCTAACGGCTGGTGGCGCCTCTTTGCCAACGACGTGTTCGTGAGCAAGGCGGGGGACTGCAACTCGATGGGCTTTGCCATGGCTTACATGGGCAATGCCATCGGCTATAAGAAATGCGAGTGCGTGTCGAGCGGCGGGCACAGCTGGGCTCGCATCAACGGGCTCGTCTACGACCCCCAGCAGAGAAACTACGCTGTTGGCGGTGTAGCCGGCGGTGTCCACTACGCCGGGGCGGGCATCTATCACGTGACATTGACGCGCAGCACGGTCTGGCCGGGCAAGAAAATCTCCGGTGCAGGCGTCTCCACCAAGAAGGGTCTTATCAAGCGCAATGGAGAGATCCATTACTACGACGCAAAGGGCCGCATGGTCACCTCCAAATGGGTGATCGTCAAAGGCAAACGCTATCGTTTTAACAGCAGCGGCGATGCCTTGGCAGGCGGCAGCTTCAAGGTCAAGGGCAGCTATTATGTCTTCAACAAGAACGGCGTGCTGCAAAGAGGCACGGGTGTACGCATAGTTGCGGTTGACGGTATCAAGTACCAGGTCAAAGCATCTGGCAAAGCCAAGTCCGGATGGAACAGCACTAAAACCATGTACTTCAAAGGGAACGGGGCCTTCTGCAACGGCGTCGAGCTGCTGGGAAGCAAGCTCACAGCTTTCGACAAGAGCGGTTCTTACAACGATGCGCTTACCCAAAAGCTGCGTACAGCTGCCAAAGACG
>CAVCDT010000058.1:0-14046 GCA_963600995.1 Akkermansia muciniphila | reverse complement strand
GTGCAGGATAGGCCCTGCTAAAGAGAGCCCATCTTGGCTATCAGGTACAATAAAACACTGGCTTTTTTACGATAAACCTATGCAAGGGAGCAGCTGTGCCTGTCACAACCGATCACGTTGTCGAGACCATCTCCATGGTCACCCAGCAAAATCTCGATATCCGCACTATCACCTTGGGGCTCAACCTGTACGGTTGCGTCAACGAGGACATCAGCGTCATGGCAGATCGCGTCTACGACCGCCTCACCACGGCGGCACAGGACCTGGTCCCCACGGCCCAGCAGCTCGAGCGCGAGTACGGCATCCCCATCATCAACAAGCGCATATCCGTCACACCCGTCGCTGGCTTGGCTGCGGCAACTACGGCGCAAGACCTCACACCCATCGCCATTGCCATGGACAAGGCCGCCAAGGAGGTCGGCGTCGACTACGTGGGCGGCTTTAGCGCCCTGGTGCAAAAGGGCATGGCCGATGCGGATAAGCGCCTCATCAACAGCATCCCCAAGGCCTTGAGCGTGACGGATCGCGTCTGCTCCTCTGTCAACGTGGGTTCGACCAAGGCCGGCATCAACATGGACGCCGTGCTGCGTATGGCGCAGGTCATCCGTGAGTGCGCGGAGCTTACGGCCGACAGGCAGTGCATCGGCGCGTCCAAGCTCGTCGTCTTCTGCAACGCTGTAGAGGACAACCCCTTCATGGCTGGTGCGTTCCATGGCGCGGGCGAGCCGGGCGAGGTCGTCAACGTGGGTATCTCGGGCCCTGGCGTGGTCCGCGCCGTCCTCGCGGATATGCCCACCACGGCATCCATGACGCAGATCGCCGAGGCCATCAAGGCGACCACCTTCAAGATCACGCGCGCGGGCGAGCTCATCGCCCGCGAGGCATCCAAGCGCTTGGGCTACCAGCGCGGCATCCTCGACTTGAGCTTGGCTCCCACGCCGGCGGAGGGCGACTCCGTGGCAGAGATCTTGGAGACCATCGGCGTGGGACAGGTGGGTGCTCCCGGCACTACTGCCGCGCTCGCCCTGCTCAACGATGCCGTCAAGAAGGGCGGCGTGATGGCCAGCTCCTCTGTGGGCGGCTTGAGCGGCGCCTTCATCCCCGTGTCCGAGGACGCGGGCATGATCAGGTCCGCGCAGGCGGGCTGCCTCACGCTCGAGAAGCTCGAGGCTATGACGGCCGTGTGCTCCGTGGGTCTGGACATGATTGCCATCCCCGGCGACACCAGCGTCGAGGCCATCGCCGGCATCATCGCCGACGAGTCCGCTATCGGCCTGATCAACAACAAGACCACTGCAGTGCGCCTGATCCCGGCTATCGGGCAGGACGTGGGCGGTTGCGTGGATTACGGCGGGCTCTTTGGCAAGGCGCCGGTCATGCCCGTCAACAAGAACGCAGGCACTGTATTCGCCCATCGCGGGGGCAGGTTCCCTGCGCCGATCAACTCCCTCAAGAACTAGGGATTCGCTTTCAATCGCTCTTTGGAGAATCGAGACTACATGACAGCAACTTCTAGCGGCATGCTTCGCATCGGCATCGACGTCGGCTCGACCACCGTCAAGCTCCTTGCACTCGACGCAGGCGACAACGTGGCCTACTCCGTCTACCGCCGCCATCACTCTGATGTGCGCGCGACGGTCATCGAGATCGTGCAGGAGGCTTTGGACGAGGTGGGGGATGCAGACGCTGCTGTGACCATCACGGGCAGCGGCGGTCTCTTGCTGGCCGGCTGGCTCAAGGTTCCCTTCATCCAGGAGGTCATCGCCGATAAGCATGCCGTAGAGGCCTTGATCCCCCAGACGGACGTCGCCATCGAGCTCGGCGGCGAGGACGCGAAGATCATCTACTTCGACGGCGGCATCGAGCAACGCATGAACGGCACCTGCGCTGGCGGCACGGGCGCCTTCATCGACCAGATGGCCAGCTTGCTCGATACGGATGCCGGCGGCCTCAACGAGCTCGCCAAGAACCATACGATCATCTATCCCATCGCGTCGCGCTGTGGCGTCTTTGCCAAGACGGACGTGCAGCCCTTGCTCAACGAGGGCGCCAAGAAGGAGGACATCGCCGCCTCGATCTTCCAGTCCGTCGTGACCCAGACCATCTCCGGTTTGGCTTGCGGCCGTCCCATCCACGGCAACGTGGCCTTCTTGGGCGGCCCGCTGCATTACCTCTCCGAGCTCAAGGCGCGCTTCGTCGAGACCTTGGGCCTGACGAGCGAGACCACAGTCGAGCCTGCGGATAGCCATCTCTTCGTGGCGCGCGGTGCGGCTATCTCGAGCGGTTCCAATGACGAGCACCTCACTTTGAGCGAGGTTGCCCGCCGCCTGCGTGATCTGGGCGATATCCAGGGCAGCGAGGTCGTGCGCCTCGACCCGCTCTTTGCCAGCGAGGAGGACTATCGCGCCTTCAACGAGCGCCATGCGAAGCACGCTGTCCCCCGCGGAGACCTCGATAGCTATCGTGGTCGCGTCTATCTGGGCATCGATGCCGGATCTACGACGCTCAAGAGCGCGCTCATCGGCCAAGACGGAGAGCTTCTCAAGAGCTTCTACGCCTCCAACAAGGGCGACGTCTTGGGTACCTGCCGCCGCATGCTGGGCGAGTTCTGGGACGCCATGCCCAAGGACGAGGCCGGCAACCTGCTGGTCGAGGTAGGCCATACGACGGTCACCGGCTACGGCGAGGGCCTCTTGCTCGAGGCCGTGAAGGCCGATAGCGGTGAGATCGAGACCGTCGCGCACTTGCGCGGCGCGCAGGAGATGCTCCCGGGCGTCGAGTTCATCCTCGACATCGGCGGACAGGACATGAAGTGCCTGCGCGTCAAAGACGGTGTGATCGAGCACATCATGCTCAACGAGGCATGCTCCTCTGGTTGCGGCTCCTTTATCGAGGCCTTTGCTAGCAGCCTGGGCTTTACTGTCCAGGACTTCGCGAAGGAGGCCCTGCATGCCGCAGCGCCCGTCGACTTGGGCAGCCGCTGTACCGTCTTCATGAATTCCCGCGTGAAGCAGGCCCAGAAAGAGGGCGCCACCGTGGGCGACATCTCTGCTGGCTTGAGCTACTCCGTCATCAAGAATGCGCTGTTCAAGGTTATCAAGCTGCGCGATGCGAGCGAGCTGGGCGACAAGGTCATCGTCCAAGGCGGTACCTTCCTCAACGACGCCGTCCTGCGCGCCTTCGAGAACCTCGCAGGGCATGAGGCCGTCCGTCCGGACATCGCCGGCAACATGGGCGCCTACGGCGCTGCCTTGCTGGCACGCGACCGCGCGACCGCGGAGGGTTCGACGCTTCTGACCCCGGACCAGATCGACCAGATCGAGGTCAAGCACACTACGGTTCGCTGCCAGAAATGCGACAACAAGTGCCTGCTCACCACTAACGACTTTGGCAAGGACGAGCAGACGGGCAAGCGCCGCCGCTTCATCACCGGCAACCGCTGCGAGAAGGGCGCGGGCCATGCGGATGCCGTGGCCAAGGTGCCCAACCTCTTCGAGTTCAAGGAGAAGCTGCTCTTCGACCGCGAGGTCCTGCCGCGCAGCGAGGCCAAGTACGGATCGGTGGGCATCCCACGCGCGCTCAACATGTACGAGAACTACCCCTTCTGGCACAGCCTGTTCACCACGCTTGGTTATCACGTGGAGCTCTCTGCCCCCAGCAACAAGAAGACCTACGAGGCGGGCATCGAGTCGATGCCCTCCGAGAGCGTCTGCTATCCGGCCAAGCTGTCCCATGGCCATATCATGGACCTGCTCTCACGCGACATCGATTTCATCTGGATGCCCTGTGCGCGTTGGGAGCGCAGCGAGGACAGCACCGCCAACAACCACTACAACTGCCCCATCGTCATGAGCTACAGCGAGGCGCTCAAGCTCAACGTCGACGAGCTCCGCAGCAGCGACATCGACTTCCTCAACCCGTTTTTGCCCTACCACGACAAAGAGGCCCTCAAGCTGCGCCTCTACGAGCAGCTCAACGTCAAGCGTCGCGAGCAGCTCGCTGCGCGCGGCGTGGATGTGGCGCGCGACTTGTTCCCCTCGCGCGAGGAGATAAACGACGCGGTCGAGGTCGCCTGGGGCGTGGACGATGGCTTTAAGGCCGCTATGCGCGCCAAGGGCGAGGAGGTCTTGTCCTGGCTCGAGAAGACGGGCAGCCACGGCATCGTCTTGGCGGGCCGTCCCTACCACAATGACCGCGAGATCAACCATGCCATCCCGGAGCTCATCACGAGCTACGGCCTGGCGGTGCTCACGGAGGATTCCGTCGCGCATCTGGGTGCCGTTGAGCGCGACCTGCGCGTCTACGACCAATGGATGTACCACACGCGCCTCTATCGCGCGGCTAAGGTCGTCACCCAGCGCAACGACCTCGATATGATCCAGCTCAACAGCTTCGGGTGCGGCTTGGATGCCCTCACTACCGACGAGGTGCAGGAGATCTTGGAGGCCAGCGGCAAGGTCTACACCTGCCTCAAGATCGACGAGGTGAGCAATCTCGGTGCGGCGCGTATCCGCCTGCGCTCGCTGCTCGCTGCGCTCAAGCAGCAAAGCGACGGGCGCAACATGGTCGACAACGAGGCGCTCGAGAAGTCGATTTACGACAATCTCAGGGTCTGCGGTTGCGCCCCCACCGGCGAGTTCGACATCCAGCGCGAGGCGGCGAGCACCAAGTTCCCGCGCGCGGAGTTCACCAAGAAGATGAAGGACGAGAAGTGGACCATCCTCGCGCCGCAGATGGCACCCATCCACTTCGAGATTCTGGAGCCGATCTTCGCCTACCATGGCTATAACCTCAAGCTGCTCCCGGCTGTCGATCCCGGCGCCGTGGACGTGGGCCTCAAGTACGTCAACAACGACATCTGCTATCCGTCTATCCTGGTCACCGGCCAGATGATGGAGGCCGTGCTCTCCGGTGAGTACGACATGGACCATACGGCGCTGCTCATCACCCAGACGGGCGGCGGCTGCCGCGCGACCAACTACATCAGCCTCATCCGCAAGGCGCTCAAAGAGGCGGGCTACGGCCATGTGCCCGTCATCGCCTTGGCGCTGGGCTCCACCAATGAGAGCAACAGCGGCTGGGAGCTCACGCCGGTTATGCTCAAGAGCGCCATCCCCGCGCTGCTTCTGGGCGATCTGATGATGATGCTCCTGTATCGCATCCGCCCGTACGAGGCAGTGCCCGGCAGCACGCATAAGCTGTTCCGCAAGTGGATGGACTACCTCAAAGAGCACATCGCGGGCATGAAGCTGCGCGAGGCCAAGAAGCTCTATCCCAAGATCATCAAGGAGTTCGACGAGCTTCCCTGCGTGGACTTTGGGTCCAAGCCGCGCGTGGGCGTGGTGGGCGAGATCCTGGTCAAGTTCCATCCCACGGCCAACAACCAGCTGGTCGAGCAGATCGAGGCCGAGGGCTGCGAGGCCAACGTTCCCGGCTTGGTGGACTTCTTCCTCTTTGGCCTGGCCAACCGCGTGTACCGCCATCAGGAGCTCGTCCCCAACAAGAAGAACTACATCGTCTTCAAGAACCTGGTTAACTACTGCGAGCATCTGCGCAAACCTATCCGTGAGGCGCTGGCGGCAAGCGAGCGCTTCGAGCCGTTCGGGACCATCTGGGAGACGGCCGAGGGCGCAAGCGAGATCTTGGACCTGTGCAATACGATGGGAGAGGGCTGGCTGCTCACGGGTGAGATGGTCGAGCTTATCAAGGGCGGCACTCCCAACATCGTCTGTGCTCAGCCCTTCGCCTGCTTGCCTAACCATGTCGTGGGCAAGGCTGTGATCAAGGAGCTGCGCCGCAGGTACCCGCAGACCAACATCGTCGCCGTCGACTACGACCCCGGTGCGTCCGAGGTCAACCAGCTCAACCGCATCAAGCTCATGATCGCCGTTGCGTTTAGCAACCAGGCAGAGCAGCAGGCCAAGGCGGAGGGGCAGCCCAAGAGCGAATAGCCGGTCAAAGGCGCGTGCCGGCTCGAGGGCGAGCAATGGGCGCGCTTGCGGCATAGAGTGTTAAAGCAGAAAGGCGAGACCCTGATCGAGGGCCTCGCCTTCTTTGTCGATGCGGTAGGTAAGTGCGTGCTGCCTGCCGCTTGCAGGGTCGAGCGGAGCGGACGTTACTCCTGTGGGAGCAGGGCCTGCGCGATGTAGACGGCGTTGAGCGCGGCACCGCGCAGGAGCTGATCGGCGACGACCCACATCGCGATGCCCCTGTCGCCGGATACGGTGTGGTCGCGGCGTACGCGGCCCACGAAGGTCTCGAAGGAACCTGCGTGCAGCGCGGGCATGGGATAGACGTTGTTGGCGGGGTCGTCCTCCAAGGTCACATGCTCGCCTGCGGCAAGCGCGGTTTTGACGTCCTCGACGCTCACGGGGCGGTCGAACTCGATGTTGATGCTCTCGGAGTGGCAGCGCAGGACGGGTACGCGCACGCAGGTGGGCGCCACCTCGACGCTGTTGTCCTCGAAGATCTTCTTGGTCTCGACGACCATCTTCCATTCCTCTTTGGTGTAGCCCTCTGGGACGTCGTTAAGGTAGCCCCCCTCGACGAAGACGTCGATATGGGGAATGCAGTTGAAGGCGATCTGGTGCGCGAACGCCTTGGGGGTGAAATCCTCGCCTGCCAAATACTGGCCGGTCTGGGTCTCGAGCTCTTCCATGCCCTTGGCGCCGGCGCCCGAGGATGACTGGTAGCTGCTCACGATGATGCGGTCGATATGGCCCAGCTTGCGCAGTGGCTCGAGGGCGACGACCATCTGGATCGTGGTGCAGTTGGGGTTGGCGATGACGCCGTTGTGCTTGGCGATAGCAGAGGCGTTGACCTCCGGCACGACCAAGGGGACGTCGGGATCGACGCGGAAGGCCGACGAGTTGTCGATCATCACAGCGCCTGCGTCGACTACTGCTTGGCGGAACTTCTTGGAGATGGAGGCGCCGGCAGAGAAGAGGGCGATGTCGACGCCCTCGAAGGAGGCATCGGTCATCTCCTGGACGGTGAGCTCTCCTGCGGGAACCTTGCCGCAGCCGGCAAAGGGGAGCTTCTGGCCTGCAGAGCGAGCGGATGCCAAGACACGCACCTCGCTTGCGGGGAAGTCGAGCTGCTCGAGGCATTTGAGCATCTCGCGGCCAACGGCACCGGTGGCACCGGCGACAGCAACGACGGGGTTGGCGGGCATAGGTTTGGTCCAAGCCATGATCGAAATCCTCCCACGAGAAGTGTGCTAAGTGCGTTTATGATACCGCCGTACGTTTTGCCGGACTGCCAAAAGCCCTGCTTGCGACAGGGCAAGCGGTCAACGAGCGCGAGTTTTCGCCTGAGGGCGCATTGAGGCCGTCGCGCTCGCGGCAAGACGCTATCCTTTCATCCATGAAACGCCAAACGAGAGGAGCCGCATTGGGCAAGGTCGCAGTTATCGGGGGCGGGGCCGCAGGCCTGGCAGCAGCCATCGCAGCAGCGCAAGAGGGTGCGAGCGTCACGGTCTTCGAGGCAGCCGACCGCGTTGGCAAGAAGATTCTGGCGACAGGCAACGGCCGATGCAACCTCACCAACATGCAGCTCGATGCAAGCGATTACCGCAACGGGGATTTCGCTGCACCGGTGATCGGGCAGCTTGAGCCGCAGGAGATCAGGGATTGGTTCCTCAAGCAGGGGCTGTTTACCGTCGAGGAGCGCGAGGGGCGCGTCTACCCGCTCTCCAACGCGGCTAACAGCGTGCTCGACGTCCTACGCGCCGCTTGTGCCAGAGCACAGGTCCAGCTCGTGACAGATTCGAGGGCCAGGGCTATCGAGAAACACCCTTACGGTTTTGAGGTCGCGTTCAAGGACGACCGCATTGTGCAGGCGGATAGCGTTGTCGTCGCCTGCGGTGGCGGGTCGCGCCTGCTTGCCAGCTGCGGTCACAAGATCGTGGCGAGCGAGCCCGTACTCTGCCCCATCCAGACGAGCACGGAGGACCTGCGCTCGATGAACGGCATACGCGTGCGCGCCAACGTCAAGCTCACGGCATCGGGCAGCAAGGAAGTCGTCTTCGAGGAGTCGGGCGAGCTGCTCTTCAGGGATTACGGCGTGAGCGGCATCGTCATCCTCAACGCAAGCCGCTTTGCCGAGGAAGGCCAGACCCTGCGTATCGACTTCATCCCCTCCATGAGCGAGCAAGAGCTCCATAGCATGCTCAAGGAGCGCGCGCAGTGGGCCTCTAGTTACGAGGAACTCATGTGCGGGATATTCCATCCGCAGGTAAACCGCATGCTCATACGCGCTAACAAGTGCCGCCCGCAGGATATGCCCGACGAGCACGGCGTGATGCGCATGGCGTGCATGCCCAAGGGCTTCAAGCTCGCAGTGGTGGGTCCCGCCAACCCCAAGCAGGCGCAGGTCACGCGCGGCGGGGCGAGCGTGGCGCAGTTCGACGCAAGCAGCATGGAGTCAAAGCTCGTGCCGGGGCTCTTCGCCTGCGGTGAGTGCCTCGATGTTGACGGCCCTTGTGGCGGCTACAACCTCCATTGGGCATGGGCGAGCGGTATCGTCGCCGGTAGGGCGGCAGCCAGCCTCTAGAAACAGCAGCGCCGCAGGCGGATGCTTGCGGCGCTTGGTGACCTTGCATCTATAGCGGGCGCAAACCCGCCGCTTGTCTAGCGGGCTTCGTGGTAGTTGTCCTCAAGCTCTGCCATCGTGGGGATATGGCGCTCGTCCAGCTCGTCCATGTTGTCATCGTAGACGTAGTGGTCGGTCTCCTTGGCGATGACGCCGGACAGCAGCAGGATGACGATCAGGTTGGGGATGGCCATCAGCGCGTTGGTGATGTCTGCGATGGTCCAGACCAGGTCGCCGATGCCGATAGCGCCCAAGAAGGCGCCGATGACGTAGATGGCCTGGTAGGGCTTCACGCCGGCAGAGCCAAAGAGATAGGTGACGCAGCGCGACCCGTAGTAGCCCCAGCCCAGGATGGTGGAGTACGCGAAGGTGCACAGGCCCAAGACCAAGACGGGAGTGCCGATGTAGGGGATGGTCGCAAACGCGGTGCTTGCGAGCTTGGCGCCCGTGTAGACGGACGGGTTGGCCAGGATCTCTGCGCTGATCTGGGGGTTGCCCAGCATGGTGCAGATGAGCACCAGGCCGGAGAGCACGCAGATGAGGCCTGTGGACCAGAAGACGCCGGTCATGCCGATGAGGGCTTGCTCGGAGGGGTTCTTGGTCTTAGCTGCCGCAGCGATGATGGCGGCGGTGCCCATACCGGCCTCGTTGGAGAACAAGCCGCGCGCCGCACCGAACTGCATCGCAGCGATCACGCCGCTGCCCACCGCGCCGCCAAAGGCCGCATGCGGGGTGAAGGCGCATTGGAACACGAGCGCGATAGCCTCGAGCAGCACGCCGTTGTTCATCACGAGGATGATGATGCAACCCAGGCCGTAGGCCACGGCCATGAAGGGGACGAGCTTCTCGCAGACCTTGGAGATGGTCTGCACGCCGCCGAAGATGACCACCGCCACCAAGATGGCGACGATCAAGCCCAGCAGCCAGTTGGGGGCGGCAAGGCCGCTCGAGGTGATGATGCCGGTGATGGCGCTCGATTGGACGGCGCAGCCGGTGCCGATAGCGGCGATCGCCATGAAGAGGGCGAAGAGCACGGCGCCGAGCTTAGCCCACCAGGGGCGCCTGCCGTTCTTGATGAAGGCGCGGTCCCAGATGTACATGGCGCCGCCGATCATCTCGCCCTTAGCGTCTTTGACGCGGTAGCGCACGGCGGCGAAGATCTCTGCGTACTTGGTGGCCATGCCCAGCATGCCGATGATCCACATCCAGAACAGCGAGCCGGGGCCGCCGGAGAGGATGGCGGTGGCGACGCCGACGATCGAGCCGGTGCCGATGGTTGCCGCCAGCGCGGTTGCAAGCGCTTGGAAGGGGGTGATGTCGCCTTCCTCGTCCCCGCCGCCTATGAAGGACTTCTTGATGGCGAGCGGCAGCTTGCGCTGGATGAACTTCATGCGGACGGTGAAGTAGAGATGCGTGCCCACCAAGAACAAGATCATGGGGACGCCCCAAACGGCGGCATCGATGTCGTTGAGCAACTGAACAATATCCATGGACGATCCTTCTAGGCCGGTTTGTCAGGCAGTTGTAGCTTTCCAGATTACTCTATGTCTTGGATGTTTTGCCCTTTGCGCCCCATTAATGTGCCCCTGTCGTGCGCAGGCGGTGCGTCTTGGGCTATCAACCAAGCCCCCATAGGTTAGCTTTCTGCATAATCCGGATTGTTTCGAGAAGATAAAAGCTGGGCTCGTCAGCGCCATGACTGCGCTGTGGATGCGGGGCGGGCAGCTTGCGTTATACGGTTCACGTCGCGGGGGCTTTGCGGTCATGAAGTTGCGGATGCGGGTAACGGTTGGGATCTTAAGGGTATCTAAGCCCGGTACTTAGACGTATGCTTTGACGCCGGAGAAACAAAAGCTTGGAGAGGCTTGCTTGTGAATAACGATAACGCGCCCGCAAAGGCGGGTCTTGGGGCCGTGTTCGCCATCTACCTTCTGGGGCTGATGATGGGCGGCCTGTACGTGGGCATGGTGTCGCCCGTGCGCCTGGTCATCCAGGAGCACTTTGGCTTAGGCGATACGACGGGCATCTGGATGATCAACATCTACACGCTGTTCTATGCCGCGTGCATCCCTGTTGTGGGAAGGCTCGCCGATATCCGCGGCCGCAAGAAGGTCTTTATCGGCTGCTTGGTTGTCTTCATGGCAGGCTCGCTTGTGTGCGGCCTGTCGAGCTTGGCCGATAACTTTGGCGTTTTGCTCGCAGGGCGCTTGGTCCAGGCGGTGGGCGCATGCGGTATCATTCCCGTCGCCAACGCAGAGATAGGGGCGAGCTTCCCCCAGGACAAGCGCGGCATGGCGCTCGGCATCGCTGCTGCAGTGGCCGGTATCTCCAACGTCTTGGGCGCTGCGGTGGGAAGCCTCGTCATGGGTTTGGTGGGAAGCGCCAACTGGCCGGCGCTCTTCTATTTTGCCCTGCCCGTATGCGCCCTGCTCGTTATCGCATCGCTCAAGTCTCTGCCCAACCGCGTTGCGCAGGGCAAGGAGCCTATCGACATCCCCGGCTCCATCCTCATGGTGCTCACGGTTCTGCTGCTGCTCTTGGCTTTGCAGGGTATCGACGTGGCCGACCTTGGCGCCTCGCTTGCCTCTGCGGGTGTTTGGGTGCCAGCGGCGGGTTTCGTGGTGGCACTCGTGCTGTTCGTGCTGGTAGAGCGCAAGAGCGCAAGCCCGGTGTTCCATCTGGAGTATCTGCGCAGCCGCCCCATTGTCATCACGATGGTGGTGAGCTTCTTTGTGGGCGGCGTGATCATCACGATGACGCTCATCCCCGAGGTCGCGGAGTTCGTCATGAGCGTCCCCGTTGGCTCTGGCGGCTTGTACGTCTTGCCGGTGGGCGTCGTGAGCATGTTCGGCCCGCCGCTGGGCGGCAAGCTCATCGACCGTTTTGGGCCCAAGCCGGTGATGAGCGGCGGCTTGCTGGTGGCGGCTGCGGGCTTTGCCTTCATCGCCTGCGTGAGCCTCGAGAGCGGCAGCGGGGTCCTGCTCGTGGCTGGCCTGTCCGTTATGGGCTTGGGGCTGGGCTTTGCCATGGGCGCGCCCACTAACTACATGGTGCTCGAGAACACGTCCCCGCAAGAGAGCGGGGCGGCTATCGCGACCATCACGCTTGTGCGCCAGATAGGCACGACGGTTGCCCCGGCGTTGCTGCTGGGCTTTGTGGAGGCTACCCCCGGTGCCGGCGGTTTCTTCCAGATGCTCATGTGCGCAGCTGCCTTCTGCGTGATCTCGCTCGTCTGCATGGCCTTCTACCGCAAAGAGCCCGTAGCCTGAGGCACGGCGGGTCAACGCAAACCCGTTGCAGGGCGGCAGAGCTCCGCTTACGACAGCAGCATCCTGTCGTTGTCGAGCATCGCGCCTGCTTTCTCCTTGAACTTGAGCAGCAGGTCGCTCACTGTGAGCTCGCTGCGCTCTTGGCCGCGCACGTCGTAGATGATGCGGCCGGAATCCATCATGATAGTGCGGTTGCCCATGCGCAGCGCGTCTTGCATGTTGTGCGTGACCATCAGGCAGGTGAGCTTGTTCTCGTCGACTATCTCGCGTGTGAGATGCAGGACTTTCTCGGCCGTTGCGGGGTCGAGCGCTGCGGTGTGCTCGTCCAAGAGCAAGAGCTTGGGGGCGTTGAAGGTGGCCATGAGCAGGGTGAGTGCTTGGCGTTGCCCGCCGGATAGCAGCCCTACCGGCTGGTCGAGCCTGTCTTCGAGGCCCATGTCGAGCAAGGCGAGCCTCTCGCGGTAGGCCTCCTTGTCCTTGCGCGATATGGTCGACAGCCAGCCGCCCTTGCCTGCGGCGAGCGCCATGTTCTCGAGGATGCTCATCCCCGGGGCGCTGCCCTTCATCGGGTCTTGGAACAAGCGCCCGATGCTCTTGGCGCGCTTGTGCTCGCTTTCGAAGGTGATGTCGCGCCCGTCGAGCGCCACGCTGCCCTCGTCCACGATCCAGCTGCCGCCTATGGCGTTGAACAGCGTCGACTTGCCGGCGCCGTTGCTGCCGATGATGGTGACGAAATCACCCGGCAGCACGTGCAGGCTCAGGTCGCTTAGGGCGAGCTTGGCATCTGCCGTGTTGGGGTTGAAGGTCTTGGAGACGTGCTCGATCCTAAGCATGCGAGGCCTCCTTGCTTGCCTTGCGGCGCATATGCTTCTTGTGGAACTCCGGGTAGCGGCTTTTGATATAGGGCCCGCTGATGGCGATGATGACGATGATGGAGCTCACGAGCTTGAGCATGAAGGCGGGCATGTTGAAGCGCAGCGCGATGGTGTAGACCACGCGGAAGATGAAAGCGCCCAGCACCACGCCGCACGCGCGTGCGGGTATCTTCTTGCGTCCCAAGAAGCCCTCGCCGATAAGCAGCGATGCCAAGGCGATGGTCACCATGCCGGTGCCTATCTGGATGTTGACGCTCTTTTGGTACTCCGCCAGCAGGCAGCCGGAAAGCCCCGTGAGCGCGTTGGCGATAACCAGCCCGATGATGATCGTCATCACGGGGTTGATGGAGGACGACTTGACCATAGCGGGGTTGTTGCCCGTGGCGCGTATGGCCAGGCCCAGCTTGGTGCGCAAGAACAAGCTCACGATGATAATGGCTGCGGCCACGAAGGCGACGATCACGATGAGGTTCGAGAAGTCAGCTAGCGGCGTGTGTTTGAGCGCGTCGCTTGCCATGGTGAAGACAGTGGTCTGCTTGTTGAGGTTGAGCAGGCTCGCATTGCCCATGACGCCGATGTTGACGGAGTAGAGCCCCGTGTTGACGATGATGCCCGCCAGCAGGCTGTCGACGCCCATCTTGGTCTGCAGAAACGCCGTGACCAGGCCGGAGAGCATGCCCGCGCACATCGCTGCGGGGATCGAGAGCAGGGGATGCCCCGCCAAGACGAAGACCGCGGCGGTCGCGGCGCCCAAGGTGAAGCAGCCGTCTGTGGACAGGTCGCAGACGTTGAGCATCGAGTAGCTCAGGAACAGGGCCAAGACGGTGAGCGAGGTGATGAGGCCCAGCTCCAACGCCGTCTGCAAGGGGCCTAGCAGCGAGACGAGCATGCGGTCCTCCTTTTATCGATGTGATGGTAGTTGCAGATGCGCCAAAAGGCGCGAAGCAGGTCGTACCCTGCCCCGCGCCTTGAGGGATGGCGTCTTACTTATCGAGGTCGGAGAACTCGTCGGCCGTGGTGACCTCGACGATCTGCGTGCACAGACCCTCGAAGGCCTGCTTCACGCTGTCGAGGTTCAGGCCCAGGGCCTCGCAGGTCTCGGTGTTGATGGTGCAGATGCCGTTGTCGAAGGTCTTGACCGGGGTGGTTGCGGTGTCTGCTTCGTTGACGACTGCGTCGTAGACCATCTGGGCGGTCTCTTTGCCCAGGTTGTCGTAGTCGACGCCGTAGCCGGCAAACGCGCCGTTGAGGGCGAAGGAGTCCGCGCCGGCGTAGTGGGAGATCTTGGCGTCGATGAAGGTCTCGTAGAT
>CAVCDT010000057.1:0-14269 GCA_963600995.1 Akkermansia muciniphila | reverse complement strand
GCAAGAAGACGGAGAAGCTGCACCTGCTGCATGGCCTCGAGGCTATCTTGCTCGACATCGACAGGGCGGTCGAGATCATCCGCAACACGGAACTCGAGGTGGACGTCGTCCCCAACCTGATGAGGGGCTTTGGGATTGACCAGGTCCAGGCAGAGTACGTGGCCAACATACGCCTGCGCAACATCAACCGCGAGTACATCCTCAATCGCACCAAGGACATCGCGACCTTGGACGCAGAGATTGCCCAGCTCAACAAGATCTTGTCGAGCGAGAAGAACATCAAGAAGGTCATCTACGACGAGCTCGCTGCCATCAATAAGAAGTACGTCATGCCGCGCAAGACGGGCATCGTCGCGGCGGAAGAGGTCGTCACCGTATCGCTTGAACCCGAGGTCGAGGATTATCCCGTCACCATCAAGGTCTCGCGCGAGGGTTACCTCAAAAAGCTCACCGAGCGCGTTGTCAGAAGCGGGGCAGAGCTCAAGTACAAGGACGGCGACGTTTTGTGGCTGGAGTTCGCATCTGCCAACAAGAACGAGCTTCTGGTCTTCACGGACAAGGGCCAGTGCTACAAGGCGAAGGTCAGCAGCTTCGCCGATACCAAGTCGGCGGACCTGGGCGCCTTCTTGCCCACAGAGCTCGAGCTCGAGGACGACGAGAACATCATCACCGTGCTCGATCCGGGTGATTTTAGCCGCGACGTGCTCTTTGTCTTCGAGAACGGGCGCGTGGCGCGCGTGGCCCTTGTCGGCTACCAGACCAAGCAGAACCGCAAGAAGCTCAAGAACGCCATCTATACGGGCAGCCCTCTTGTGAGCGCGATGATCTTGGACGGCGACGTGGATATCACCTTGTGCTCGAGCGACAGCCGCCTGATCACGTTCAACACGTCGCTCGTCAAGACCAAGACCACTAACAACACGCAGGGCATGATCGCGCTCACCTGCAAGAACGCGAGGACGGTTACTGCCGTGGGCCAGGCCGAGGATTTCTTGGGCGGCACGGCAGACCCAGCGCGCTTCTACGTCGACAAGCTCCCCTCTGCGGGCATCTTGCAAGGCGAGAGCGACCAGAAGAGCCTGTTCGATTAGGTCTTGGCCCGGGTCTGCAATAGGGAGGCATGACGATTATCGCTTTGCGGGGCGTCCTGCTGGGGATGTCCCCGTGTCTGTGCGTATCGGCGAGGAACGCTACGACAAACGCGCTTAGGGTGTTGGGGCTGCAAGTGGGCAATGCGCGGCCGCACGCAGTCGCGCTCAGACTCCGCACCCGAGCATCCGGTAGGGCACTGCAGCTGCGGAGGAAACGCCAAAGGCGTTTCCGAGTCCTCGCTCCCGCAGCACCCTACCGGATGCTCTGCTCCGCGATTCGCGCTATGCGTGCATCCGTGCATTGCTATTCGGGCGCCTTGCCACGTGATTGACGCTTGCATAGGTCTTCTCTGCACCTGTCTCGCAAACATGCAAACGGTCCAAAAATCGGTAACGCGCTTGCAATACTGCACCGCGATACTCTGTAATTTATGAGATAAGCACGTTGGTTTGCACGGCAGCTAGACAGGAGGGTTCCCTATGGACATGGGTGCCGCGAACAGAGACTACGTTTACAAGACGATCAAGCAGCGCAATATCCACTTCATCCGCCTGTGGTTCACCGATGCGCTGGGTCAGATGAAGTCCTTTGCTATCACCCCCAACGAGATCGCAGGGGCGTTCGAGGAGGGCATGGGCTTCGACGGCGGCTGCATCGAGGGCTTTGGCCGCAACGGCGAGAGCGACATGCTCGTATTCCCGGATGCGAGCACGTTCCAAACCTTGCCCTGGCGTCCTAAGGACAACGGTGTGGCGCGCATGTTCTGCAACATCGTCACGCCCGATGGCAAGCCCTTCGAGGGCGATCCGCGCTATATCCTGCGCCGCTGCCTCAAGAAGGCGGCCGATATGGGCTACACCATGAACGTGGGCCCAGAGCTCGAGTACTACTACTTCACGGATACCAAGACGGCCACCCCTATCGACAACGGCTCGTACTTCGACCTCACTACGCTCGACAACGCCTCCGACCTGCGTCGCGACACCATCCTCACGCTCGAGCAGATGGGCATCCCCGTCGAGTACTCGCACCATGAGGTGGGCCCCGGCCAGCAGGAGATCCACCTGCGCTACGACGATGCGATGTCGATGGCGGATGCGGTGATGACGTATCGCATCATCGTGAAGGAGATAGCCATCAAGCACGGCTACCATGCGAGCTTCATGCCCAAGCCCATCGCCGGCCATCCCGGTAGTGGCATGCACGTGCACCAGTCGCTGTTCAACTACGACGACGTCAACGTTTTCTACGACCCCGATGACCCGCTGGGCTACGGCTTGAGTGCCACGGCCAAGCACTACATCGCCGGCTTGCTCAAGCACGCCCCGGAATTCTCGCTAATCACCAACCAGTATGTCAACTCTTACAAGCGCCTGCAGGCGGGGCACGAGGCGCCGGTTTGCTGCACGTGGGCCAACCGCAACCGCAACGCGCTCGTCCGCGTGCCCATGTACAAGCCCGGAAAAGCGGAGTCCGCGCGCTTCGAGCTGCGCAGCCCGGATCCCTCCTGCAATCCGTACCTGGCCTTCGCGGTCATGTTGGCGGCGGGCCTCACCGGTATCGAGGAGAAACTCGAGCTACCGGATGAGATCGACGACGCCGTCTACTCCATGGGCCGCAACGAGCTTCTTGCCCAGGGTATCGAGCTCTTGCCGCGCGATCTGGGCGAGGCGATCGAGAAGTTCAGGGGCTCGAAGCTCATGAGAGAGGTCTTGGGCGAGCATACCCACAGCTATATCCTCAAGGCCAAGGAGGCCGAGTGGAGCGAGTATTGCAAGATCGTCTCTAAGTGGGAGCTCGACCGCTATCTCGAGATCTTGTAGCGGCATTAGGCGAGAGAGGACAAGGAAATGCATAGGAAAAAGGTTCTCTGCGTGCACGACGGGCTCCATGCCTCTGATGCTGTCGCGGATGCTATCGCCAGCCTCGATGCGGACTGCATCCAGTGCTCGTCGAGGGAGTTCCCCGGTGCGGCGCAAGACGTCGATTTGGTGGTCTACAAGGTCATGAGCTCGAAGGCCGACCAAGTAGCGGATTTCGAGAAGAACATGGAGCTCGTGGGCCAATCGTGTGCCCTGCTCATGGTCGAGGAGGAGGCTCTCAAGCTCTTGCGCATGCCCTCCAAGCTCAACGCGGATTTCGCGCTCACTACTGCCTCGTCGGAGGAGCTGCAGGTGCGTATGCGCCATCTGCTCTGGCCGGGTGAGGAGACCGCCTCGTCTGACTTTATCACCGTGGACTCCATGGTGATCAACCTGTCCACCTACCAGGTGCAAGTCGACGGCGAACCGCTGGACTTCACGTACTTGGAGTATGCGCTGCTCGCGTTCTTGGTCACGCACCCGGGGCACGCCTACAGCCGCGACACCTTGCTGCGTCGCGTGTGGGGCTTCGAGTATTACGGCGGCAGTAGGACCGTTGACGTCCATGTGCGCCGTGTCCGCGCTAAGCTCGGCACCGAGCTCGCCGCGCGCCTCGAGACGGTTCGCGGCGTCGGCTACATGTGGAGCATGTAGCTGCTGGTAGGTTTAGATGTTTGCAGCGCCCTGCTATGTGCGGGGCGTTTGTCTTTTGGTTAGGCGCCTGTCCCGCTGTTTGCGCTTGTGCTTTGCAGAGCATCGACAAACGGTTGCAGAAGCGACTGCTTCTTCGTCGGGCTTTTCCAAGCTGCGCTGATTAGGTAGGAGAGGTCTGTCTCAAGCGAGATGAGGCTTGCCCTTTTGTGCTCGGGGAGTATGCCGCCCATCAGGTAATCCGTACATATGCAGGTGCCGCAACCCAAGGCGCAGGCCTCCAAGAGAGTTTCGATGTTGCGCGAGCGCGCGGCGATGCGCGGCACGCTGCCTGCTTTCTCCAAAAGCGTCTCTGCGCATAAGCCCAGTATGTCGGCTCCTTCGCAAAGGAGGAGCGGAAAGCGCAGATATCCATCCATGGTTTGCAAGTCCGTATTGCCTGCTGCCTTGTTTGCTAATTGACGTGAGACGGCAAGGCAGACATGCTCGGTGAAAAGCTCTCTGGTCTCTACTCCCGGCAGACCGTGCTGGATGTTGCCGATGACGATGTCGGCTTTCTCCTCATCGAGCACGTGCAACAGTTCCTCGTTCGACATCTCGGTCAGGTGGATCTGCACATGGGGCAGCTGCTCACGTAGCATCTTGATGATCGGCGGCATCATGATCTTCCCGCGTGTCTGAGCTATACCCACGGTTATCTCGCCGCTTTTATCGGCTCTCATCTCGGCGAACTCATAGTGCAGCGAGTCTAGCGTGCCCTCAATCTGCTTGCAGTAGCGCAGGAAGACCTCGCCTTCGCAGGTGAGCTTGAAGGTTGGTTTTCGTTGGAACAGGCAGCATCCAAGCTCTCGCTCGAGTGCTGCCATATGGGAGCTCATGGTCTGCTGGGTGACGAAAAGCGACGCGGCTGCCTTGGAGATGCCGCCTTCTTGTGCAACGCGTATGAAGTAGCGCATGGGGAGAATATTCACAAGCTGCCTTTCTAAACAGATAAAAACCTGTGTGTATCACCAAATCATAACAGTTTGATTACTTTGCCTAGTTATCGAATGATAGGGCCCCAACAACAGGATTCATGAGAGGACCAGATATGCCCGATGTTGTCGTTTTGGTTTGCGTTGCCGCTATCCCGCTTGCTGGGGTCGCTTTGGGCATATCGCTCCCCGTGCTTCTGCTTGCCTGCCTTGCGTGCTTGTTCTGCTATGGGGTTCTCAGGGGGCATGCGGCCAAGAGCCTTGCTGCAGCTGCGCTCAGGAGCGCCCGTCCTGTTGCTCGCATACTCTTCTCCTTTCTGCTTATCGGTGCGCTTACGGCGATATGGCGCGCAAGCGGGACTATCCCGTACTTGGTCTACCTTGCAAGCGGCGTTTGCGATTCGCATGCGCTGGCTCTTGCCTCTTTTCTCATATGCTGTCTCTTCTCTGTCGTGACGGGCACTGCCTTTGGGACTGCGGCGACGATGGGGCCCATTTGCGTCGCGGCGGCGCATGGCATGGGTGCGGATGTCCTCGTTGTCGGCGGCGCGGTGCTCTCCGGCTCGTATTTTGGCGATCGCTGCTCCCCGGTCTCTACCAGCGCCTTGCTCGTGAGCTCTCTTACGCAGACGAGTTTGTTCGGCAATATCCTGGCCATGATAAGAACGTCGGTCGTGCCGTTTCTCCTGTCGTGCGTTGCGTTCTTGCTCTTAGGCATGCAGCCGGTTGGCGGCGCCTATGATCCTGCTGCCTTGCAAGCGCGTCTTGACAGCACGTTTTGGCTGGACGTCGCAACGTTGCTTCCTGTGGCGGCGATGCTCGTCTTGTCCTTGCTCAAAGTGAGGGTGGAACTCTTGCTCGCTGCTGGCATCGCAACGGCGCTCCCGCTTGCGCTTATGGGACAGGGCCTGCCCTTGGAAGATGCTGCATCCGCCATCGTGTGGGGCTATTCATCCCACGACGGCTCTATCGACACTCTCTTGGCGGGCGGGGGTGTTCTCTCTATGATGCAGCCGCTTCTCATCGTATGCATCTCGTCTTGCAGCGCCGGGCTTCTCGAGCAAACGGGACTCTTAGAGGGGGCTAAGGCGAGCTTGTCTATGGTTGCCCGTCGTGCCGGGTCTTTTGCGAGCACGCTTCTCGTGTCTGTTGTGACGGCTATGGTCGCCTGCAATCAGACGCTGACGATCTTGCTTACCCATCGCGTCTGTGCGGCGTTCGACGGGGCAGAGGTCACAGCTTTGCATCTGGAGAACTCCGCCGTTGTAGTCGCGGCGCTTGTCCCGTGGTCCATAGCATCGAGCGTCCCGCTGTCTGCGATAGGGGTATCGCCCGCGTGCATCACCTATGCCTGCTATCTCTACTTGGTTCCGCTTTGCTTTCTGGCCTGGGGCCTTTTGCGGCGCGCTTGCCCGGCGGCTCTCAGGCCTGAGAGACAGTTATAACTCCGGCCCTTAGTCCCCGTAGAGCGCGCCGAGGATGTCCTCGAAGGTCTGCGCCGGGGTCCAGGGCTCTGCGTTCTCTGGCCGGCCGATCGATATCTGGTAGCTGGCGTGCTCTTTGAGATGGATGCGCGCGAGCTTCTGCTTGCCGGGGCCCGCGGCGTCGAGCAGCGTGTTAGGGCAGAAGACTGCGCCCAGACCTTTTTCGCACAGCTCCAAGAGCACGCTCATGCTCTCCGACCTCACGACGCCGCTGTACTCGATGCTGGCCTTCTTCATCGCAGCCTGACCTATCCTGCCCGCGATGTCGTCGTCGTCCTCCAAGAGGAAGGGGAAACCCTTGAGCAGGCCAAGTCCCTCTGTTTCGATGCGTTCTGTCGCTTGGTTGACATCGCAGTGCAAGAAGCCTGCGAGCAGGGTTGGATCGACAGCTAAGACGACCTCCTCTTTGAAGAGGGGACGCACCTTGACGCCGGGATGGCTGCGGTCGAAGCGCGCGACTGCAAGGTCGACCTCGCCGCGCTCTGCATAGCGTAAGAGTTCCTCGTTGGTGCCTTCCAGGATCATCACGCGCACGCCGGGCAGTCCTGCTCTGAACTCCTTGATGACGTTGGGCATGAGATCGCGCGCCCTCGAGGGGCTGATGGCCACTTTGAGCACGCCGGCGCCGCCGCTCGATGCGTCGCCCACCTTGCGGATCATCGCAGTGCGCGCCTGCTCTTGCTCTTTGGCGTAGAGATAGAACTCGGAGCCGGCAGGGGTGAGTGTGAGCGGGCTCGACCGTACGACGAGCTTGGCATCGAGCTCTTTCTCAAGGGATGCCAAGCGTGCAGAAAGCGTCTGCTGGGATATGCCCAGTGCGTCTGCCGCACGTGTGAAGTTTCCTGTCTGTGCAAGCTGCGTGAACCAGCCGTACGAGTCGAGCGCCACCGGAAACCCTGTCCTTCCTCGTCTTATGTGCCGAGCACGTGCCGCCGTGAGGGCAGCACGTGCCTGTTGCCTTCGATGTTGCACAGATTAGCGCTTGGAAAGCGAAAATCGTGCTGATTAACAAGAAATTATTGTGACTACACCAAATTATTTTGTTAAGGTAGTTCCATTGCTTGAGGTGCGATGGGATTCGCGCACCTCGAGTTTCCTTAAGAAGCCTCGGGCCATCTCGATCGGGGCGTGGTTTTACTTCCAGCTAGAAGAGAGGGAAAGACATGAAGATTAAGAAAGTCCTCGCCGCGGTCACTGCAACTGCGGCAGCGGCTGTCCTGGCTTTTAGCCTGGCCGGCTGCGGCAGCTCCGGTTCTGGCTCGTCCTCCAGCGGCGACTCCGGCTCTAGCTCTACTGCGTCCCAGAGCATCCGCTTCATCACCGGCGGCGAGTCTGGCACCTATTACGCCTATGGCACCGTGTTGGCCAACTACGCCACCAACAACGCCGGCGTGAACGTCAACGCGCTTTCCGGTAACGGCTCGCAGGCCAATGTCCAGGCCCTGCAGGACGGCGATGCCGAGATGGGCTTCTGCCAGTCCGACGTCTTGGCCTATGCGGCTGAGGGCACCAACCTCTTCGAGGGTGCCGGTTACGACGGCTTCTCCGTCGTGGCCGCCCTCTATAACGAGCAGGTCCAGATCGTTACCTGCGACGACAGCATCAAGTCCGTCGCAGACCTCAAGGGCAAGACCGTCTCTGTCGGTGCCACTAACTCCGGCGTTTACTTCAACGTCGTTGACATCTTGGGCGCTTACGATATGACCATCGATGACATCGATGCCGTCTACCAGGACTTCGGCGACTCCGCCGACTCCCTCAAGGACGGCAAGATCGACGCCGCCTTCCTCACTGCCGGCGCTCCCACCACCGCTATCACGGACCTCTCCACCACCAAGCCCGCCCATCTGGTGAGCCTGGACAACGAGCACGTCAACAAGCTGCTCGCCTCCTCTCCCTACTATGCCAAGGACACCATCAAGGCCGGCACGTACTCCGGCGTTGACGAGGACGTCACCACTGTCGCCGTCCAGGCTGTGATCATCGCTAACGACTCCGTCTCCGAGGATGCGATCTACAACTTCACCAAGTCGATCTTCGATGGCGCCGAGGCCCAGGCTGATGCCCATGCCAAGTACGCCGAGCTCAACCTCGACACGGCAGCCTCCGTTACCACCGTCGGCTACCATCCCGGTGCCGCCAAGTACTACGAGGAGCAGGGCATCGAGGTTCCCACCAAGTAAGCAAGCGCTTGGCTAGCGCCAAGAGCTCTCACGACCTTGAGAGGGTCGCCGCTGGAAGGCAGCGACCCTCTTGCCTTTGAGCCTGCGAGCGCGCATTGGCATGAGAGATGCCCGCTCGCAGGCTCAAGCCCAAAAAGCTCAAGCCAAACCCAAGTAAGACCGCATCTACCGTAGGAGGTGTACATGGGCTTCTTCAAGAAGAAATCCCAGGCAGACGACGCCGACAAGCTCGACAGCCAAGTCGACGGCGCTGTTGCCGCAGAGGATGAAGCCGTCGACGTCGACGAGATCATGCGCAAGTACGACGCAGAGTCCAACACGCGCATCTGGGAAGGTATCCCCAAGATTGTCGTCACGGCGATCATGGTCGTGTTCTCCTTGTACTGCCTGTATATGACGCTCTTCTCCACAGAGCAGGCCGAGGCCCGCCTCGCCCGCTTCGTGGCCTTCGTCATCATCATCGGCTTCATGATCTACCCCTCGAGCAAGACCAACCACAAGGTCAACTCCATCCCCTGGTACGACTTCATCCTGATGATCGCAGGCGCCGGGTCGTTCATGTACTTCTCCGTCAACTGCACGGACATCATGCTGATGGGCACGCGTATCGGCACCGTCGAGGTCGCCTTGGGCGTCGTGGGCATCTTGGTGATCATGGAGCTCTGCCGTAGGTGCGTTGGCATTCCCATCATCATCGTCGTGGGGTTGCTCATCATATACGCGTTCTACTACCAGTTCACCTACGACCCGGATTTCCTGGGCGCGCTCACCAAGAACGTGCAGAAGCTCTTCTATACCACGCGCGGCATCCTGGGTACGCCTGTCAACGTCTGCTACACCTACATCGTCTTGTTCATCATCTTCGGCGCGTTCTTGGAGCGCACCGGCATCGCCAACTTCTTCATCTCCTTCGCCAACCGCTTGGCCGGATGGTCGAGCGGCGGCGCGGCCAAGGTCGCCGTTATCTCCTCTGCCCTGTGCGGCATGGTGAGCGGCTCTTCTGTGGGCAACACTGTCACCACTGGGTCGGTGACCATCCCTATGATGAAGAAGACCGGCTACAAGCCGGAGTTCGCCGGCGCGGTCGAGGCAGCGTCCTCTACCGGCGGCCAGATCATGCCGCCCATCATGGGCGCTGCGGCGTTCCTCATGGCCGAGTACATGGGCGTTCCCTACATCGAGGTTGCGGCCAAGGCCGTTGTCCCGGCGTTGCTCTACTTCACGGGCATCTTCATCACGGTGCATCTCGAGGCCAAGAAGCTTCCCAAGTGGTCCTATCTCGCTAAGAACTGCTATCTGGTCCTGCCCTTGGTCTTGCTCGTGTGGCTCGTCTCCACGGGTGCCAGGACCATGGCGGTGTCGGCTGCCATCTCGATCGCCGGTGCCTTCGTCGTCGGCTTCATCAACTTCCTCTTCACCAACTGGCGCGAGCGCCCCGAGGGTGAGGGCTTTGCCTACGTCTTCAAGGAGAGTGTGAAGGTCGCGGCCTTCACCTTGGTCGACGCCTTTGCCGCGGGTGCCAAGAACTGCATCTCCGTCGCCGTGGCCTGCGCCATGGCCGGCCTTATCGCCGGCTGCATCACCGTCACCGGCTTGGCGTCCACGCTCATCAACGTCATCGTCATGGCCGCCGGCGACTACGTGATCATCGGCCTGGTGCTCACCATGCTCTGCTGCATCGTCTTGGGTATGGGCGTTCCCACCACCGCCAACTACTGCATCATGGCCGCCACCTGCGCCCCCATCCTCATGCAGCTTGGCTTGCCGCAGATCTGCGCGCACTTCTTCGTCTTCTATTTTGGCATCGTGGCAGACATCACCCCGCCTGTGGCCTTGGCGGCCTATGCGGGAAGCGCCATCGCCAAATCCAAGCCCATGGCAACGGCCGTCACAGCGTCCAGGTTGGCTATCGCGGCCTTCCTCGTCCCCTATATCTTCGCGTTCAGCCCGGTGCTCCTCATGGAGGGCGACGTCACGATCGTCGGCATCATCTGGAACACCGTTGCCGCCATGGTGGGCCTCTTCGGGGTCGCTGCGGCGCTCAACGGGCACTTGATCACCAAGATCAACCCGGTGTTCCGCATCCTGCTCATCGTGGGCGGCATCTTGCTCATGATCCCCGGCGCGTACTCGGACTTCGCGGGCGTGGGCTTGCTGGTCGTGGTCATCGCCCTGCAGTGTGTTTTGAGCCGTAAGAGAAACGGCAGCGCCTCGGCGGCTGCGTAGCGTGATGAGAGAGGAGCAAAGCAGTTATGAGCGATAGCAACATCATCTGGGTGACCGGCGCTAACGGCTTCCTGGGAGGCGAGCTCGTCAAGCGCTTCACGGATTACGGCTACGATGTCGTGGGCACCGATGCAGAGCTTTCCGTTACCGAGCCCGAGCGCATGGAGGCGTTTGCGCAGGAGATCCATCCCTTGGCCGTGGTCAACTGCGCCGGCATCCGCCGCGATGCGACGGGGCTGTCCAACCGCATCAAGGCCTACGAGGTCAACGCCTTAGGCGCACGCAACGTGGCGCTCGTGGCAAACGGCTGCGGGGCGATCATGGTCCAGGTCTCGTCCGACGACGTCTATTCTTCCAAGTTGGACGAGCCCGTCAACGAGTTCGACAACCCGCATCCGGATACGCCCTACGGCAAGTCCAAGCGCGCGGGCGAGGCGATGGTGCGCGACACCATGGCCGAGCACGTGGTCGTGCGCTCGTCTTGGATCTACCATGCGCAGTCCGGCCGCATGCACGAGGTGCTCGAGGCCGCACGCAACGGCGAGAAGCTCCCTGCTCGCATGGACCAGTTCGCAGCGCCGTGCTCGGTCGCCTCTTATGCCAGGTTTTTGTGCAAGGCCATCGAGAAGCGCGCCTTCGGGACCTTCCATATCGCGCCCACCGGCAAGACGAGCCGCTACGGCTTTGCCGCCAAGGTGCTCGAGTACGCGGGCTTCGACCCCCATGCGGTGCTCGTTCCCACGACGGATGCGCGCACGGCAGAGCATATCGTGCTCGAGAGCCTGATGCTTGAGATGCTGGGCGCCGATATCCCCAGTTGGGAAGACGACCTCCACGCGTACATGGAGGAGCAGGGCCTGCTGGCCTAGGTTCGCTTAAAGAGATGCGCCCGGCCGCCGTTGCGCGGTGCTGGCGCTAGAGAGAGGGCTGCGTGAGTTTTTACTCATGCGGCCCTCTTTGCCTTCGCTGACTCACAAAAATGTCGGGGGGGGGCTTCCATGCTTTAAAATGAAGGGAATATATCGTTGATCTGCCTGTTTGCCCGCAAAAGGGACTTGCGGTTCTGACAGACGCGGATCTTGCGTGTACCCGACCCACCCATGTCAGGCAGGGCGCCTTATGAGCACCAGAACCAACAAACAATCGAGCTTGGCCCAGCGCATCGCAGCGCGCGCCGTCCCCGCCGTTGTCGTCGTCGTCTTGATAGCGCTGTGCTTCGTGTGGTTTGCCAACGCCAACAAAGCCGTAGTCAACGATCGCAACACATCCTATATCACCACGTATGCAGAGACCGTTGCCGATAAGGTGGACACCAGGTTCAAGGGGGCTTTGACGGAGATAGAGCTCGTCTCCTCGAGTTTCGGCTCGGATTCCGCCCATCAGAAGATGACGCCCAAGGTGCTTGCCAACATCGAGGAACGCACCAACTTCGATCATATTCGCTATGTCGATGCCTCCGGCGAGCTGCTCACCTCCACTGGCTCCAAGTTGGACGCCACGGGGTGCACTTACTTTGAGAACGGAATCAAGGGCGAGACGGGCATAGAGTTCGTCGACAAGTCTCGTGTCACAAACAGCCGCATGGCGGTGTTCTATACTCCCTGCCTGCGTGACGACAAGGTGATCGGCGTCTTCTTGGGCCTGTTCGAGGGCGAGGCGCTCGAGAGGGACGTCGAGTCCTTCTTCAACAACCAAAAGGGCTCGACTTTCGTCGTCGCGCGTACCGGCGACACTATCGTCGTATCCGCTGCAACGAGTTTGGAACGTTGGTTCAATGCCGGTAACTCAAGCGACTTGAAGGACTGGGCTGCCTCCGGCTTTACGGACGAGGCCAATACGCAAAAACTCGTCGACGCCTACACCAACGGGACAGAGACGACATTCGACTTTAGAGGGGCCTCCGATACGTCTGTCGGATGCATAGTGCCCCTGTCGACGGTCGATTGGAGCCTGGTGATCTTGTTCCCCTCGAGCGCCTCATCCTCCCTCTACTCGCAATCGTATGCCGTCACGCGCATTTTCGGGCTCATGCTCATCAGCGTGCTCTTGCTCTATGTCGTGGCCTTCATCGTCATTCAGCTCTTGGCTGCCAAGCGCGACCGCGAGGCGAGCGTTCTCAACGGCTATCTGGCCCGTGCCCAAGAGCGTTCGAGCCAGGCGAGCATATTCGTCGATTTGGAGCAGCAGACCTATGTGGATATATCTGCTGTGCCCTTGTGCCCTAAGCGCAGCGGCACCTACGACGAGCTTGCCGAGCTCGTCGTGGCCAACCAAGACAACGAGGTCTCTGCGCAAGACGCCTATGTCTTCTTCCGCGAGAAGATCCCCGATGTAAGTTACTTCGACGAGCCGCGCATCCTCGACACCATTGCCACGATGCCGGACGGCGAGCAGAAGTACCTCCGTACGACGTTCGTTCCCGTCGAGTCCAAGGGCGTGCGCGTGGCTAAGGGCGTCTTGTTCCTCACCGATGTCTCGCGCGCCAAGAAGCGCGATAACGCCATGCGCATGCAGCTTGCAGAGAGCTTGGGCCAAGCACAAGAGGGCATCGCTGCCAAGAACGCGTTTCTGGCGAGCATGAGCCACGACCTGCGCACGCCGCTCAACGCTATCTTGGGCTATAACGCTCTGGCTAAGAGCAATGCGCAAGACCCCGCTGCGGTGGAGGAGTACACCGACAAAGCCGCCGAGGCGGGTGCCCAGCTGCTCAAGCTGATGGAGGAAGTGCTCGATGTGAGCCGCATGGAGGCAAGCGAGCTCGAGCTCTCGCAAGACCGCATCGAGTTGGACAAGTTCTTGGAGGATGTGCGCGCGCTCGTGGCGGAGCGCTTTGCCAGCAAGAAGCAAGAGCTCGTCATCGATGCGAGCGCTGTGCGCCACAAGACCTTCCTCGCAGACGAGGCGCGCTTGAAGCAGGTGCTCCAAAAGCTCCTCAACAACGCCAACAAGTACTCGCTGCGCGAGGGCCGCGCATGCCTGTCGGTCGAGGAGCTGGAGGCTCATGCCGCAGATACCGTCAAGCTCCGCTTCAAGGTGAGCGACAACGGCATCGGCATCACCAAGGAGTTCTTGCCGCATGTGTTCGATACCTTCACGCGCGAGGAGGCGAGCACCGTCAACAGGCAGAAGGGCACGGGGCTCGGGCTCTCGATCGTCAAGCGTCTGGTCGAGCTGATGGACGGCACGGTAAGCGTTGAGTCCGTCAAGGGAGAGGGCGCTACCTTCACCGTCGAGCTCGAGTTCCCCATCGTGGCCGATGAGGCGTCTGGCGATACGTCCTCAGAGGATGTTGTCGATGTGCTGCAGGGCAAGAGCTTCCTCGCGGCCGAGGACAACGCGATCAACGCGGAGATCCTGGTCGAGTTCCTGGCGCAGGAGGGCGCTAGCTGCAAGGTGTGCCCCAACGGGCTCGAGGCAGTCAAGGCCTTCGAGGCGTCTGCCCAAGGCGAGTACGACGCTATCCTCATGGATGTGATGATGCCGGTGATGGACGGGCTCGAGGCCACGCGCGCCATCCGCGCCTGCGATCACCCGCAAGCATCGAGCATCCCCGTCATCGCGATGACGGCCAACAACTTCAAAGAGGACCAGGAGCGATCGCGAGACGCGGGCATGAGCGCGCATCTGGGCAAGCCGCTTGACATGGCGCAGCTCAAGGATACCGTCGCCCGTCTGTGCGATTAAAGGCTCCGTGCAGTTGGCGGCTTTCTCGATAGGTTGCAATAGCTCGCTGCCGGTAAGTCCTGCGCAGCTGGCGCTGCGCCCTATTACGTCGCGGCTAACGCCGCGACCGGGCG
>CAVCDT010000056.1:0-15146 GCA_963600995.1 Akkermansia muciniphila | reverse complement strand
CGTACGCGAGTTCTTTGCCGCCAGCGTCTTCTACCGGCCGGAGCGCGATGCGTTTCTGCTCGCCTGGGAACGCGAGCACGAGGTCGCTACCGGGGCTGCTGACGGCTCCGTAGGGGCTGCTGCTGAAGGTGGCTCCGCAGCAGGAGGCGCTGCTGATGGCTCTGCTACGGGAGATGCTGGCGTTGGGGCTGCTGCTCCTGCGTCCGGGAGCGCAGTGTGATGAGCGCCTCCGGTATCCTGCGGCATATGGAGGTACCGGTCCTGGTGCTGGTGCCGCTCGCTTTGGCGACCTGCGCGTTCTTCCAGTTGGAGCAGGCGGCTTTGCTCAGCATCATGGTTGCTGTGCTGGCCATCGCGGTGTTCTTGGGCGGCTGGGAGGCGAGCAAGCCGGGCCTGCGGCAGGTGATGCCCACGGTGGTGCTGGCGGCGCTCGCGGCGGCGGGGCGCGTGCTCTTTGCGCCGATTCCGGATTTCAAGCCCGTGAGCGCCATCTGCATCATCGCCGGCATCATGTTCGGCCGACGCAGTGGTTTCATGACCGGCTGCTTGGCGGCCTTGGTGAGCAACTTCTTCTTTGGACAGGGGCCGTGGACGCCCTGGCAGATGTACAGCTGGGGGCTTCTGGGCTATCTGGCCGGTGTGCTCAACGATCACGGCGTGTTTGCCAAGCACCCCAACCTGCTCTACGTGTACGGCTTCCTGTGCCCGCTGCTCTACGGGCTGTTCCTCAACAGTTGGTATATCATCGGCTACATTCGCCCGCTCGAGCCTGCCACGGTGCTCGGCGCGTTTGCCTTGGGGCTGCCGCTCGACGCCATCCATTGCGTAGCGACGCTGCTCTTTTTGCTGCTGCTCTACCGGCCCTGGTGCCGCAAGCTCCAACGCATCCGCCGCAAATACGAGCTCCGCTACGGCTGAGGTCTGCAATGGTTTAGGGGCGCCGAGTGGTTTCGAGTGTCGTGACGGTGCAGAACCGCGTAGGGGAGAGCGACGCGGGATGCGCGCAGCGCAGCACGCAGCTCTCCCGCTAGGTTGCAGCGGCTCGCTGCTCACAAATCCTGCGCAGCTATCGCTGCGCTCTACTATGTCGCGCCTACCGGCGCGACCGGGCGAGCTAGCGGGCTTCGCCCGCATCCGCTCGCCCCTACGAGCACCTGCGATGTTGCGATTCTTCGCAAGTTGCCGTGAGTGCTGCCCTTTGCCTGAGGTGTGCAACGGCGCAGGGGCGCCGCGAGGTTTCGAGGACCGGAACGGTGCAGAACCGCGTAGGGGAGAGCGACGCGGGATGCGCGCAGCGCAGCACGCAGCTCTCCCGCTAGGTTGCAGCGGCTCGCAGCAAAGAGCCCCGCGCAGCTGGCGCCCCTCACTGCCCTTCATGTCGTATGGTGATTCTCTGCAGGGTTTCTGTGCTTTGTGTCCTGTCCATTTTGTAGGACACATAAGCTTATTCGAAGCGTGTAGTATCAAGGAGATGACAAAGCACCTGGCAGCCGCAAACCCGTACAATCGCACAAGGGCTGCATCGCCTAAGGCGTATAGGCAAAGGGAGGTCTGCATGAGGTTTCTCCATATCGGGGACTTGCATATCGGCAAACGCGTCCATGAGCGCAGCATGATGGACGAGCAAAAGCACGCCTTCGATCAGATAATCGGCATAGCTCGCTCGGAGCAAGTCGACGCCGTGCTCATTGCCGGCGATGTCTTTGACAGACCCCAGCCGCCCAGGGAGGCTCTCGAGGAGTGCGAGCGCCTCTACGCCGGTCTCATCGAGGCCGGGGCCAAGGTGTATGTCATCCCCGGTAACCATGACTCCGCCCAGCAAGTGGCCTTTTGCTCCGGCATCACCGCTGCCGCCGGCCTGCATATCGCCAGGGCCTATCACGGCAAGATCCAGTCCTATCGCCTGCAAGAGGATGGGCAGACGGTCTGCATCCACCTGCTGCCCTTTGTGCGCCCCACGGATGTGCGCATGGCGCTGCCCCATAGGGCCGACGAGGTGCGCAACCACGACGACGCCGTGCGCATAGCGCTCGAGGAGCACGATATCGACCCAAGCGTCTGCAACATCCTGGTCGCCCATCAGTTCGTCACCGACGGCGCCTCGGGCCCGCAGCTGTGCGAGTCGGAGACCGTGAGCGTGGGCGGCATCGACAACGTCCAGGCAAGCAACTTCGATGCCTTCGACTACCTCGCGCTGGGGCATCTGCACGGCCCGCAGCAGGTGCGCCGCCCGCAGGTCCGCTATAGCGGCTCGCCCGTGCGCTACTCCTTCAGCGAGGCCAACCAGCGCAAGGTCGCCGTCTTGGTCGAGGTCAGCGCGGGAGAGGTCTCCACGCGCGAGATCGAGATAGAACCCATCCACAAGATGCGCGAGGTCAAGATGTCCTATCAGCAGCTTGCCAATGGTGCCGATAACGGCTGCCATGACGATTACATGCACGTCACACTCACGGACACCAGCCTCTACGATGCGCTCGCCAAGGTGCGCGCCATCTATCCCAATCTCCTGCGCCTCGATTGGGAGCAAAGCGGCGGCAGCGGGAGCTTCTCGACGGCAGAGGTCGCCCAGGTCAAGCGCAAATCGCTCAGCGAGCTCTTCTCCGAGTTCTACGCAAGCCAGACGGGGACGGATATCTCGCCCGATTCGCTCAGGGAGTTCGAGTCCATCGTCGCTAACAAGGGGGAGGTCGCCTCATGAGGCCCGTCAAGCTCACCATGCAGGCCTTCGGGACCTACGCCGGCAAGGAGGAGGTCGATTTTGCGCGTCTGGGCAACGGGCTGTTCCTCATGACCGGCCCCACTGGCAGCGGCAAGACCACTGTCTTCGATGCGATCAAGTACGCTCTCTTTGGCGAGATGAGCGGCTCGACGCGCAAGCCCAAGAGCGTGCGTAGCGGCTATGCGTCGCCCGATACCATCACCTACGTCGAGCTCTTCTTCGAGCACAACGGCAAGATATATCGCGCCTACCGCGCGCCCAAGGGGTACCGCGTCGTCTCCAAGCGCAAGACCAGCTCTGACGACGGCCTCAAGGAGGCCACGGAGGATATGAGCCTCGAGTGCGTCACAGACGGCGTCTCCCTGGCAGGCAAGAGCTCGGAGATGAGCAAGGTAACCGAGGAGCTCTTGGGGCTTTCCGCCCAGCAGTTCGGCAACATCGTGATGATCGCCCAGGGCGAGTTCGCCAAGCTCCTCAACGCGGATACCAAGGAGCGCCGGGATATCTTCCGCAGGGTGTTCTCCACGCAGGCGTACCTCAACGCGCAGGAGTCCCTCAAGGCCGCTTGCTCGGATTTGCGCACGCAGCTCAAAGCGCAGAGCAGCTACCTGGAAAACGAGCTGAGGGGCATCAGCCCGTCAGAGGGTTCGCAGTACTTGGGCATCTGGCAGAACCTGCAGGCGCAGGGGGATTTCGAGTATCACGTGGCAGAGTTTAGTGACCTGCTGCAAAAACTCATCGAGGAGGATTCCGCGCGCCTCGAAAAGGGCGAGGCGGAGCTGCGGTCCATTGGCCGCAAGCTCGCTGCGGTCAACAGCGATCTGGGCGCAGCCCAAGCCGATGAGGAGAACCGCAAAATGCTCGCAGGCGCCCAGGCATGGGTCGATGCCAATGCGCAGCTTGTTGCTGCGGCAAGCGATGAGGTGGCAAAGCAGGAGGCTCTCAAGCCCCAGCGCGACGAGCTGCAGAAGAAGATCGCCTTGCACGAGGCAGAGCTGCCGGCATACGGTAAGCATGAGGCAGCATCGGCCAAGCTCGACAAGCTGGTCAAAGAGGCGGATCGCAACGCAAGCGCTTTGCAGCAGGCTAAGGATAGTTGTGAGGCGCTTGCAGCCAGGCAGGCTCAGCTAGTGCAGCAGCTCGAGGCCCTGGGCAATCTCGAGGCGCAGGATGCCCAGTTCGAGCGCGAGCTGTCAGAGCTCAATGCGCGTGACAAGCAGCTGGCTGTCGTCAAGAAGCGCTCCGATGACCTCGGTCGCCGGCAGGCGGATCTCGCTGTCGCCCAGGACGCTGCCAACCAGGCGATCAGAGCTGCGAAGGCGGCAGCGGATGATCTCTCTGCTGCGAGGGAGTCGTTTAACAGGCAGGCTGCGGGCCTGCTCGCGCGCGATCTTGTCGATGATGCGCCCTGCCCCGTGTGCGGCTCATGCGAGCACCCCCGCCCGGCGCAGCTCTCGCCCACGGCGATCACTAAGGAGCAGGTCGAGTCTCTTGAGCGCAAGCTCGAGTCCCTGCGCAGCGTAGAGGGCGATGCAGTGGCCAAATCCTCCCAGGCACAAGCGCATGTCGAGGCCGCTGCAGAGGCTTTGGCGGCAGCCGTATCAGATGCCTTTGGCGATAATGCCCCTACCGATGTCGCCGCACAGCTTGATCTTGCCGCAGAGGTGCTTGCGGCCTCGCGGGCAGATTATGCCAAGCGCAAGGCAGCGTATGACGGCAAGGTGGCGCAGCATGCTGCGGCAAGCAAGGAGCTTGGCCAGCTGCAGGGCAAGCTCGAAGCCGCAAAGGCCAAAGAGGGGGAGTGCGACGGTCTGGCGCGCCAGCTCGAGGCAGAGCTCGCTTCGTGCCGTACAGAGGTCTCCCAGCTCGCAGCCAACCTGCGTCATCCCAACCTGAAGGCCGCCCAGGCAGAGGTCGATGCAGAGAAGATTGAGCTCAAGCAAGCAGAGCAGGTTGCTGCTCAGGCGCGCAGCAAGGCGAGCAGGCTCGCAAACGAGCTTGCGGCAAAGAGCGCCGTCATCGAAAGCTGCGAGAAGAAGATCGACGGCTCCAAGACCTATGACATCGAGGCCCTCAAAGCCCGGAAGGCGCAGCTCGATCAGAAAAACGTCGCATGGAGCAAGGGTATTGGCGATCTACAGGGCCGCATCAAGGATTACAAGAGCAGGCTTGCCAAGATCGTCCGGGTTCGCTCCGAGACCGCCAAGCTCGAGGAGCGCTACAAGGTGCTCAACGACTTGAGCTCCGTCGCCAATGCAGAGCTCGGGCGTGATCGCGCAGCAGCGGGTAGGGTCACCTTCGAGGCCTATGTGCAGGGGGTGTACTTCCGCCAGGTGCTCGCTGCGGCCAACGAGCGCTTGCGCATCCTGAGCGACATGCGCTATGAGCTGCTTCATAAGCAGGAGGCCGGCGATGCGCGCTCTCTGGCTGGTTTGGATATGGAGGTCCTCGATCGCAATACGGGCAAGACCCGTGATGTGAGCTCGCTATCGGGTGGAGAGACCTTCTTGGCCTCGCTTTCGCTGGCGTTGGGCTTTGCCGATGTAATCCAGGCCCAGGCAAGCGGCGTGCGCATCGACGCCATGTTCATCGACGAGGGTTTTGGGTCTTTGGACGAGGACACTTGCGCTACTGCCCTCAAGGTCTTGGACAAGCTCGCGCAAGACGATCGCCTCGTGGGCGTGATCAGCCATGTCGACCAGCTCAAGCGCCATATCTGCAAGCAGGTGGTTATCGAGAAAGATGCCGATGGCAGCCATGTGAGGCTTGAGGTCTAAGGGGCGGGCGCGTAGGCGGGCCTTGCGCTCAGAGCGGCTCCCGCAACGGCATCGAGGCACCGCGGGGTTTCGAGGGTAGGGGCGGTGCAGAGCCGCGTAGGGGAGAGCGACGCGCACGTAGTGCGCAGCTCTCCCGCTAGGTTGCAGCGACTTGCAGCCAAAATCTCTGGGCGTTCTAGCGCGGCATCTGCCTCGGGGGGGGGGTAGAATCAGCTCTTGGGTGTGCTGCGTCACGCGTATGTCACGCCCTAATTATTGATTCGAACTCTTCTGTGGAGACACTCATGAACTCTGTATCGCCTGCCCTCATTGCTCGCCGCGCTTTGGCCCTCGTGGCCTTTGCGCTTGTCACGCTGCTGTGCGCGGCCTATGCCATCGCCATGCCTGCTCAGGCGTATGCTGCCGATGCAGACGGCAATGTGGGGCGCACCAGGTTTGTCGAAGGCGAGACCGGCACGTATTGGAAGAGCTGGTCCGATCTTTTCCAGAACATCAAGGACACGGGCAAACAGACCGACAGCGATACGGTCATCTTTGATATCTACGGTGATTTCGACACCAGCAGCCTTGGGATGATCGAGGTCCCCGCGGGCAAGACCTTTACCTTCAATCTCCATGGGCACATGATCAACCGCGGTCTCACCAACGCCTCAAGCGTCAACAGCGGCAAGGGCAACGGTGAAGTCTTCTGCGTCAAGGGCAAGCTCATCGTTAACGGCGGCGACACCAGCGATGGCGGCTCTATTGCCCACAACGGCAACCTGAGTGAGAACGGCCGCTTCTGGAAGTACGACGGCAGCGGTACCGCGCCTATCAACGGCGGCTTGATCACCGGCGGCGCTTGCGACGATGCAGATAGCGCCGGCGGCATCTACGTTGCAAACGGCGGTGCGTCTGTGGAGCTCAACGACGTTACGGTCGCAGGTAACGTTGGCGCTAGTTACTCGCTTGCTTATGGGGCGACTACCAGGGCAGGCGGCATATCGCTCTACAAATCCTCCTGCAGCCTCAAGATGAGCAACTCCAAGGTTCTCTACAACTACTCTGCCAGCAACGGCGGTGGCATCAACGTCAGCGGTTCTGGCTGCACGGTGGAGATTACTAGCGGCAGCCAGGTGAGCAGCAACACAACAGGCGACAGTCAATACGCTTGGGGCGGCGGTGGCATCTACTTCAACGGCTCTGGCAGCAGCCTCGTTATCAGCGGCGGTAGCAAGGTCGACAACAACTACACGCCCAATAACGGCGGAGGCATCTACCATAACTTCAGCAACGGCACTATAGACATCAAAGGCAGCAGCGAGGTGTGCGACAACGTTGCCGGTGGCAACGGTGGCGGCATTTACGATTGCTACGACGGCACTACCATCAACATCAGCGGATCCAAGGTGGATGGTAACTCCGCAGTTAACGGCGGCGGCATCTTCCTAGAGGATGCAGCTACGCTCAACATCACGAATGAAGGCTCCGTATCTGGCAATAAGGCGGCGGGTGGCGCTGGTATCTACATCAACGATGAGGGCACGTCCGTCTATGTCAAAAACAACTCTACGGTGAGCAACAACGAGGCCACCGGCAACGGCGGCGGCATCTATCACAATGACAAAACGGGCGTTGTGAGCTTTGATTCTTCGACTTTGTCCGGCAACAAGGCAGGAGGCAACGGCGGCGGTGTCTACAACGGCTATGGTGAGGGCAATAGCTACAGCTTTGCCAACGGCTCAAGCGTCTCCGGCAACGAGGCCAATAACGGCGGCGGCTTGTTCTCGATCAAAGAAGTCTACGTCTATGTCAAGATCAACTCCTCCATCTGCAACAACATCGCAAAGAACGACGGCGGCGGCATCTATTGCACGTCAGAGCCGCTGAATCTGACCTTCACGGATAACGGGTCGATGCATGGCAACACTGCCGGTGCCGATGGCGGCGCTATCTGCTCTGTAACCTCGCTGTATGTGATGGGTCCCGATTACAGCACGAGGGTTTGGTACAACGACTACAAGACTATCTACGGCAACAAAGCGTCCAAGGGCGCTGGCATTTGGTTCGCTGGTGACGCGCGCCTGGGCGACGTCGTGATAACGGACAACCTCGCCAGCAGCATCGGCGGCGGCGTGTACTGCGACAACGACACCGACGAGGCCTTCTGCTTCAACAACACCGTCGTGGTGAAGGACAACAAGATGGGCGCGGACACGACGTCGCTGCAAAGCAACGTCGTTATCAAGGGCACGCAGCTCCTCCATGGCTACGATAAGCTCGATACGGATGCCTATCCCTCTGCGAGCACGTGCGTGTATGTGACGGTGGAGGATTACGTAAACGGTTCGAGGATTTTGTGCGACGAGCGCTTCACCAAGAACTTCGATAAGGAATCTTCTTCTTGCACGAATGTGGTCGCCGATGATACGTCCTGCTGCAAGATCGTGTTCAACGAGGACGGTACTCTCTCTAACGAGCTTGCGGATGGCGAGGTTACATCGCTTGATGTCACGCTCACCATCAACTTCGGCAACAGCCAATCTGTCACAATCAAGACGTACAAGTACGCCTTCCTCAAGATCAGGCTTGCCGATTATGCCAAGAACGGTTACGCGCCGGATTACTTCACAACTAGCTGGAACGGCTCGAAGCTCGAACCCTGGAAGAGCGACAGCAACTATACGGGTGTTCAGATGCCCACTAAGGCCGACAGCTACGCGATAACGGCTCATTACCCGCACTATAAAGTCAACGTCTCGGACTTCTCTACGATCAATGACTTTGAGGCTGGCTCTACGGTGGAGCTTAAGAGCAGCGAGTATAAGAAGGACGGCCTTGAGCCGACGTATTGGACCATCGAGGACGCTGCTGGCAACATGCAGATCCTCTGGCCCAAGGATGGTGTTGCCAGCTTTGCCATGCTTGGCAGCGATGTGAACGCCACACCGCACTACCCCGTCACGCTCAGTGGCGTCGACGTGACCTTGTCAGAGTCGAGCACGTGGGATGGGTTGGTTCCCAGTAGCGACAGCAACGTAAACGGCGCTAGCATAAACAGCGTGGCCATTGCAACCGATAGCGCGAGCTATGTGCTTACGGCCGATGAGCTCAAGGATGCAACCATCGTTTCGCGTGTTGTTCAGACTCAGGATTCTGATTATGCTCGTTCGGCTCAATATACGGTGCAGATCCCGAGCTCGGTATTTGCCGCATATAACATCACGTTGCCTGCCGCAGATGTCTCGCTTGTTGCAAGTGGTGCGGTCTATGCGCAAAATGTCGATAAATATACTTATGAGGGAAAGACTAATTCGTCCTATGGGGCGGCTGTTGCCACTGACGGCGAAGTCTCCTATGTCAAGTTTACGGCGACGGAGTATTACACCCAGCCTGTAGCAGAGGCTGTTTGCGTGACGACGAACTGCGTCAATGCTAATGACGCCAGTACGACACTTTCTGCATCGAGCGACTATTGCACAAAGGACCAATCGGTGTCTGTTACTCCGCCCACAAAGGCCGGCTGGAAATTCGCAGGCTGGGTTGGAGATAAGCCTGCTGGCGCAACGGAGGACGCGACAACCCATGCCCTCACCTTCACGCCGAGCTCTGCTATAACGCTTACGGCCTCCTACATCCCCCTGGTGAGTGCTGTGGATATAAGCGTTGACGCCCTCGTAGCCGATGGGAGCTTCCCGGCGCAGGCCAAGGCGGCCAACGCGCGCGATAACGCTGGCACCAAGTTTGCCGCAGGTACTTCCAGCATCGTTTGGACACGTACCGATGGCAGCGCGTTGGATGCCAAGCCTGCAAAGGATGCTTCTTACAATGCGACGCTTGCGCTCGGTTTGAGCGCAGGTTCTGATCAGGACGCCACCGCTTACCAATGGGCATTTGCAGATACCGTGAGCGTTACTCTCAACGGCACGCCTGTTGTCGCGGATAAGGTGAAGGTAAGCGGTTCGCAGCAGCTAGAGGTTAGCTACACCGAGACGCCTGTAACGGGCACTGACGACCGAATCTTCACGGTTTCCTTTGACGCGGGTGATATCGCCGAGGCCCCGGCAACCTAAAACGTCAAGAAGGGTTCGACGGCCAAAGAGCCCGATGCCCTTGTGACGGAAAGCAAGAAGGTGAGCGGCTGGTATACCGATACCGCTTGCACCCAGCTTTACGACTTTAACGCGCCGGTGGAAAGCAATATCACCCTCTATGCCAAGTGGGTTGATCGCACCTACACAGTGACCTTCGACTCCCATGGCGGCAGCGAGGTCGAGTCGCAGGTGGTCGCCTATGGCAAGACGGCAAGCAAACCTGCCAATCCCACTAAGAGCGGCTACGTCTTTAGCGGATGGCAGAGCTCGAACGGCGCCTATAGCTTTAGCACTCCGGTAACGGGCGACATCACCCTCAAGGCTTCTTGGCAGCAAGAGCATGCGCAGGGCGATTGGTGCAAGGTAACCTTCGATGCTGCCGGCGGCAGCGAGGTCGAGGCTCAGCTGGTTGCAGGCGGCTCCAAAGTCACCAGGCCCGCTGATCCCACCAAGGAAGGCTATGTCTTCAATGGCTGGGCGCTTGACGGCGAGCTTTTCGACTTCGATAAGCCTGTTATGCAGAGCATCACCTTGGTTGCCGTGTGGGAGAAACAGAGTGCTGATCTTATCGATATCAGCCCGGCACAGGTGACACTCGGCAAGGCGCGTCTTGCCTATAACGGCAAGGTTCAGACGTCTTCCGTGGCAAGTGTCGTGCTCAACGGCAAAGAGCTGGCGGCCGGTCAGGATTACATTGCGAGTATCGGCGGCGGCAAGCTGGTGGGCACCTACAAGGTAACTGTCACCGGCGTTGGGAGCTATACCGGCTCTGTGACCGCTGCGTACGACATCGTCCCTGCCAAGGTGAAGGGCCTCAAGGCCAAGGTTGTTGGCAAGGGCAAGCTCAAGTTGGCGTGGACTAAGAATGCGCTGCAGCGCGATGGTGTCCAGGTACGTTATGCGGTAAGCAAGGCCAAGCTCAAGGCTGGCAAGGGCAAGGCCGTCAAGGTCAAGGGTGCTGGTGCCAAGGCCAAGACCTTCAAGAAACTCAAGAGCGGCAAGCGCTACTACTTCAAGGTGCGTGCTTATAAGGTTGTCAACGGCAAGACCTACTGGTCTGGCTGGAGCAAGGTGAAAAGCGCCAAGGCTAAGTAACAACATCTGCTTGGCCCGCCTGCGCGCCCTTGGGTCAGGGAGTTCTTGCAACGACTTCGAGGCACCGGGCGGCATCGAGGGTCGTGATGGTACGGAACCGCGTAGGGGAGAGCGACGCACGCGAAGCGTGCAGCTCTCCCGCCAGGTTGCAGCGGCCCGCTGCCGATAAATCCCGCGCAGCTATCGCTGCGAAGTTACCTCAACCGCCCTCTATTTGTTAAACCTGCGATGCGTTTTGACCCGTTGCAATCCTTATGTCTCTCCTACTCGCTAAAATAAAAAAATACGTGTTTTCCAGAGAAGGGCGGGGCATCTATGACCAATCCAACATCGATCGCAAAGGGCACGGGGATCCTGCGCTTGACGGCGGCAACCGCGCTCGCAACCGTGGGTTTTGCCGCTGCAGTCATGGCGCTTCCGTCCGGTGCCTATGCTTACAGCGCCAAAGACCCCGGCAACTCCATCGGTACGGTCGGCTGCAGTAACAGGACCTACTACGTGACCAGTGCCAAAGATGCCCAGCAATGCATCGAGGATTTCACCTCGACCACAAACAACCCGGCGCGCGAGACCAAGGTCACCGTCAGCCTCTCCACGGATTGGAACATCAAGGACGCCGGCCACTTCGTGATCCCCAAGGGCTGCGAGCTCACCTTCAACCTCAACGGCCATATGATCGACCGCGGCCTCGCCGGTACTAAGGACGGCGACGCCTGGTGGGGCACCGGTGACGGCGACGCCTTCTATGTCGAGAAGAACGCGACCCTCACCATCAACGGCGGCAGCACGAGCATCCGCCATCTGGGCTACCTGTCTGACTACAACCGCTTCTGGAAGTCCGACTCCAAAGGCTATTCGCCCATCTACGGCGGTTTGATCACCGGCTGCGCAAACGACGACGTCAGCGCCGGCGGCGCCATCACCGCAGACGGAGAGAAGGCCAAGGTCTATCTCAACGACGTGACGCTGGCAGGCAACGTGCACGACGAGTACGGCCTCGAGCATGCCGATGGCGGCGCTGTCTACCTGGGCGGCTCGCAATCCACCCTCAAGCTCGACAACACCGATATCATCTACAACCACGCGGAGGGCTACGGCGGCGGTATCTGCGTATGGGGCAACGACTGCTCCCTGCTCATCCAGGGCGCAAGCCACGTCGACAGCAACCATGCGACGCTGTCCGGCGGCGGCATCTCTCATAACGGCAAGCGCGGCAACGTCTATATCGGCGAGAAATCCTCTGTCGACAGCAACTTTGCAGAGGAGAAAGGCGGCGGCGTCTACAGCAGCTACAACGGCACGGAGTTCACCGTGCGCGACAGCTCGGTTTCATACAACGAGGCCGCAAGCGCAGACCCAGAGATCTACGGCGCGTACAAGCCGCACATGGGCGGCGGTTTCTTCCTCGACGATGTGGCTTCGCTGTCCATCGAGAAGGGCTCTGTCATCGGCTACAACACCGCAGACGAAGGCGGCGGCGTCTACACTAACGATGACGACACCACGGTTTCGCTTACGGGCCGCAGCTCGATAGAGGGCAACACCGCCAAAGGGAACGGCGGCGGCGTGTATCTAAACGATGACGACAACGTCGTCACGTTGGATGTCGAGTCCTCCATCAAGAACAACAGCGCCGGCATGTGGGGCGGCGGCGTCTTCGGTACCTCCTCCTCTATCATGGGCGGCTTCGACCAGAGCATCGAGCTCAAAGGCGGCAGCAGCATCTCCGGCAACAAGGCCTCGGTGGCCGGCGGCGGCGTCTCCTTTACCTCCTCGACAATCTACGGGGATTTCTCCATCAGCTCGCCCGATGCCACAGGCTCTATATCCGGGAACACCTCGTCTGGGGCAGCAGGCGTCAGCTGCGGTGGCGACACCGTCCTCGACAACGTCTCCATCACAGGCAACACGGCGACGGGCTCTGCCGGCGGTGTCGCGTACTCCGAAAACGACCTCACCCTCAAAGGCACTATCAAGATCACCGATAACTACGCTGCAGGCACTGCGAGTAACCTCGTGGTCTCCGATCCCATCGAGGTGGATGATTCCAAGCCCGTCAGCGCCTCAAGCCGCATCGGCGTTACGGCCCAAGGCAACTCCAAGGAGGAGATGTGGGTCACAGAGACCGGCTTCCTCAAGGATATCGGCGACAACTACCTCGACGTGGTCGTATCCGATGACCTCAAGCGCTCTATCACCAAGCAGGACAACCGCCTGCGCCTGGTCAACAAGGCCTCTACCCCGGCCTTGTCCGTCTACGGCGCAAGCGACTCCCCCACTTACCTGCGCCCCGCGTATGATTCCACGGTCACGCTCGACTCCTCCAAGTACAAGAAAGACGGCTACGTCATCGACTACTGGACCATCAGCAACGACATCAACGGCGGCAAGCTCACGGTGGATGCAGACGGTAAGGCGAGCTTCAAGATGCCCGGCAAGGACGTCACCGTGCGCGCGCATTATGTGCCCGCCCTCATGGCGCTCGAGCTCACGGTGCGCGAGGACGCCAGCTGGAAGACCCTCGGCGAGGACCCAGAGGGCGATTCCTTCATCGATGCAGCGCGCCTGACGGGCATCTCCGGCACGGGTCACGGCTTCTGCACTACGGAGGAGATCCGCAAAGCCCTCAAGGTGACCGATGCGGTTGTCGAGGATACGCAAGACGGTGGCAAGAAGGTCACCTACACCATCGAGATGAGCAAGGTCGCCCTCGACAGCTTTGGCATGGCATATGTCCAAGGCCAGCTCAAGACGGCTACGGCGGAGGTCCGCTCTGGCTTTGGCCGCGCATCCGATAACGCCGTCAAGGTTGCTGCCGATGCAGAGGGCAACCTCACGATCACGGCTACCTTTGCGCTCACTAACCCCAACGCCACGGTCACGGTAAGTGCGATCGACCAGAACAAGGCCTCCAGCGGCGCCTTCGACACGGTGGTGGACGACGTCAGCACGCTCGAGGTAGTTTCTGCCAGCACGGGCGTCAAGGCGATGTCCTCCGATGACACGGTTTCCATCACCGCTCCGGACGAGCCCGGCTGGTCGTTTGACCACTGGGAGAACCTCCCCGACGGCGCCACGCTGGATTCCACGGGCGTCTCGACCCTCATCAAGCGCAAGAACGCCTCATCGGCCAACCTCACGGCTGTCTACAAGCCGCTGGCCAGCGCCGTCTCCATCTCGATGAAGGACCTCACTCCCGGCGAGGCGTTCCCCACCACGGTCGACAACGTCTTGGTTGCCGGCGCCAAAGAGCTCGACATCAGCAGCTACGTCAAAGACGCCGTCAAGGTGACATGGACCAAGGCCGATGGCAGCGCTGTGGGCGATACGGTCGAGGGCGATACCGATTACGTTGCGACCATCGTCACCGACGGCGATGCCGTCCCCGCCTCTTTCGGTTTCGACGAGGGCGTCTACACTACCGTCAACGGGACCGAGGCCGCCTCGACCATCTATGCGGGCGATAGCGCCAAGCAGAAGGTGACCTACGAGGTCCATAGCGCCAGCGACACGCGCTACGACGGGATGCTCTTCGATTATGTGACAGCGGGCATCTACTATGCGGGCGACCTCAGCGATGACCTGCCTGCAAGCGCCTACTACAAGCTCAAGAACGGCGACATCCTCACAGCTCCCATCACGTGGGATACTTCCGGCGTCGATGCCAGCCAGACCAGCGGCTACATCTATGTGCCTGGTGTTTTCACTGATAAATACGGCGACGAGCACGAGCTGACCTATACCTTTAGTTTCATCGACCTCGGCGCGCCAGAAGCTACTTATACGGCCAAGAACGACGGTACGGGCACCCAGCTGGTCACCTTGGGCAAGGGCCTTGGCTGGATGGGCCAGGTCGAGCACACGATCTACTACCAGGTGGTCGATTACTCATCCCTTGACGGCACAGCGATCGACCGCAGCGTTTTCAACGTTTACAAGGAAGGCGATCAGATCGAGCTGCATGAGGGTCAGATAATCATGGCCTATGCTGTAGTCGAGGTGCATAGCGGCGTCCAACGCGATACGGGCCTCGAGTTCTACGGCCGCTCGCTCGAGTTTGCCGATGTGAGCGTCAGCTCGGCTAATGTCGCCGACGGCGATGCCATCCCTGATATCAAGGTGACGCTCGATGGCAAGGAGCTCACGGCGGGCCAGGATTACCAGATCGACTACAGCCATAACTCCGGCGTGGGCGAGGCCTTTGCCTATATCACGGGCAACTACTCCACGTTCTCGGGCTCTCAGTTCGCAAGCTACGACGTGACCCCCAACAAGGTCACCGGCGTGGCTGCTAAGAAGGCTGGCAAGGGCAAGGTCAAGGTCACGTGGTCCAAGCACAAGGCCCAGACTTCGGGCTTCCAGGTGCGTTATGCCACGAGCAAGGCCAAGCTCGTTAAGAACAAGGGCAAGGCCGTCAAGGTGACCGGAGCTGCAAAGAAGGCTTATACCGCCAAGAGCCTCAAGAGCGGCAAGAAGTACTTC
>CAVCDT010000055.1:0-15179 GCA_963600995.1 Akkermansia muciniphila | reverse complement strand
GCAGATGGACTGGTCGTCGATATAGTAGGAATCGGAGAAGTCGACCTGCTTTTGGCGCTTGGGCGTGACGGAGAAGCCGGAGATGCCGCAGTCGATCTGGCCGCCGCTCTCGATGGCGCCCAGGATGCCGTCGAACTGCAGGGTCTTGAACTCGGCCTCGAGGCCCAGCTTGTCGGCAACGGCCTCGCCCAGGGCGATGTCATAGCCCTCGTACTCGCCCTTGACGAGGTTCTCGAAGGGCGGGTAGTCCGGAGAGGTGCCGATGGTGAGCTTGCCATCCGTCACCAAGGTGTAGCTGGCATCGGCCGTTTGCTCTTGGGTGGAAGAGTCGTTGGAAGAAGAGCTGCTGGAGCTGTTGCTGGAGCCGCAGCCTGCAACGGCAAGGCAGCTGGCCACCAGCGCAACGCCGCAGGCGCCGGCGATAAGGTACTTGGCGAGTTTTTTCATGAGAGTCCTCCTCGATCCCTTTGAATGCGGGTATCCCCCGCGCGTAATAGGAGAAGTCTAGCGCACTGACGGGGCTTTTGAGTTGTTTTTAGGCCCATCGCCGTAAAAGAGCTCATGAAAACTACATCGAGCCCTCGATGAGCTGCATGCGCGCAAAGGTGCAGGCCTTGAGCTTGAGGCCCAAGTGCTCGGCCGCCCAGCGCTCTGCGAAGTTGAGGAGCGCGAGCAACGGGGCATCTTGCACGGCGCCGAGTTCCTTGAACGTGGAGCCCAAGAGCAGCTCGACCCAGGAGACAAGCGCCATGTCGATGTCCGACGTACCGTCGAGCGGGCTGCAAGGCCGGCAGAGCACGCCGCCCAACTCGAACGAGAAGCTCTCGATGCCATCGACGGCACTGCCGCAAAGCGCGCATTCGCGAAGCGCAGGGCGCACCCCCATGAAAGCCATGGCTTTGAGCATGAAGGCGATGCCCACGAGATAGGCCCCCTTCGCATCGAGCCCGGAGATGCTGCGGCATGCCGCCTCGAGCATGGCAAAGGTTCTCTCCCCTACCTCCCCATCTGCAACGACCTTGGCGATGAGCTCTACCATGAGGCTGCAGGCGGCGAACTTGTCGATATCCGTGCGGCAACCGGCGTTTGACTCGACGCAGCGTGCCTCCGTGATGGTGTCGAGGCTCTTGCCGGGATAGAGCTGCAAGTCGACGACGCTAAAGGGCTCAAGGCGCGCCCCGAAGCGCTTGCTGCCGGGCTTGCGCGCCCCCTTGGCGACGCCCTTCACCTGAGAGCCGTCTTGCGAGAGCATGGTGAGGATGAGGTCCGACTCGCCCAGCTTGGTCTTTTTCAAGACGATGCAGCGCGCCTTGTACGAAGCCCCCATGAGCGCTCCAACTTAGAGCTCTGCCGTGTCGCCGTAGCCGAACTTGCGAATCTGGTTGGCATCGCGGCGCCAATTCTTCTTCACCTTGACCGTGAGGTCCAGGTGCACTTTGGCACCCAGGAGACGCTCGAGGTCCAGACGCGCCTGCGTACCCATCTTCTTGATGAGGGCACCCTTCTTGCCGATGATGATGCCCTTCTGGCTGTCGCGCTCGCAATAGATGACGGCCCAGATGCGATGGAAGCCCGTCTTCTTATCGACATCGATCTGCTCGACCTGCACGCCGATGCTATGGGGCACCTCGTCGCGGGTATTGAGCAGGATCTTCTCGCGGATGAACTCCGCAATGAGCACCTCGATGGGCTGGTCGACGCCCGTGCCCTCGGGAAACCAGCGCGGACCGAAAGGCAGAAACCCCTTGACGCTCTCGACGAAGCCGCCGACGTTGAAGTTCTCCTTGGCCGATAGCACGACGACGTCGTCCCAGCTGGCGAGCATGCTTGCGAGCTCGACCTGCTTGTCGGCCGCGCCGTCACGGCCCAGATCCGCCTTGGAGACGACGAGGATCTTCTTGGCCTTGAAGCCCGCGAGCTGCGAGGCGACCCACTCGTCGCCTTTGCCCACGGGCTTGGAGCAGTCGACGAGCATGGCGATGACGTCGACGTCCTCGAGGGCTTTGAGCGCGCTCGTGTTGAGCTCCTCGCTCAGGGCGTCATAGGGTTTGTGCAAACCCGGCGTGTCGACGATGACCATCTGCATATCCGGCTCGTCGTAGATGGCGCGAAACCTATGGCGCGTAGTCTGCGGGACGTTGGTGGCGATGGCGAGCTTCTCGCCCATGATGGCGTTGAGAAGCGTCGATTTGCCGGCGTTGGGGCGCCCTATGAGCGTCACGAACCCGCTCTTGAAGGTAGAGGGGTCGACAAAGAAGCCGTCGGTTCCGGCCAAGCCCGCTGCGGCGAGCATCTCTTCGAGGTCTGCCATTGGTATCTCCTATTCGAGGATGTTGGTAAGAGTAATGGGGTTATCTGATGCCCGTCAGGCCATAGCCGTCGAGTATCTCCTTCTCGAGCGCCTCCATCTGGGCGCGCTCGTCTTGCTCCATGTGGTCGTAGCCCAGAAGATGGAGCACGCTGTGGACCGTCATGAGCGAGGCCTCCTGGGCAAAGGTGGTCCCGAACTGCAAGCGCTGCTCGTCGATGACGCTCGGGCAGATGACGATGTCGCCCACGGCGATGCTCTCCTGCGCCGCAGGTGCCTCGAAGGGGTCGTCGCACTCGAAGGAGAGGACGTCTGTAACGCTGTCGACACCGCGGTAGTCGCGGTTGAGGTCTTGGATCTCTGCCTCGCTCACAAAGCTCACGGACACCTCGCAGGTATCCGGGCACCCCATGCGCTCGAGGGCATAGGCAATGAGTCCTTCGACGTCGTAGTCCTCGCAGACCTCGACGTCATCGCGAATATCGACAGAGACTTCCATCCTAGAGACCAACTCCCTTTCTTATGAGGCGGCAACCGCGACGGGTATATTCGGCAAGGCGTCTAGCCTGTCTCGCCTTGCCTTGCAGCGGTTTTGCAATCCGCCTTGCCATGTTGTTCACGTGCAGCCTCTTTAGCACGCGCGGCCTCATCATAGGCGCTCACGATGCGCGCGACCAGGCTGTGTCGCACGACATCGGAGCTCGTGAGGTCGCAGAAGGCTACATCCTTAAGCCCCTCGAGCACGTTTCTCACATCGCGCAGACCGCTTATACCACGCGGCAAATCGAGTTGCGTGATGTCTCCCGTGATGACCATCTTGGAGCCAAAACCCAAGCGCGTGAGAAACATCTTCATCTGCTCGGGCGTGGTGTTTTGGGCCTCGTCCAAGATGAGGAAGGCATCGTTGAAGGTGCGCCCGCGCATGAAGGCGAGCGGGGCTATCTCTATGACGCCCTGCTCGAGCATGCTGTTGGCCTTCTCCATATCGGTCATGTCGAAGAGCGCATCGTAGAGCGGGCGCACGTAAGGGTCGACCTTCTCTGTGAGGGTCCCGGGTAGAAAGCCGAGGTTCTCGCCCGCCTCGACCACAGGGCGCGTCAAGATGATGCGGCCGATCTCCTTGCGCTTGAGCGCTGCGATCGCCATGGCCATGGCAAGATAGGTCTTGCCCGTGCCCGCGGGCCCGATCCCAAAGGTAACGGTGCTTTGCCTGATGGCGTCGACATAGCGCTTCTGACCGGCCGTCTTGGGGCGTATCGCCTTGCCCCTATACGTGAGGAGCACGTCCTCGCGAAGCATGGCCGGCGCGTACTTCGAAGAGCGCAAGACGTCTGCGCCGGCCTGGACGTCTTCGACCGTAGGCGCGTTGCCCTCTGCAGCCATCGACATGAGGTCGCTTACCAAGCTGCAGATAACAGGGAGGTCCGCAACGTTGCCGCCGACGACGATCTGGTCCTCCCTCAGCGACACATGCGCGGCAAAGAGCTCTTCTATCTTGCGGATGACGCAGTCGTTTGCGCCGCACAAGAGGGCATAGTCCATCCCGGCGGGAATGCTCAGACGTACTTGGCTCGAATCCATCTTCCTCCTTGGCGTTTCATATCAGGGCACACTCACTGGCAAAACGCCGCCAACACGCGAGCGCAGCGAGCTTAGCGCTCCTGCATGCCCTGGGTCTTCTTGCGGACCTTGGGCGCCTTGTAAGCCGGGCACGGGTAGTCCTTGAACTCGAGGTTGGAGCAGATGTCTCGTACCCAGTCCTCGACAGGATAGGCTTGCTCGGCGTCCTCGCAGTCGCGCACACGCGCATGCGTCTCGGGACTGCGGGGCATAAAGAGCGTGCAACAGTCGTCTGCAGGCCTCGAGCTGATCTCGAAGGTCCCGATCTCTTGGGCAAGCTCGATGATCTCCTGCTTGTCGCTGCCGATAAGCGGTCTGAGCACGGGAATATCGACCACGCAGTTGGTGGCGTTGATGTTCTCGAGGGTCTGGCTTGCCACCTGGCCCAGGGACTCGCCGGTGACGAGGGCCTTCGCACCCTCGATTCTGGCGATCTCTTGCGCGACCCTGAACATAAGGCGCCTGTAGAGGATGATGCGCAGGTTGGGCGGGCACTCTTGAGCGATGCTGTTCTGGTAATCGCCGAAGGGAACGTAGTAGATGCGCCCGAAACCACCCACGGGCGCCAGCGCCTCTGCGATCTCATCCACCAGGTACTCGCTGGTATCGCTTGTCTGCGGCCTGCCGGAGAAATGCACGCCGACGACCACCGCGCCGCGCTTCATCATCTTGAAGCTCGCCACAGGGCTGTCGATGCCGCTGCTGATGAGACTCACCACCTTGCCGGCACTGCCCACGGGCAGGCCGCCCACGGCGGTTTGCGACTTGGCGAACACATAGACATGGCCCTGGATGACATGAACGCAGACCTTGACGTCCGGGTCCTTCATCTTGACCTTCTTATCCGGCGCGAAAGCACACAGATGGGCACCGACTATCTGGTTGAGCTGCATGGAGTCGACGGGGTAATCCGTATTGGATCGCCTGGCTGCGACCTTGAAGGTCTCGAACGGCCCGCAGTCCATGAGCGCGAGCTCTGCAGCCTTGCAGAACTCCTCCTCCTTGCGCGCACAGCGCCATCCCTGCGACACGCGGACGATGCCGGGGATCCTGCGCAAGACGCCGGCAACCTCCTCGAGCCTGCTGGCATCGTCGACCACGACCAGCAGATGACCCGAGATGCGCCTGATCTCGCTTGTGGGGTAAACGCAGAGAGCCGCCTCCATGTTCTTGAGGAGACGGTTCTCGAAAATAGCTCGATTGCGGCCCTTGAGGCCGATCTCATGGTAGTGAACCAAGCAGATGCGCTCGAACAAGGAGCGACCTCCTTTTTAGTCTTGCTGATCTGCCTCGAAAGCTGCCTTGTCATAGGAAACCTCGCCGCGGGCGATCTCCTCCATGGCCAAGGACAGGGGCTTGCGGCCGGCGAACTCTGCGATCTCGCTCACGGACTGCAGGGCAACGGCACGATCGCGTTGACCGCGCATCATGTCGTTGATATCGCGCGAACGCTTGGAAGAGAGCGCACACAGCAGGTACTTATCCTCATCAGTCTTATCGAGAAGGGTATCGATGCGGGGTTCGACAATAGACATGTAATAGTTCTCCTTAAATGATCATGGCCGATTAATGACCGACGTAGTATTTTATCACCTCGACAAGCTCATTGGTAGCCTTTTCGAGATCGTCGTTGATGATGACGCGGTCGTAGCTGTCTGCCTGGGCAAGCTCGCCTGCGGCGTTGGCAAGGCGCAGCCTGATGGAGTCCTCGCTATCCGTCGCCCTATCGCGCAGCCTCTGCTCGAGGATCTCCATGCTGGGCGGCGCGATGAAGATGAGCTTGCAGCCCTCGACCTTGTCGCGCACTTGGAAGGCGCCCTGGACGTCGATCTCCAAGAACACGGCATCGCCGGCGGCCACATGCTCTTTGATGGGCGCAAGCGGCGTACCGTAGTAGTTGCCGTGGACGTAGGCGTACTCCACGAAGCCGTCTTGCTCGATACGCTGCTCGAACTGGTCCTTGGTGAGGAAGAAATACTCGATGCCGTCGACCTCTGTTCCGCGCGGCGCCCGCGTCGTGGCGCTGATCGAGACCCATGCGTTGTCAATACGGGCGATGGCGCGCCCGAGCAGCGTCCCCTTTCCTGCACCCGCAGGGCCTGATATGACGAAGAGCTTGCCTGTCATAGAGCTATCGAGCCTTTCTAGACGATGACGGATAGGGCCTTTGCCACGTGTTTGGGACCACGCGGGCAAAGACCCTTTGGGATGTTTAGAGACTAGCGACGATATCCTCGAAAGCCGCGACGGGGTCTGCAGCCTGGGTGATAGGGCGGCCTATGACCAGATGGGAGGCGCCGGCCTGGAAAGCCGAGGCGGGCGTAGCGACGCGGCTTTGGTCGCCCAAGGCAGCACCCTGCGGGCGCACACCCGGGGTGACGATGGCCGCATCCGGGCCCAGAAGCTCGCGCATAGCAGCAGCCTCCTGCGGCGAGCAGACGATGCCGGAGAGCCCGGACTCCTTGGCAAGCGATGCCAAGCGCGTCACCTGGTCGACCGTGGCGCCCGCAACGCCGACGCTCTCGAGCGCAGCTTGGTCCATAGAGGTCAGAACCGTGATGCCGCAGATGATGGGATCGGGTATGCCCTCCTCGCGGCATGCCCTGTGCGCGCCCTTGACAGCGGCCTGCATCATGTCGCTGCCGCCGGAGGCGTGCACGGTCATGAGATCGGCGCCGGCCTTGGCGATGCTTGCAGCGGCACCTTGCACCTGATGGGGGATATCATGGAGCTTGAGGTCCAAGAACACCTTGAAGCCGAGCTTGTGGAAGTCGCGGATGATCGCAGGGCCGCAAGCGTAGTACAAGGTCATGCCTATCTTGACCCAACGCGCATGCCCTGCAAGCTCCTCGCCCAAGACGATGGCCTCGTCAGCGCTGCAATCCAACGCGACGATGATGCGGTCGCGCTCGCTTGTCTCTCGCCAGTTCATAGCTCCAAGTCCTTTCTCTAAGCCTCGCACCGTTCAAAGCGCGAGCATGCATACAGTCACTCTAGCCCAACATCGCGTCGCAGCACCTGCCGTTAGCAGCCATCCCCGCAAAATCAAGTGTCAGACGCTGACGAAAACACCGTTTGGTAAAGGGCATCTAAACCCTGAGGGCGCCCACGAGCTCGTTGACGTCTGCCACGCCGTTGGACTCGCAGTAGTCCTTGATACCTGCGGCGACTTGGGCCGCAGCGCTGGGGTTCACGAAGTTCGCCGTGCCCACGGCGACGGCGCTCGCGCCGCAGAGCATGAACTCGATCGCGTCGTCGGCACTCATGATGCCGCCCATCCCCAGGATGGGGACGTCGACGGCGTTGTGCACCTGCCAGACCATGCGCAGGGCCACAGGCTTCACGGCAGGACCCGACAAGCCGCCCACGACACGCGCGAGCTTGGGTTTGCGTGTGCGCACGTCAACCGCCATGCCGAGCAAGGTGTTGATGAGGCTCACGGCGTCGGCGCCGGCTTCGACGACGTGCTTGGCGATGAGGGCGACATCGGTCACATTGGGGGTGAGCTTGACGATCACAGGGCGCTTGGTTGCCTTACGGCACAAGCGCGTAACCTCTGCCGCCAAAGCAGGGTCAGTCCCGAAGGTCATACCTCCCGCATCGACGTTGGGGCACGAGATGTTGACCTCGTAGGCGCTCACGGCAGGCTCGTCTTCCAAGCGCTCGATAACGGCGACGTACTCTTCCAGGGAATGGCCCGAGACGTTGACGATGACGGGCACCTCCTGCGAGGCAAGCCATACAAGCGGGCCTGCGCAGAAGGCCTCGACGCCGGGGTTCTGCAGGCCGATGCTGTTGAGCATGCCGCTCGGGGTCTCGGCGATACGCGGTGCGTCGTTTCCCGCCCAGGGGTTCAAGGAGACGCCCTTGGTGGTCACTGCACCCAGGCTTTTGAGATCGTAGAAATCGGAGTACTCGCGCCCGGCTGCAAAAGTGCCGCTCGCCGTTGTCACCGGGTTGGACATCGCAAGGCCACCGAGGTTTACCGCCATGTTGCAGGCCATTACCACACCACCTTCCTGACATCGAACACCGGCCCGTCCACACAGCAGCGCGCGCGTCCGTCAACGGTGTCGATAACGCAGCTCAGGCAGGCGCCGATACCGCATGCCATCAGCTTCTCGAAGCTCGCCTCCGTGTAGATGCCCAACCCCATGGGGACCTTCACGGCGTTTGCCTCCATGGGTCCCGGGCCGCAGATGCATACGTAGTCGTAGTCTGCGCCCTGCCCTTGCAAGAGCTCGTCGCTGATCTGCGTGCAGAACCCGTGCAGGCCCTCGGAGCCGTCGTCGGTGGAGACATAGAGCTTGCCACCCGATGCAACAGCACTCGCCTCCAGTCGATCACGGCAGACCAATCGCTTCGCGGTGGGGCCGCCCAACACCACGTCAACGCGCGTACCCCTCAAACCAAGCTCGCGTGCCAGCAGATTCATGGGAGCCGCCCCCAACCCGCCGGCGATGATCATCGCGTGCTTGGAGGCGGGCATGGTCCACCCATGGCCGATGGGGCCCACGACGTCAACCTTGTCGCCGATAGTCAGCCCTGAAAGCTGGGTCGTGCCCTCCCCCAGCACCTGGAAGCAGATCTCTATCGAGCCGATCTGCGGGTTGCAGTCGTAGATGCCGAAGGGCATACGCAGAAGCTGGATGGGACTATCGACCACGCGGATATGGACGAACTGCCCAGGTTTGGCATCTGCGCAGACGAGCGGAGAGCAGATCTCCATCACGTAAACAGATGGCGCGACCTCCTCGATGCCGAGGACGCGCCCCATCTCCTGGTGCTTAACGTCTGTGTTGCACAAAACGCAGGTCCTTTCTCGCAAAAGGGAACCGGGGGCTTGAAGCTCAAGCCCCCGGTAGAGCTGTTACTTTAAGGTCGCGTAAACGATGGCCTTGATGGAGTGCATGCGGTTTTCCGCCTCTTGGAACACCTTGGAGGCACTCGACTCGAAGACATCGTCGGTGACCTCCATCTCTGCAAGGCCGAACTTATCGTAGATATCCTTGCCGATGGTAGTCTTGGTATCGTGGAACGAGGGCAGGCAGTGCATGAAGATGGCGTCGTCTTTGGCCTGGGCCATGAGCTCTTTGGTGACGCGGTAGGGGCTCAAGAGCTTGATACGCTCCTCCCAAAGCTCATAGGGCTCGCCCATCGAGACCCAGATGTCGGTGTAGATGACGTCGGCGTCCTTGGCACCTTGTGCAGGATCCTGGGTAAGCATGATCTCGCAGCCGTTTTGCGAGGCGATCTTGCGGCAGGTCTCGACAAGCGCCGCATCCGGCATCTGCTCGACAGGGCCGCAGGCGCAGAAATCCAAGCCGAGCTTGGCGCAGGCCACCATAAGCGAGTTGGCGACGTTGTTTTGCGCATCTCCCATGAAGGTGAGCTTGCGACCGGCCAAGCTATGGAAGTTCTCGCGAATGGTGAGCATGTCGGCGATCATCTGCGTGGGATGGAACTCCGTCGTAAGGCCGTTGTAGACCGGCACGCCCGCATACTCGGCAAGCGTCTCGACGATCTCCTGTGCATAGCCGCGGTACTCGATGGCGTCGAACATGCTGCCCAAGACGCGCGCAGTGTCCTCGATCGACTCCTTCTTGCCCATCTGGGAGGACGCGGGGTCGAGGTAGACCACTCCCATGCCCAAATCGGCGCCGGCGACCTCGAAGGAGCAGCGCGTACGCGTCGAGGTCTTCTCGAAGAGCAGGACCATGTTCTTGCCCTCGAGGTACTTATGCGGAGTCCCGCAGCGCTTGAGGTCCTTGAAGTTCTGGGCCAAATCGATCAGGTAGGTTATCTCTTGCGGGGTGAAGTCCAGCAGCTTGAGGAAGCTGCGACCGCTCAGGTTGGTTCCCATATCCGTCCTTTCAAAGAGGCCTTGCGGCCTTGTCGCTAGAGCAGCTCGCCGTCGAGCATCTTGGGCACGCCGTTGACGTAGACGTCTGTGGCCTTGCCCTTGAATGACGCGCCTGCGAAGCCGCAGTTCTTGGCCTTGGATTGGAAGTAGTCATCGTCTGCCGTCCACTCCTGCCCCAAGTCGAAGACCGTGAGGTTGGCGGGGCTGCCAGCCGCGATGGTCACCGGCTCGATGCCGATAATGGCGCGGGGGTTCACGCACATGAGCTCGACCATGCGCTGCAAGGTGATCACGCCTGGGTTGACGAGATGCGTGAGCACGGCCCCAAGCGAGGTCTCGATGCCGGTCATCCCGAAGGGAGCCTCCTCGAACTCGCGGGCCTTCTCGAAATCAGCATGGGGAGCGTGGTCCGTGACGATGCAGTCGACCGTCCCGTCCACAACACCCTCGATGAGCGCAGCGGCGTCCTCTGCCGTGCGCAGAGGCGGGTTGACCTTGAGGGAGGTGTTGTAGTCGTTGCCGATGGCATCCTCTGTGAGGAACATATGATGCGGCGTGACCTCGCAGGTGACATGCACACCCTGGGCCTTGCCCTCGCGAACGATATCCAAGCCGTGCGCAGAGGTGATGTGCTGGATATGGAGATGGGCGCCGGTAAGGCGCGCGAGCTCGATATCGCGGGCGATATGGATCTCCTCGCCGGCAGCAGGCCAGCCCAAGATCCCCAAGCGCGTCGAGGCAACGCCCTCGTTGACCTGCCCGCCCTCGACGAGCGACTCGTCTTGGCAATGGTCCATGATGGGATGCCCGAACTGCACGGCGTAGTCCATGACGCGGCGCATCATGCCGGCGCTTTGCACGCCGCGGCCGTCATCGGTGAAGGCGACGGCGCCATGGGCGTCCATGTCGCCCATCTCGGCCAAGACCTCGCCCTTGAGGCCCTGCGTGCAGGCACCGGCCACATGGACGTTGCAGTTATCCGCGGCTGCCGCGCGCGCCTTGACGTACTCGACGCCGTCGGCTGTGTCGACCACGGGCTTGGTGTTGGCCATGCAGCAAACGTCCGTGAAGCCGCCGTTGAGCGCCGCCCGCGTGCCGGATGCGATGTCCTCCTTGTACTCGTAACCGGGCTCGCGCAGGTGCACGTGGATATCGACGAGCCCGGGGACGAGGTAGCGCCCCTCGACATCGTGGACGTTGTCCGCGCTTGCAGCATCAAGGCCTTGGCCCACCTGCGAGATGCGGTCGCCGTCGACAAGCACGTCGCAAACGGAGTCGAGCCCGACTTGCGGATCGACGACATGGGCGTTTCTAATCAGCGTTTTCATCGTTACCTCCTAAGAGCAGGTAGAGGACGGCCATGCGCACGAGCACGCCGGAATAGACTTGGTCGAGGATCACGGAGCGCTGCGGATGGTCTGCCATGTAGCTGTCGAGCTCGACGCCGCGGTTGATGGGGCCGGGATGCATGATGATCGCATCGTCTTTCATGAGCGGCTCGCGCTGCTGGGTGAGTCCGTAGAGCATGTTGTACTCGCGCAGGCTGGGGTACGGCGCCCCCTCGAGGCGCTCGAGCTGGATGCGGAGCATATAGACCACGTCGAGCTTGGGCAAGACGGCGTCGAGGTCGCTTGTGACGGCATCAGCGCCCAAGACATCGGGGCGTGCGGGAAGCAGGGTGCTGGGTGCGATGAGGGTGACCTTGGCGCCCATCTTCTTGAGCGCGGGCACCAACGAGCCGCATACGCGCGAATGCCCGATATCACCCACGATGCCCACCTCGAGGCCCTCGATCGTACCCTTGCGCTTCCAGATGGTGTACAGATCGAGCAAGGCCTGGGTGGGATGCTGGTGCTTGCCGTCTCCTGCGTCGATCACCGGCACGCCGGCTTTCTGGGCGACCTTGTAAGGGACGCCTGCGTGCTTGTCGCGCACGACGATGGCGTCGATCTTGTAGCTGCAAAGGGTGGCCACCGTGTCATCGAGGCTCTCCCCCTTGACGGTGGAGGTGTTCGACCCGCCAAAGTTGACAGTGTCGCATGACAGGCGCTTCTCGGCGAGCTCGAAGGAGTTGCGCGTTCGCGTCGAAGGCTCATTGAACATGTTGACCACCGTAAAGCCGCGCAGCGTGGGCACCTTCTTGATGCGGCGCTCGTTGACGGCACGGAAGGTATCGGCCGTGGTGAGCACCGTCATGATGTCGTCGCAGGTGAGCTCGTTGATGTCGATCAGGTTCTTGTGGTTGAAAGCCATTACTTACCTCCAAGGGGAGCGGCGCCGATGCGGGCGCCCTGGGCGATCTGCTGGATCTGCACCTGGGAGATGCCGTCTACTTCCTCGAGATAGGCGCGGACGTTCTCGTCTTTGGAAGACGGGATGTTCTTGCCTACGTAATCGGCCCTGATAGGCAGCTGCCTGTGACCGCGGTCGACGAGCACCGCCAGCTGGACGGTCTCCGGGCGGCCTATGTCGCGTAGCGCATCGAGCGCGGCACGCACCGTGCGGCCGGTGTAGAGCACGTCGTCGACCAGGATGACGTGTTTGCCGTCGATGGCGAACGGGATGTCGGTGGCATGCACCTGCGGCGACAGATAGGTCATGAAGTCGTCGCGGTAGAAGCTGATGTCGAGCTTGCCCAACGGGAGCTCGACGCCCTCGATCTGCTCGATGGCATCCGCGATGCGCTTTGCCAGAACATCGCCGCGCGTGACGATGCCCACGAGCACCAAGCCATCGACGCCCTCGTTGCTCTCGATGATCTGATGGGCCATGCGGACGGTGGCTCGCTCTATATCGTCCGCGCTCATGCAAACGGTCTTGACGTTCACGTCGTTTTCCACTCCTGCACCTCTCTTCTCGCCGCCTTGGGGCCAAGGACGCGTCCCTTTGGTCGCATGCTGCAGGCCCCATGCGGATTCAGGCGGGTTAGATCTCCTTCTGCGGGCGGTCCTGCAAGGCGACCGGGTGCAGCTTGCCCTCGCGCGCCGCATTGATGGCAGCGGTGGCCGATGCAGCTGCGGCACCGGTGGTCATGTAGCACACGCCGTGCTTGACTGCCGAGGAGCGCAGGTTGAACGCGTCCCCGCGCGTGGTCTGCCCGAAGGGGATGTTGATCACGAGATCGATCTCTCCATCAGCCATCATGTCGCCGATGTTGGGATGGGCCTCTTTGAACTTGCGCACCGCATGCGCGTCGATGCCGTAGGCCTTGAGCATGCGCACCGTGCCCTCGGTGCCCACGACCTTGAAGCCCATGGAGGCGAGCTCGCGCGCGATGGGAACCGTGGCGCGCTTCTCGCGGTCGCAGACGGAGATGAAGACCGTGCCGCCGGAGGGCAGCGAGTAGTCGATGGCGAGCTGCGTTTTGGCATACGCCGTGGGGAAGTCCCCTGCGATGCCCATGACCTCGCCGGTGGACTTCATCTCGGGTCCCAGGACCGTGTCGCTTCCCGGGAAGCGTCCGAAGGGCATGACAGCCTCTTTGCAGGCGAAGTGCCCCAAGTCGCGGTCGTCTGCAGGCAGGTCGAGATCCGCGATCTTGTCGCCGGCCATGATGCGCGCCGCGCACTTTGCCAAGGGCACGCCGCTTGCCTTGGAGACGAAGGGGACGGTACGGCTTGCGCGGGGGTTGACCTCGATGATGTAGACCTTGGAGTCCTTGATCCCAAACTGGATGTTGACTAGGCCGCGCGTGCCCACGGCAAGCGCCAGGCGCTTGGTGCACTCGCGGATCTTGTCGACAACCACCTGGGTGAGCGTGAACGGGGGCGTGCAGCAGGCGGAGTCGCCGGAGTGGATGCCGGCCTCCTCGATGTGCTCCAAGACACCGCCGATGTAGACCTCCTCGCCGTCGCAGAGGGCATCGACATCGCACTCCGTCGCGTTCTCGAGGAACGCGTCGAGGTAAACGGGATGGTCGGGGCTCACCTTGGCGGCCTCGGCCATGTACTTCTGGAGATAGTCAGCATCGTAGGCGATGGCCATGCCGCGGCCGCCCAAGACGTAGCTGGGGCGCACGAGCAAGGGGTAGCCGATCTCCTTGGCGACGGCCACGGCCTCCTCAGGCGAGCTTGCCGTGCCGCTTGCAGGATACGAGATGCCCATCTCGTCGAGGAGCTCGGAGAAGCGCTCGCGATCCTCGGCCAAGTCGATGGCCTCGGGCTTGGTGCCCATGATGTGCACGCCCTCGTCCTGGAGCGCCTGCGCGAGCTTGAGGGGCGTCTGGCCGCCGAGCGTGACGACGACGCCGTCAGGTTGCTCTGCATCGACGATGTCCATGACGTCTTCGTAGGTGATGGGCTCGAAGTAGAGGCGGTCGGAGGTGTCGTAATCGGTAGAGACGGTCTCGGGGTTGCAGTTGACCATGATGGTCTCGAAGCCCATGTCATGCAGCGCATAGGATGCATGCACGCAGCAGTAGTCGAACTCGATGCCCTGCCCGATGCGGTTGGGGCCTGCGCCGATGATCATGGCCTTCTTCTTGTCGCAGGAAGCGACCTCGTCCTCCTCGTCGTAGGTCTTGTAGTGGTAGCTCGTCTTGGACGAGAACTCGGCCGCGCAGGTGTCCACGGTCTTGAAGACGGCCTTCACGCCCAGCTCGAGGCGGCGGGCGCGCACGCTCTTCTCATCGCCGCCCGTGAGATAGGCGATCTGAACATCGGAGAGCCCGTAGCGCTTGCCCAAGCGCATGAGCTCTGCGTCGATGCTCGCCAGGTCGCGCCCGTCGAACATCGCCTCGACGGCGACCATATCGGCCAAGCGGTCGACGAACCAGATATCGATGCCCGTGAGGCTGGCGACTTTCTCGGGCTCGTAGCCGCGGCGCAGGGCCTCGGCCATGTAGTAGATGCGCTCCTCCGTGGGAGTTGCGACCTTGTGGTCGAAGTTGTCGTCGTCGAAGGTGTCCTTGCCGTCGCGACCCAAGCCCATGCGGCCGTTCTCGAGCGACCTCATGGCCTTGCCCAGGGACTCCTCGAAGGTGCGGCCGATGGCCATGACCTCGCCCACGGCCTTCATACGCGTGGAAAGCGTGTTGTCCGTTCCCTTGAACTTCTCGAAGGCGAAGCGCGGGACCTTGGTCACCACATAATCGATGGAGGGCTCGAAGCAGGCGGGCGTGGCCTTGGTGATGTCGTTGGTTATCTCATCGAGCGTGTAGCCGACAGCGAGCTTGGCCGCCATCTTGGCGATGGGGAAACCGGTGGCCTTGGAAGCCAAGGCGCTCGAGCGCGACACGCGCGGGTTCATCTCGATGACGATGAGGCGGCCGTCTTTGGGGTTGACGGCGAACTGCACGTTGGAGCCACCGGTCTCGACGCCGATCTCCTCGAGGATGGCAAGCGACGCATCGCGCATCTTCTGGTACTCGATATCGGTGAGCGTCTGAGC
>CAVCDT010000054.1:0-15573 GCA_963600995.1 Akkermansia muciniphila | reverse complement strand
AAATAGGGCACTGGATATATTTGGGTTGTTGAGAGGCGATGGTAGCTGGCCGGGGGGCATCTGAGGCCGCGGGCAGTCGAGTCCAGCCCGCTGCCGCAAATTGCCACGCATGTGGGAATTTGCTATCACAAACAGCGGTGCGTGTGGAAAACGGGCTCTAAATCGGCCCCAATCCCCACACGAAGGCCCTTTTGTGACGTGGATTTTTCACACGCATGAGGTTTGCAGCGGCGAGAAAGCTCCAGCTATGGCATCTGCGGGAACTCCCCGCTAGATTTCGATAAACTCTCTGCTGGAAAATACAGCGAAAGGTTCAAGGCAGATGGCTCATATCCCAAACGGTTCTCCCAGTGGTGCGGCGCATGATGGTTGCCGCAGCAATGCGGCAAACGGAAGGCAAGGCTCCGATTGCGCCAGCACCGGCAAGCGCGACAATGACCCGGCAGGAAACGACCCCCGTCAAAGCGGCCGGGAGCAGTTTGCGAGCAGGCTCGGGTTCTTGCTCGTAAGCGCCGGGTGCGCGGTGGGCCTGGGCAACGTCTGGCGCTTCCCGTACATCACCGGCGAGTACGGCGGCGCGGCCTTCGTCTTGATCTACATCCTCTTCCTCGTCATCTTCGCCCTGCCCATCCTCATATCGGAGTTCGCGGTAGGGCGTGCGTCTCAGCGCGGGTTCGCGCGCAGCTTCGACGTGCTCGAGCCTTCAGGCAGCCGATGGCATGCGTTCAAATGGCTAGCCATTGCGGGCAACTTTTTGCTCATGATGTTTTACACGGTGGTGGCCGGTTGGATGATCGCCTTTGCCGTGAAGAGCGCCCAGGGCGCTTTTGCCGCCGCCAGCGTCGAGCAGACCTCGCAGATATTCAGCGCGATGCTCGGCAACCCAGCCGAGATGCTCGTCTACCTCGCCATAGTCGTCGCTTTGAGCACGATAGTGTGCAGCCTGGGCCTCCAAAACGGCATCGAGAAGGTCACCAAGATGATGATGGGAGCGCTGTTCGTCCTGATCGTCGTCTTGTGCCTACGCGCTGTAACGCTGCCCGGCGCGCGCGAAGGACTCGAGTTCTACCTGCTCCCAGACTTTGGAAAGATCTTCGGGCAGGGGATCGGCCATGCATGCGAGGCCGTCTACGCCGCGCTCGGCCAGGCGTTCTTCACGCTGGGCTTGGGCATCGGGTCGATGGCGATTTTTGGCAGCTACATGAGCAAGAACCGCTCTATCAGCGGCGAGGCGGTGCGCATCGCCGGCATCGACACGTTGGTCGCCATCATGGCCGGCCTCGTCATCTTCCCGTCCTGCTTCGCCTTCGGCGTCGAGCCGGGCAGCGGCCCATCCCTGGTCTTCGTCACGCTACCCAACGTCTTTGGGCAGATGCCCGCAGGCCGGCTGTGGAGCACGCTGTTCTTCGTGTTCATGAGCTTTGCGGCGCTGTCCACGGTGATCGCTGTGTTCGAGAACATCATGAACTTTGCTATCGACCAATGGGGTATGAGCCGCAAGAAGAGCTGCGCGATAAACGGCGTCTTGCTTTTCGTGCTCGCGCTGCCGTGCCTTCTGGGCTATAACCTGCTGGCAGACGTGGCCATCCCCGGCATCGGTGACATCCAGTCGATCGAGGATTTCGTCGTCTCGAACAACATCCTGCCGATAGGCGCGCTGGTCTACCTGCTGTTCTGCACGTCTAAGCGCGGTTGGGGCTTCAAGAGCTTTTTGGGCGAGGTCGACGCAGGCGAAGGACTCAAATTCCCCGGCTGGGCCCGCGTTTACGTAAGCTACGTGCTCCCCGTGCTGATCGTGCTGCTCTTTATCAGCGGATGGCTGCCCAAGCTGCAGATCTGGCTGGGGATGTAGAGCAACGCGATTTACGGCAGGGAGCTGCCTGCGCCCTGCCGCCTACTGCCAAGTCCCTAATCGTGCGGGGAGTCCGTATAGTGTATCTGCTCGAAGAACTCCTCGAAGGTCGAGGGCGTGCACTCCGGCAGGACGCGCTCGCCCTTGTTGAGCTTGTCGATGGCCGCCATCTCCTCGCTGCTCAGCGCGAGCTCGAAGGCTTTGAGGTTTCCTGCGATGCGCTGGCGCTTGGAGCTGCGCGGCAAGGTGACGAACCCGTGCTGCAGATGCCAGGCGTTGATCACCTGGCCCTCGTCGATGTTGTGCGCTTGCGCGATCTGGGCGATGACGGGGTCGCCAAAGCACTTGCCGCGCGCAAACGGCGACCAGCTCTCCACCACGATGCCCTTGGCCTCGAGCTCCTGGATGAGCGCGGCGTCGCTAAAGTAGGGATGGTTCTCGATCTGGTCCACCACCGGCAGCTCACCGCCGTCGGATTCGATGGCGCGCAGGTGCTCCAGCTCGAAGTTAGCCACGCCGATGCTCTTGGTAAGGCCGCTGGCCTTGAGCTCTTGCAAGACCTCCCAGGTTTGGCGGTAGTGGCCACTCACGGGCCAATGGATCAAGAAGAGATCCAAGCAGTCGATGCCCAGCGCTTCGAGCGTCTCCTCGCAGCTTTGGCGCACCTGGCCGAGCTTTTGGCGGTCGTTCCAAACCTTGGAGGTGATGAAGACCTCGCTGCGTGGGATGCCGCTTTGCGCCAGTGCCTCGCCCACGCTGCGCTCGTTGGCGTACATGCGCGCGCAATCCAGATGCCGATAGCCGCACTCCAATGCGAACAAGACGGATTCCTTGGTTTGGTCGCCGGCTTCGAGGCCGAAGGTCCCAAAAGCCATGCGCGGGATGCGCGTGCCGTCCAGAAGCGCCGCGCCCTCCTCGATCGACCATGGTTTGCTGCTCATAACACCCTCCTCGTCAATCTTTCCTTTTTGCACAGAGCCCGCTAAGGGGTTCTTGCTTGTTTTGCGCTCCCCATCGGCCTTCCTCATGCCGATGAGCAACCCAACAGCCAGGCAGCTCTCCCCTACCTCACCTTGAAGACAACCTTGACGACCTTGGAGAATGCACCGTAGCTCACCTTGACCTTGGCGATGTAGCGCTTGCCCTTCTTCGCGCCCTTCTTAAGTGTGACCTTGCCGTTCTTGACCTTGAGCTGCTTGGCCTTGGAGACGGTCGCAAACGTCGCCTTTGTGCCGGACTCGGATCGAGGGGCCTTGATGCTCATGCTCAGCGCCTTGGCGGTCACGTGCGTCACCGCATCGGCCTTGACGGTCTTGGCCTTTCCCGTGACAGCCTGGGCAGCGGCCTTATCGGCTGCCGCCTTGCTCGAGACGCCCACCTTCACCGTGGTCGCAACCTTGGTCGAGACATCGCCGGCTGCGAGGTAGCTGGGCATATCGAGCGTGCCGGTGGCCGTGAGGACCTGCGTCGCCGGCGCATCGGGGTCGAACCCTTGGGGCATGTCCCAATCGATGTCGACAGGCATGGTCTCGCCGTTGAGGGTAGTCACCATCGTCGACTTGGGAAGCCCCCATGCCGATGCGGAGTCGCACTTGGCCTCTGCGAGCTCTTGCGCCAGCTCGAAGCTCAGCTCCGCATCCAGCGGCTGCGCCACGCTATCGACCTGCGGGCCCGCTGTCACGGCAAAGCTCACCTTAAGGCACAGCTTTCCGTTCTCGATAGCGAAGGCGGCAGCAGCATCGCCGATCTCCTGCCCGCTGCAGACCACCTGCGCGTCGCGCGCGAGCACGTCCTCAACACCCACGAGGCCCTCGGCATCGGCGAGCACGATCGTCGCCGTATAGGACGTGAGATAAGCGGCCTTGCCGTCTTGGGCTGCAGGAGACCACGTGACGTCCAGGCTGCGACCGGCAGCGAAGCCCGCCAGCAGGTCGATACTCGTGCCATCAGACGCCCCTGCCACAAGCGATGTAAGCTTGCTGGCAAGCTCCTTGCCCGCAACAGGAGCATCCAAACCCAGCTCGATCCTCGTCGCCACCGGCGTATAGACGGCAGTCAAATCGAGCTGCGAGGCGAGGCTCGCATCATCGAGGGTCACCGTTCCGGCTTCGTCGTCATAGAAGATGCCGTCCGGCACGCCCTCCCAATGGTTGAAGTTCATGCCCTCCATCGCAGGAGCGCAGATGGTCATCGTCTGGGAGTCCAGCGCATAGGTGACCACGTAGGCATCGCTTTGGGCAGAGGCAACGCCCAACGTCGACAGAGCACCCTTACCAGATGCATCGGCAGACACATCGGCTGCCTCTGCAACCGATGCGCTGTCTGCCGAGTACAGGCCCGCGTTCTCGAGCTCGATCGAAACCGTGTCCTGGGCGACCTCGACCGCGGCACCATCCGTCTTGAACTGCCCGGTCACAACCACGAGCATACCCGTCGCCGCATCAACAGAAGCGCTCGCAGCGCCCGTGCTCGAGGCTCCCTGCTTGATCTTGACGTTGGCAGCCGTGATGTTGCCGCTAAAGAAGAGGCCCTCCTGCACTTGCGGAGCAGCGCTCACGGATGCGACATAGGTAGTGCCCGGCTGCGCCTTGCCCGCAACGGGCACAAGGCTGCCGTCGCTTGCCAGCGCGCTCCATGTCACGCTGGCTGTAACGACTGCCGAGGCCTGGGTGCCCGAATCCGCGCGCAGGACCTTGGCACTCGACGGGAGCTCCTGGCCCGCCACCGGGCTTTCGATATCGACGATCACGTTCTTGACGCAATCGGCGTAGACGGCTTTGAGCGAGACGTCGTTTTGCGGCATCGTGAAGCTCAGCAACGGGTTGTAGATGTCCGTGATATAGCTGCCCACCGGGGAAAGCCCGGTGCTGTTAGCGGTATCCCAGTACCAGAAGGCCTTGGAGGCGTCCGTGCTCTTGCCGTTGACCGTCGCCGCCATGCCCCGGCAGTAGCGCGCTCGGTTTGCACCGTTGAGGCTGACCTGGTAGTACTCCAAGCCCGTGCACTGCCATAGCTCGCTGCCGTCTAGCTGCAGATGGTAGTCGTCAAGGTCGGTGAAGAAGGTGCCTTGGATGTAGTTGGAGACACCCTGCACCGCGCGGCGCTTGCCCGTAGTGCCCGTGCGTATGCCGATAGAGGAGCCTGACTGGACGGTGCCCTTGGCGTATGCCCAGGTGTCGAACCACAGAAACGTGCTCGAGTCGAGGAAGAGGTCGTCTGCGGAGTTGCTGCCGCGGGCGTTGCCGCTGATGATCAAGACGCCGCCTATGGATACGTCGTGCTTGCTGGGCACGAACACGCCGCCGCCCTCGTTGGAGGCCTTGTTGGATTGGATCTTGCCGCCGTCGATGGTGTTCTTATCGTTGTCGTCGTAGACACCGCCGCCGCGGCTACCGGCAACGTTGCCGGTGATGGTGCAGTTCTTGAGGGTCGTCCACTCCTGGCCCATGAAGACGCCGCCGCCGTTGCGCGTCGCCGTGTTGTCTTTGATGGTCACGCCCGTTATATGGCCCTCGTTGCTGCGATGCCAGCTGTCGATGTAGATGCCGCCGCCGTCGCTGTCGTTCTTGCGCGTCCAGTTGTTGGAGACGACGCCGGTGCTGTCATCGGACACCAACGTGAAGTACGAGTAGTTGAAGTAGATGCCGCCACCGTCGTTGGCCGATGCGTTGCCGCTGATCTTGGCGCCGTTGCTCATCTTGATGGTAGTGCCGTCATCATCAGAGTAGATGCCACCGCCTTGGTCGTAGGCGCTGTTGTTGATCAGAGAGCTGTTGTCCAAGCTGATAGTAGTGTCCTCGCCGGCGACGAAGATGCCGCCGCCTTGCTGGAAGGCGAAGTTGTCCTTGATGACGGAGTCCTTCAAGGAGATGCTGCAGCCCTTGCCGAGGGTAAGGATGCCCGCGCCGCCGCCAGACGCATAGTTACCGGCAACGGCGACGCCGTCCAAATTAAGCGAGCTGCCCTCTTCCATCAGGATGGCACCGCCGCCTTGCACGCTGTAGGCGTTGGTGACAAGCCCGCCTGCCGTGATCTTGGCATCGGACTTGCCCCCCTCGTTACCGTAGGCGGTGTACTCGAACGTGGCCTGGGTCCCGCCTGTAAGCGTGAGCTTGGAATTGGCGTTGAGCTTGATGACGCTGCTGCGGCGAATCGGGGTAACGCGGATGCGCTTGCCGTTCATCTGGATGGAGGCCTCCTTGCCGGCAGGGACCTCCAAGGGGTCTGCAACTATCCAGTCTGCGTCCATGATGACCTTCACGCCCTCGCAGGCAGCCTGCATGGCCTGCGAGGCGTTGCGGTAATCGGTCCTCACGCCGCTGTTGTTGACAGAGTAGGCAACCGATGAGGCGGCAAAGGCGCCTGTGGGGTTTACGGCTGCCATAGCAAGCAGCAGCACCGCCATCACCAAGGCGGCGCCTGCCGCGCGCGCCAAACCTACCGATACATGCCATTTGGATGCAAAGCTGCTCATCTGCCCCACTCCGTCCTCGTAACGCAAGACTTTCTTAAGTCTCCTAGTCTAAACCTTCGTGTTTGCACAGGCGTCGAGCAAGGGCGAACCTGCGCAGAGAACGGCATCAGGCAGCAGCCAAGCGCGAGGAGCTAGGCCTCCTTGGTATGGAAGCGCTCGTCGGCGGCGATGGCATCCAAACGCGCCATGACGACGTCTTCGACCTCGTAGGACACGGGCTTGAGGTCGCCCTCCTCGCTAAAGAGCGTGCGCATGTAGCCGCCGCACTCGTCGCAGGTGGCGATGCGATGGGCATCGTCGCCTTCGACGTTGAAGTAATGCAGCTTGCCGGGGTTGTGCTCGCCGCAGCGCGCGCAGCGGATACGGTCGAACTCCCAATCCGCGCCGCACTGCGAGCACACGAGCACGCGGCCACGGCCCTGGCTCGAGGTCTTGCCGCCCACATGCGAAAGCGTGGGGGTGCTGCCGCAGCACGGGCACACCAGGGGCTTGGGGTCCTCGAACACCTTCAGGCTGCGCAGCTGCTTGCTGACGGCGGCAGCGGGCTTCTCGAGCTGGCAGCGCAGCGCCATGCTCAAGACGTTCATGCCCGTGACAGCCGTGGCGGGCTCGTTGCCGGCCTCGACTAGGGCCTCGGCAAAGAGCACCGTGAAGGCCTCGGGCTCGCTGCCCGCGAGCCCCATGTCCATACCGCCCAAGACACGCTCCCAGTCCATATCCTCGAGGAGTTTTTGCGCGGCGGCGTTGAGCAGGCCCTTGCCGGTCATGCAGCTGGCGATATCGTCTGCGTCCTTTGCCAGGCGGCCGGCATCAACTGCGACCGGATTGTTCTTGAAAACGGGCATGGGCTTAGCAATGCAGATCTTGAGGTCGTGCTCGCTTGGCACCTCGTAGTTGTCCGGGCAATCCTCGATGGCCTGGGCCTGCACGTTCCAGATGCTGCGGAAGAACGCCAGGCGCGTCACGTCGTCCTGGGTGACATCCTCTGCATAGGCGTTTGCCGCGGCCTCGATAAGCTTCAAGTTCATACTCTGCTCCCTCCAGCGAAGCGTGTCGTTATCTCTTGGGCATGATTGAACCAGCTTGATGCGCGTATGAGCGCAACAGCGGGGTAACAAATGGCGGAAACCCCCTGCCAGGGAGGTATCAGACCCAGCAGGGAGTTGCCGCAAGGCTATCCGCAGCGCAAGCTGCGAAAGCCCGATGGGCCGCGCGATGGGGATGGCGCCCGCAAGCACGCTTGCCCGAGCTTCGCACAGACCTGGTGCCGTCATGCGCAGAACATGGACCGCGGTATCAAGCCGAGGGGCTGGGGGCTCAAAGCGCAGAGGCCGGCAAGCTGCAATACCCGCAAGCCAAGGCGCTTTGAGGCCAGATGCTACTTGTCGATGCGCTTGGTGGTCTTTGCGTCGGCCACGTAGAGCACGTCGCTGTTCTCGCGATGCAGCTTGCGCACCCAATGCCCCCAATGGTAGAGGGCCTCGCCCTCGGAGAGGGACCCGTCGCCGAACATGACGCGATGCATGCCGCGGTAGGGCCCGATGATGCCCGCACCCAACAGGATATGCGCCATGCCCAAAACGCAGATCAGGAAGAACCCGATGTCATGGAGCAGAATCCAGACGCTGTGTGCGCCTGCAGAAAGCGTGATGATGCCGACGACATGCGCTGTGAGCACCAATCCGGTCACACCCATGAAGATCGCCACCAGGATGATGAGGCCGTCAGACACGCGCTGGCCGGACTTGGTCTCGCTGGCATCGGGCATATGCAGCCACTTGCAAGTGAACAGATAGGGCAAGAAGAGCGCAAGCCACATCTTGTCGTCGTGGTCCCACTTGACCGTGTTCTTCTTGAGGATATGCAGCGCGCCCTTAGGGGCGATGATGAGGCTCACGATGGGCACGATGCAGAACACGAGCCCGAAGACACGGTGGCACATACGCGCCGCCAAGACGACTTGCGAGCCGGCAGCTGCCGCCAGAGGCGGGCAGAAGACGAACAAGCCGCTAAGCGCCAGCAGGATGCAGCAGATGGCGACGGTGCCGTGCGTGATGCGGGCTTGAAGACTCGTGCGCTGCACGCGAACCTGCTTGCCGGTCGCCTTACGGGCCTTGATGAACTCCTCGTTCTTCGCGGCCTCCTCGGGCGTGACGTTGATGGTTTCCCTACTCATCGCTATCCTCCCCCCATTTCTTGAAAACAGGTACCTGGGACATGTACTCCTTGAAGGTCTTGGTGCCCTGTCCGTCGACTTGCTTGATGACCTTGCCGGTCTCCATATCCAAGGTATCGCCTGTCGCAGGGTTGTAGGTGATCTGGTCGTGTTTCTCGCTGCCGGCAGAAAGCGCGGTCATACCCGCGAGGCCCAAGAAGACCAGCCCGGCGACCACACCGGTAACGGGCTTGGCGATGCTGCGCGCGGCAACGGTCGCGCTGGCCTTGGGATCGGCCACCTGGCCGTGTGCTTCGACACCGTACTTGAGCACCTGCAGCACATGCAGACCGCCCATCTCGTCCTCACCGTAGAGGACGGCGTCCTCGTAGCCCTTCTCATGCAGCCACTCGACGCGCTCGCGCCCCTGAGCCAAAAGCTCGTCACGGTCGCCGAAGACGAGGGCATCGGGCTGGCAAGTGGTCACGCAGGCCGGCTCCATGCCGTTGGCGATGCGGTCCACGCAACCAGTGCACTTGTTGAGCACAGGGTCCGTGCTGCCCGGAACCTTGTCGTAGCGAGGCACGTCGAAGGGGCACACGCTGCTGCAGTACTGGCAGCCGACGCACTTGGACTGGTCGTAGCTGACAAGACCCGTGTCCTTGTCCTTGTAGAGAGCGCCCGCAGGGCAGATCTCGACGCACGGGGCATCGGTGCAATGCTGGCATGCGCGGCGCCCGAAGGCCCACTTGATGGGCTTGGTAGCCAAGGGCGCGCTAAAATCTCCCGCGGTAAAGCCCGGGTTCTCCACCTCGTTGAAGGTGATGATGAGGCGCGTCGTATCGTTGATATCAGCCGGGTTCTGGTATGAACCGGTGAATTCCTTTGCGCAAGCGTTGAGCTCTGTGGGCGAAGGCAGGTTGTTCCAGCATTTGCAGGCAACCTGGCAGCCCTTGCAAGCGGTGCACTTGGAGGAGTCGAAGAGTATCGCTTTGTCAGTCATGGTCTATATCCTCCTTTACGCCTTCTCGATGTTCACGAGGAACGCCTTGTATTCCGGAATGCAGCTGTTGGGGTCGCCTACGTTGGGCGTGAGGTCGTTGACGGTGTTGGTATCGGTGCCAAAAACACCCGCCCAGCTGTAGTGGTGCGTCATGCCCACCTCGTGCACGGTCTCGCCGTTGACGGTGAGGGGCTTGAGGCGCTTGGTGACCACCGCGGGGATCTCCACGGAGCCGCGGTTGTTCCACACATGGACCATGTCCCCGCTCGCGATGCCCTTCTCGCCGGCCAGCTCCTCGGATATCTCAACGAACTGCACAGGCATGGACTCGATGAGCGCGGGGCACATGCGGCTCTGGCCACCCGTCTGCCAATGCTCTGTGACCGAGTACGTGGAGGCCACATACGGGAACTCGTCGCAATCCGCATGCGCGGTAGAGGCGCTCTCCGCGTTGAGGATGACGGGGTTGCCCAGATGCCCGTTCATGATGTTCTCCTTGAGCGGGCTCTCGAAGGGCTCGTAGTGCTCGGGCAACGCGGCGTCCTCCATGCCGTAGCTGATGATGCGCGCGTTTTGCTCCCAAGTCATGAAGAAGGCATTGGAGTTGGGCTCCACCGGCGTCTTGCTGCCATCGGGGTTGGTCTTGTTGGCCACGAAGTCCGCCGCGTCGTTCAAGATCCACTCGCTGCCGGTCCACTCGCACAGCGCCTTGTCGGGGTTCCAGGGCTTGCCCTTGGTGTCCGCGCTGCAGCGGTTGTACAGGATGCGGCGGTTGTTGGGCCAGGCATACGACCATCCCGGGTACAGGCCCAGACCCGTCGGGTCAGAGCTGTCGCGCCCGGAGCAGGGCTGCTCGGCCGGGTCGAGCGGGGCCTCGTTGTTGTTGTAGTAGCCGCCGTAGATCCACATGCCGCAAGAGGTGCTTCCGTCGGCAGCAAGCTCGCTGTAGCCGGAGAGCAGGTCCGTCTTGGGATCGGACGTAGTGGTGTTGCAGTCCGTACCCGCCACGCGGTACCCGTTGAGCGCCCAGGCAACCGGACGCAGGTCGGGCTTGCCGTCCACGTAGTAATCCCACTTGGTGTTGAGGATCGGGTCGGGATTGGCGCCGCCCTCCTCCTTGTAGAGCTCGCAGATCTTGGTCCAGATGAGGTCGCACATCTCGTAGTCGGGCTTGGCCTCGTCCCACGGCTCGACGGCCTTTTGGCGCCACTGGCACCAGCGGCCGGAGTTGTTAATCAGGCCCACCTTCTCGTAGATGAGCGCGCAAGGCAGGAAGAATACCGTGGTCTGGATTTCCTCGGGGTTCATATCCGGGGCCTTCCAGAAGCAGGCGCTCTCCGTCTCGACCTGGTCGGCCACGACCAGCCAGTCGAGCTTGGCCATGCTGCGTCGCACAAAGCTGGCGTTAGGGGCACTGTGGCAGGGGTTCATGCCCCAGTTGAAGTAGCCCTTCATGATGCCCTGGTCCATGAGCTCGAAGGTGGAGATATGCGTATAATCCTGCGCACCCACCTCGCTGGGAACCTTGGGCCACCAATCGTAGCCGTAATCGTTATCAACGGTGGCGTTATCGCCGAACCACTCCTTGAGGGCGCTGACCATGAACTTGGGCTTGTTGGAGTAATAGCCGGCAGAATACGTCTGCGACTCGATCCACTTGCGCAGCGAGCTGCGGTCCGTGGTGTTGGCCCACTTGAGGTACGCGGGCTGCTCGTTGACCATCATGCCCATGTCGGTGGCGCCTTGGACGTTGGGCTCGCCGCGCAGCGCGTTCACGCCGCCGCCGGGGATGCCCACGTTGCCCAAGAGCAGCTGCAGAATGGACATGGCGCGGCAGTTCTCGCCGCCGTAGGAGTGCTGGGTCTGGCCCAAGGCGTAGAGGATGGTGCCCGCCTTGCCGGGAGCGGCAGACTCGGTATAGGTCTTGTAGGCAAGCTCCAAGATTTCCTTGTCCATGCCGCAGATCTTGCACACGGTGTCCATGTCGTAGCGCTCGTAGTGCTCCTTGAACTTCTGATAGACGCAATCGGGGTCCTGAAGCGTCATATCGCGCTTGGGCTTGGTGAAGGTGAGCGGGGTGAACTCGGGAACGCCGGGATGCAGCTTGTGGTTGGCCCACTCGTAGGTGCCGCCCTTCGAGGTGTCCCACTTCTCCTCGGTCTCGATCTGATAGTGCCAGGTGTGCTTGTCGTAGATCTTGTTTTCCTCGTCGTAACCGCTAAAGAGGCCGGTCTCCGGGTCGAAGCCGTACTCGGGGTCCATGAGATAGCTCACGTTGGTGTAGTTGAGCAGGTACTCGAAGTTGTAGTTATCCGGGTTCTTACCGGTCTTAGTGTACTCCGCCAAACCGGGCTCGATCAGGTTGTCGATGATGTACTTGTACATGCCGCCGTAGAAGGCGATGTCCGTGCCGCTGCGGATGGGGCAGTAGATATCGGCTTGCTCGGCCGTGCGGGTATAGCGCGGGTCGACGACGATCCACTTGGCGCCGCGATCATGGGCGACGTGCAGCCAACGCGAGGAGACGGGATGGCTCTCGGTCGAGTTCGAGCCGCAGTGCAAGATGTAGTCCGCATTGCGGATATCGTCGTAGTGGCTGGTCATGGAGCCGCGGCCGAAGGTAGGTGCCAAGCCCACGACGGTGGAGCTATGGCAGACGCGCGCCTGGTTGTCGATGGCGACGATGCCCAGCGAGCGCATCATCTTCAAGATGAGGTACTGCTCCTCGCCGTTTTCCTGGGAGCCGCCCAGGCTTGCCATGGCCGGGGTGTAGTTGACGGTGAGCCCGTCGTCGTTTTTCTCGACGAAGGTCTCGTCGCGCGTGTCCTTAACCTTGCGCGCGATCTCCTCGACGATCTGGTCCCAAGAGACCACCTCCCAATCGGTGGCACCGGGGCGGCGCACCATGGGCTTAGTGATGCGATCCGGGTTCTTGACGATCTCGCGCGTGTCCGGGTCGACGATGTTGCGCAGCTGGAACATAGCTGCGCCCTTGGGGCACAAGCCTCCCTGATTGATGGGATGGTCGGGATCGCCCTCGAGGTTGACAAGCTCCCCATCGCGCACCGAGCACAAAGTGCCGCAACCGCCAGAGCAATAGCAGCAGATGTTGGTGTACTCCTGGGTTCCCTCGAGCTTCCATTCCTTGGAAGACTCGACAGCCAATGCCGATGTGGCGCTCACAAGCTCATAAGCCATGCCAGCACCAAACAAACCGCCGATACCCTTGATAAAGCCACGACGTGAAAGTTCCATAGCGCTCTCCTTTCTCGTTATTCGAAGTTCTCTCATATGGGTAAAACGCACCCAACGTTTCTCCGGGAACGAAAGATAGGAGCCGCGATGCGCTATCGCCGGCCGCAGGCGTCGGATTTTGCGGGAGTGGATTATGCTTGATTTTGGACAATCCATTACCCGACTAAAACCTACCGCTCAAGTCTGTTTTATCCTCGCATTGTTTATCTATTATTCTGATAATCCGCGATGCTACAGGCACGCTTCCAGCTACCATCGCCTCGGAGCAGAGACCAGGGCGACAGAGAGCCGCCGCAGGACTACTCGTGTGTAGCGCATCCCATGCGATAATGACGCCCATCGAACAACCGAGGGGACGGATGCAGACCATGCAGCAAGAGGGCACACCGGAAATGCAATACCGCGAGCTGCCAGACGGCACGCGCATCTCCGCTTTGGGACTGGGATGTATGCGCTTTCCCGGCTCGAAGGTGGGAAGACCGGACCAGAAAGCCGTCGACGCCATCATCGAGCGGGCTTTGAAGCGCGGCATCAACTACCTCGACACCGCTTGGATCTACCCCGGCAGCGAGACCGCGGTGGGCAACGCGCTCGGCAGGCTAAGAGCCCATGAGCGCGCAATGATCGCAAGCAAGCTACCGCATGCGCTCTGCAAGAAGCCGGAGGACTTCGACCGCTACCTAGACGGCTCGCTCAAGCGCCTGCAACGCGAGCAGATCGAGTTCTACCTGGTGCATAACGTCAACAACTGGGAGCAGTGGGAGCGCCTAAGCGCGCTGGGCCTGCCCCAATGGCTGCAAGCGCAGCGCGAAAGCGGCAAGTGCCAGCGCATCGGCTTTTCCTACCATGGGCCCGCAGACGATTTCATCAAGCTGCTCTCCGCCTTTAGCTGGGACTTCTGCCAGATCCAGTACAACTACGCCGGCGAGTGCACACAAGCCGGAACCGAGGGCCTCATGGCCGCGGCCCAAGCGGGCATCCCCGTCTTCGTCATGGAGCCGCTATTGGGCGGGCGCCTAGCCGACAAGCTCTCCAAGCCGGCCAAGCGCATATTCGCCCGCGCCGACGAGGCGATTGGCCGCACCCCGCTCACCCCCGCCGCATGGGGCTTGCGCTGGCTATGGGATAAGCCGCAGGTGACCATGGTTCTGAGCGGCATGAACTCGCCCGAGATGATCGATGAGAACTGCGACACAGCCTGCGCAGCGCCTGCGGGCTGCCTCAGCGAGCCCGAGCGCGAGGCCATCGCGGCCGTAGTCGCTCAGTTCGAGCGCTCCAACCGCGTCAACTGCACGGGGTGCGGCTACTGCATGCCCTGCCCGCGCGGCGTGTACATACCCGGCAGCTTCTCCGCCTACAACGCGAGCTACTCGCATGGCTGGTTCACCGGCGTGTGGCAGTACTACACCGGATCGGCCCTGCGCAGCGGCAACCCCAAGCTGGTATCGTTGTGCACGGAGTGCGGGGCATGCATGCGCCAATGCCCGCAGCACATCGACATCCCAGCTGAGCTCAAGAACGTGCGCAAGCGCTTCCAGCCCGGCCCGGTGACACCCATCCTCAACGCCATCGCCAAGAAGAAGTAGGCGACCCTGGGGTACGGATATGAACGATTCAAGCCCCATAGCAACAAATCCCAATGCGTGCCGGCTATCTACCAGTCCAGATCCTCGGGCCAGTCGAGATTAGGGATGATAACCTCGCTGCGATGCGTGCCGTTCTTGCTCGTAAACGTATCGATCTCGCTCTTTATCTCGAAATGCTGCTCAACCCCGCGTCATGCCTGGGCAAACAGCTGCAGGCGTTCTTCCTCTGCAAGGGAAAGCTCCTCGAAGAAAGCTGCCAGGCCCATGTCGTCATGCTGTGCCAACAGCTCCATATACCTTGCGCGCTGCTCGACGGGAATCACAACCGGCGCTATCCCCTCGCGCATGAGCGCACGGTTGAGCAGGATTCGCCCCGTCCTCCCATTGCCGTCCTCGAACGGGTGAATGCGCTCGAATCGCAGATGAAACTGCGCCTCTGTCAGGAAGATATCATCGCTTGCGCAGTGATTATGCTCGTAGACAAGCTGCATCATCTGCTGGCCAACTTGATCGGGAGCAGGGGGTATATGCTGCGCTCCAGCGATAAAGACGGGCACTGTCCTATAGCCGCTTATCTCGTTTATATTGCGATTGATAACGACGGCGACGTCTTTTATCAAACGCTCAGAAAGCTCTTCCGAAGGGTTTTCGAGAGCCTTGGAGAGCGCATACTTATGGTTGATAGCCTCGTAAAGCTCCCGTGCAGTGGCAGTCACTTTGAGCGAGTTGTCGTTAAATAAGATGGCGTACGTCTCTGCGTAGGAGAGCGTATTGCCCTCGATCGCATTCGAGTGATAGGTGCTCCGCGTCACAAAATCCTCGAAATACGGGCGATGCTCCCTCATAAATCGAATGACATCCATTGACCCTCCCGCTCGCAGTCCGCCTTAAAAGCCTCTAGGCGATTGTACCCTCTGCCAGAAAGATGCCGCGATGCCTTATCGGCAGCTCCCTCAAAGCAGCTCAAAGCCATTGAGCATTGCAGCCGCTACCGTATCGACGCTGCCGCCACTCGACCGATGGGTGACGCTGGCGACACAGTCCCATTATCTAGTAAGACTACAATCACTAAGCGCCGCGCGCTCCAAAAGGGCACCGACGTACACCACATCGTTGAATCAAGTAAAGACCGGAGGCTCAACCTTGGAAATTCTCTCCATCAAAGCTAGGACAAGGCTCGCGCGCAAATTCATGAAGAAGGCAAACCCCGAGTTCATGAAAGAGATGGACGACCCGTGCGTCGTCGGC
>CAVCDT010000053.1:1301-15709 GCA_963600995.1 Akkermansia muciniphila | reverse complement strand
ACAAAAAGGGGCGCCGCGATGAGCGACGCCCCTGCGCAACTAAGTGCTGCGCTGTGCAGCTAGGAGCTGCGACTTGCAAAAGACATCCCGTAGGGGAGGCTTTACTTGACGACGACCTTGAGGGTGGTCTTCTTGGCAAGCTGGGACTTGAGAGTCACCTTGTAGGTGCCCTTCTTGGCAGCCTTGGGAGCCTTGATGGTGAGCTTGGTCTTGGTAGCGGAGAGCTTGAGACCAGACTTCTTGGCGACGGATGCCTTGACCTTGTTCCAAGCGCCGGTGATCTTGACCTTGACGGTCTTGCCCCTCTTGACGGTGACCTTGGACTTAGCGGTCTTCAGCGTGGTCTTGGTGCTGTAAGTCCACAGCGTAGAGGGTTCGAAGATGCCGATGGTGTTGGCGGGCTCTTCCTGGTTGGCGCTGCAGCTGTAGTAGGAAGCACGGGATGCGCCGTTGTAGTAGGCGTAGGTCTTGGTGTACTTCTTGCCGGCAACGGTCCTGTACCACTCGTAGCCGGTCTGTGCATAGCTGTTGAGCTTCTTAGTGTTGTTAGCACCAAAAGTGTCGACCGTCGACTCGCCCTGGTGCGTGTAAGCAGCGAGGACGCTCGTCACAGCGGAGTTCTTGATGTGGTAGACGTTCTCGAGCCAGTAGGCGTAGGAGGCGTCGTCGTTGTTGCCATAGAGCTCCGGGTAGACCTTGGAGAAGGCCCAAGCGGCGCGGACGTTCTTATCGACGGTGTAGTTGCGTGCGCAGTACATCATCGGGGCGGAGCCGGTGGTAACGCCGACGGCATCGGAGGTGTTCTGCTGGTTGGAGGTGCCCCAGTCGTCGCCTGCGAGGACCTTGCCGGCAAAGCCGTAGCCCTTGGCCCAGCTCATGACGCTGTCGTCGGTGAGGGCGGCGGTGTTGAGGATGTCTGTGTCTTTGCACTTACCGTTGTTATCACCCTGGATAGCGGTACCGGTGAGCTTGGTGGAGTTGTAGATGATGACGTCGACGTCCTTGAGGCAGTTGGCGTTGTCCTTGGTGACCTCGACAACCGGGCTCTTCTTGTAGATGTCCTCGACGAGCATCTGGATGCCACCCTCACGGACGGTGCCCTCGCCCTCGGCTGCGCCGAAGGTATCGGTCACGAAGGGCAGGGTAGCCATGTAGCCCATATTGATGACGGAGTTGTTGGATGCGTACTCATCCTGATCCGGGGAGCTGGGGTCAGATTCGGTCTTGCCAGCGCCGGTGTCGCTGCCCTCGAGCAGGCCCTCAGCAGTGGGAACGTAGAAATAGGCCTTGCCTGCCTCGGAGTCGATTGCGTAGAGGTAGGCGACCTTCTTCTTGGCGACCTTCTTGGTGTCGATCTGGGATGCGACATAGAGCATCTGACCCTTGATGGACTTCTCGTAGGCGATGGCGGAATACGTTGCATCACCGTAGCGCAGGGTCTTGTTCTCTGCTGCGGCAGTGAAGTCTGCGGCCTCTGCCAAAGCCTGGATGGTGTACATCTGGGTCCAGATGTTGGTGGAGTCGTTGTTGCAGTAGGTGGGGTCATAGTTCTTGACTGCGTCGGCAGCGGCCTTTGCATACGTGCCGGTGCTGTATTCCCCGTCTGCCCAGTTGGTGGTCTTGTTGGCGCCGAAGATGATGTCGGGCTTGTAGGTGTCGGAGATGACGGACTGCCCGCCGCTCACAACATCGCCCCAAGAGTTCTTGTTGACATGGTAGGTGGTTGCGATGGTGCTGCCCGTGTAGCCGCCCTTGTCAGCGGTGCCCAGCAGGGTATCTACGAGGAGGTTCTGGTAGTAGGGGTTGGCTTTGGTGTTGACGGCGCTGCCCCAGATGGCCAAGCGGTTGAACTGATCCGCGCTCTTGACGGTCTGGGAGTAGCCCCAAGCACTGCCGTCATCGAGCGTGGTGATGTAGGGGTAGGGGTCGATGGTCTTTTGGCTATGGCTCTGCTGGAAGTCATAGTTGAGGTTGGTGATGCCCAGGAAGTCCGGGCCGGCAGATCCGGCACGCACGCCCATAGTGGTAAGCTCGCTGCCGGTCGCGGTTGCAGCGGTGCTGTCCGCAGCGATCTTGGATGCGGTGGCACCAAAGCCCACGCCGCAGCTCAAGGCCACCATGGCGCCGGTAACGGCGCAGCAGGTAAGACCCTTGCCAAGAAACTTGGCTGTTTTGCCCTTACTCATAAACAGTCCCTCTCTTTCAATTAGCCCTGACTTGAGGGCCCAACAAAATGGAGGGTTTGCCCTCATCTGCATCCCCTTTAACAATTAACGGCAGATGAGAATAAACCTGCTGTGAGAATAGAGTTTTGAAAGATATGGATAAATATCGATTTCTTTGCACATCAAACGGATATGCAACGTATTTGTTGCATATCCGTTTGATTCGCCTCACACTTTGAGATGAGCGGGGATAATAGACCGCTAGAGCGAAGGCCGTTGCTTGGTTATTGGAAGAAGTCCTTGAGCTTGGCGATGAGCTCGTCCTTGTTGCAGAGGTCGAGGTCTACGGGGTAGACGCAGCAAAAGGGCAGCAGCATCTTGGCACTCTTCTTGAAGGGTACGAGCACCAGATTATCCGCGCCCATCACGAAGGGCGAGTTCTTGCAGAGGATCACCGCACCGCCGTCCTCTACAAAGTGGTACATAGCGCGCTCGTCCGGGCCCCCGTAGTGCCAAGACGGTGTGAAGCCCGCTGCCGCGCACTTACGGTTGACGTAGGGGAGCATGTAGCTCAGGCTCTCCGGTTGGGCGATGCGCACCCCTTCGAGGTCCTTGATGGCAAGGGCGTTGCGCGTAGCCAGCGGGTTGGCGGCGTTCACGGCGAGGTATGCCTCCCGCCCGCCCACGGGCTCGCTTGCGAAGCGCGGGTTGTCGACGTTTCCCAGCATGATGGCGGCGTCGATGAGACCTGCCTCGAGTGCGCCGTAGCAGGACTCGCAGGAGAGCTCCTCGACGAGCACGGGGGTGTCCGGGAACTCCGTCTGCATGAAGAGCTGCAGCGCCTGCGGCGAGAAGGATATCCCGCGCGGCCCGTGAACGGATATGGCGATGGTGAAGGGGCGCTGTCCCTGTTGCTGCGACACATCCGCTGCAGCCAGGGTTTTGAGATGTGCCATATCGTTGAGGATGGTGCGCGAAAGCTTGGCGGCCTTGGTGCCCAAAAGCGTGGGCTCGATACCACGGCCCTTGCGCTCGAAGAGCTTGCCGCCTATCTCGCGCTCGAGCTCTCCCACAGACCTCCCCAACACCTGGCGCGACGTGAACATGGCGTTTGCCGCGGCAGAGTAGCCGCCGTGGTCGTAGACTGCGAGGAAGTAGGCGAGCTGTGTGTCGTTCATGTGCCGCGAGCCTTTCTCGGGTGCTGGTAGAGCGGTTGCTTGCATCTGACAGGCAGCAGGTGCCCTCTCTGTTTGGGGAGCGCTGCATCTGCATCAGCTATGTTGCGCATAAACCTTAAACGCAACCAACTTACTGCAGATTACCTGCTGTTCGAGGCCTGGTTGTCCTATACCATATATACTTACTCAAAAATCTAGCCTCGCGCTAGGATAATCTTGAGACAGACAGTATACGTGCCTGACAAAGGAAGTCTTGAACATGCCACAAGAGCACAGCAACGACAGCACCCAAACCAACGACCTCGCCCAGACCAGCGAGGATACCCAACAAGCTAACTATAATGCCGCGCGCGAGAAGGTCGAGACCTTTGCAAACGCCGAGCAGCCCGCCGCCGATGCAGATGGCGTTAGCGACGACGTCTCCGCATCTGCCGACTCTCTCGAGAGCCTCGTGCTCGACGTGCAGGAGAAGAAGCCTATGAGCGGGCGCGAGAAGGCGCTTTGCGGTGTGGCAGCCGTGGCCGTTGTAGCAGCTATCGCTGGCTTTGGGCTCTTCGCCGCCAACCTGCCGGGCGATGCCGCAGCCAAGTACGACGGCGGCAAGGTGACGGAGTCCGAGGTATCCGCCTATATCGAGCAGTACCGCAGCGCCTATAGCCTGAGCGATGACACTGCGTTCGCAGCTGCCCTCAAGAACCAGAGCATGACGGTTGCGAGCTACCGCCAAAGCGCCATCGACCAGCTGATCATCCAGAAGATCATCGAGAAGCGCGCAAGCGAGCTTGGCGTGAGCGTGAGCGACGACGAGGTCGAGGAGCGCATCCAGGAGGTCTACGGTCAGATCGCCAACGGCGACGACAGCATCTGGCAGAGCACGCTCGAGTCCATGGGCGTGACCGAGGACGACCTGCGCACCCGTTATAGGGCGGATATTCTGCAGAGCAAGGTCTGCGAGCAGGACGTGCCCCAAAAGGAGGCAAGCGACTCTGACACGCTCACCTACCTGACCTCCTACCTTGCGGATACCACGCAAAAGCACGTCTACCGCATCGTGTTCACGAGCGACGACGGCAAGTCAACCAAGGCCGACGAGTGCACCAAGGAGCTCAAGAAGCTCAAGAAGGCCGGCAAGCTCGACACGGCTGCATTCGAGGAGTTGGCAACTAAGTACTCTGAGTCAGATACCGTCGCAGACGACAAGGGCTCTTTGGGTTGGACGGGTTCCGGCAGCATCGGCGACACGATCTCGAACCTCATCGGCGACATGGCGGTTGGTTCCTACAGCGACGCCACTACGGTGTCCGAGGACGACGACGCACTCGAGATCGTCTACGTTGACCAGGACTTCACCTTCCCGTCTTCCTCTAAGATCACCTCTATCGACAGCCTCAACGTTCCTGACGAGCTGCTCGACGCCATCAAGGCGGCAGTCTCTAAGAGCAACTGGCAAAGCGACAGCTCCTCGTATGTGGCGAGGCTTCTGGCCACCGCGAAGGTCACCTACTACCCTGTGCCCGACGATGCGAGCTACAACGTCAACCTGAGCGAGGACGAGCAGGAGTCTGCGGATAGCACAGACGAGTCTACGGATACCAGCAGCGACTCTGACGATAGCAGCGAGTCCGGCGACGGCGACGACTCCGGCGAGTCCAGCGAGGAGTAGCATCTGCTAGCTGCAGGGCGGCCTTGCGCTCGTGTGGGAGGCACGGCGAGGGCTTGGCCTTGCGCATAAGCAGGAGACGCGACGCGTTTGGGGTGTACCCGCGCCCGCTTGATGTGATATTAAGCGCTGCCGGGGATATACCGGTAGCGCTGCAAGAGGGATTTGGAAGAAAGAGAAACGCTGAGCATGGGGGACTGCCAAGCGAGACATAGGGGTATCCCGAGCACCCGCGTATGGGTGCTCGCTGCCGTTGTGTGCGCCCTCGTGCTCGCGTTCGCCGGCGTGCTCTCTGCCCGCATGGCCTATAGCGCAAGCGAGCCAAACAACGTCGACTATGAGTTCACAGACGCTGCGACCAATATCATCTACAAGGTGACGACGCCTGCGGATGCCCAATCGGGCACGGCAGGCGAGGTCGAGCTTGCTGACGGCAGCACCTGCACGCAGGCAAGCCTTTCCATCGGCATGGTGAGCAACAGCGGCTTGAGCTACAAGGTCACCGCCGTGCGATACTCCGCTTTTGCGGGTAATGCCAGCTTGCAGAGCGTCGTCTTCACCCAAGACCTCACCGCGGAATCCGATGCCAAAAGCGGCGAGCTCGCCTACAAGCGCCGTGCTATAGGCACGGGGGCTTTCAAAGACTGCACGGCCCTGGCCAAGGTGAGCTTCGAGTGCTCGCGCCTCAACGGCATAGGCGACGAGGCGTTCTTTGGGTGCACGAGCCTGGAAAGCGTCACCTTCAAAGAGGGGCTCGAGATCTTCGGCGAGAGGACAGGCGCCTTTGGCATAGGAGAGAACGCCTTTGCCAACGCGCCGCTCACGAGCATCAAGATCCCCGTCATCACCTGCGCCAAACGTACGGGTGATTATTACCAAGAGTACGACCACGACTACGCCAAGTACCCCGAGGAGCGCGATGCCTCCGGCTACCAAGGCTGCTGGCATGCCAAGATGAGCTACTTTGGCATTGAGCAGCGCGGCATCTGCGCAGGTGCCTTTAGGGGGACCAAGCTCACCAAGATCATCTTCGCCGCCGGCAACGACCGCGGCCTGTTTGCCTATTGGTCATCCGACGGCGCGGGCCTGCGCTACTTGACCAGTCTCGAATCCGTCGTGTACGAGGCAGCGCAGCCTTACTACGGCAACTCCAACGCCTCGATGCGCAACGGGCAGATCGCCGATGTCTGGGGCCTGACGGACAACGACGAGGAGGGCACGCAGGTAGCGCAGCCCACCTTCTACTACGCCGTTGATTTCTACACGACCAAAGACCAGGCCGATAACGCGGACTCCTATGGGACGAGCCGCATTGCCCGCGTCGAGTACGCGCGCAATACCCCGGTGAGCGCCATCCAGAGCGCCGATGCAGATGCGCTGGCAGGTCACGTCTATGCGCAGACCAGCGACTACGCCACCAAGGCGGCAGACGGCACGACGCCGGACCCCAACGCCGCCGCGCGCGCCGCCCAAGCGGCGGGCATCGAGGGCTTCGAGGACGCGTCCTCGAGCAGCTGGGTATGGATGCTGGACAGCACGCAGTCGCGCCGTGCGGGCTTGAGCGACTCCTGCAAGGCGTATCTGGTCAAGGCAGGAGACCTGCAGACGGGACGCATCGACACCAGTGACCAGAGCGTCGACAGGATGGGCGTCATGCAGCTCTTGTGCGATCAGAACATGTCACAGGGCTCAACGCAGAACTCGCCTTTCGACTACGCGCGCTACTATGCGGGCGATAGTACGTACGTATTCCAAGAGGCGTCGATCAAGATGTACATCGACACCGGCAAAAGCAAGCTCACGGAGGGCATGACCCCGTGGTTCGAGCTCAACAGCCGCGGCAAGAGCGGCCTTCTCTCGCAGATGCGTTTCTACGACGGCGCGGGCAACCAGATCGACGCAAGTGATGGATCCAAGTTCTCTGTGAGTTTCAAAACCTACAACGCCGATACCGGCGAGCTTGCGGACACCGCGCTCGAAGATATAAGCGAAGGCCCGGTGCTCCTGGTGCTCACCGCGCTCGACGGCAGCGGCTATACGGCAGGCAGCACCTTGGAGGAGTGGATGCTCGTCAAGGGCAGCGCCGCCACCTTCAAGACGCTCTATACGGGCGCTGCGCACGACACCTGGCGCAAAGCCGTCTACATCAACGGCACGGGGCGCACAAACCCCATCAGCTTTGACATCCAAAGCGGCTTCGCCATCGCGATCAGCTCTGGTGACGTTGCCGGCGCCTTGAGCGCCGTGGGCTATGCCGGCATGTGCCAAGGGCCCATCAACTGCGTGAGCAGCGACTCGAGCTATGGCTTTGGAATCGCATGGGCCGGTGCCTTCTACAACACGGGCGACATCCACGGCGATATCACATCCCTGGGACGCGACAAGAACGAGAGCGATGCAAACTTGGCGGCATCCAACTACCTCGCGTTCAAGAAGAACCGCGACAGGTGGGGTGTGAGCCAGGACTACCAGTGGGGCAAAACGGCGGTGCTCGTCAACCCCGCGAACATCGGCAGCGTAGCAGCGGCAGCGGCATCGTATGCTTATGCGAACGCGGCACCGGTTTTCTATACCGATAAAGACGGCAGCTTGGGCAGCAAGACCGCCAAGTGCCTTGCGGACTTCGAGCAGGTGCTGGTCATCGGCGACAGCAACATGGTGAGTGACGCTGCGATGAGCGCTGCGCAGAAGGCGCTCGCAAGCGGCGGTACGGCTACGCGCCTTAGCGGCGCTGCAGTGGGGGATACGGGTACCCAGGAGCACGGCAACGCCTGCTCGCTGTCCCTGGCCATGGCACAGCTGCTCATCAGCGGGGACGAGCCCTCCAACTCCATCGGCAACGTTGCGATCGTCGTGGCAAACAGCTCAGACGCAGCGGTAGACGCCGCCAGCGTGATGAACTTCACGGGCAAGCGCAAGGGCATCACCTTGCAGGTGAGCTCTGTCGCCGATGCGAAGCGCGTCGCACAGTTCTTGCGCGATAACCGCGACAGTGTGTCGACCGTGCGCGTCTTTGGGCGCAGTTCCAGCAGCGTGTCCAGCGGCTTTGACTTCGAAGGCATCCTGGGCATGACCTGGGACGAGAAAGCCGCGGCGATCGACGCTGTCAAGGCAGGCGATACGCTCGAGCTCTACGGCACCCTATTCGCTATCGGCAAGGGCAACGCCTTGAGCGCGGCAAGCGGCTCGAACCACCTGTGGGGCCTTGCCAAGGTCCCGGCAGGAAGCTACCCCTATGGCACTGATGCAAGCGGGCAGAGCGTGAGCTATACCCTGGCGCGTGCGTATGATGTGCCCCTACAGGTAGTCAAGCAGCCCAAGGCGGCCAGCAAGCTTATCTACAACGCGAGCAAGCAGATAGGCGTCGCCGCAGCCGAGGGCCTCAAGGTCAAAAACGGCTCTGGCAAGGATGCCGGCGCCTACACCGCTGTCGTGACCCCCAAGAGCGGCTACTGCTGGGAGGACGGCTCCAACCGATCCGTGCGCATCTCGTGGCAGATCGCCCCGGCATCCTTGGTGGGCGCCAAGGTCACCTTGGCCAATACGCGCGTCCACTACACGGGCGACAAGGTGCGCTGCGGCGTGAGCAAGGTAACGCTTGCCAACGGGCGCATACTCGATAGCGGCGACTACAGCGTGAGCTACGCCAACAACAGGCAGCTGGGCATGGCGACGGTCAAGGTCACCGGCACGGGCAACGTGACGGGCACCATCACCACGGGATTTGCCATCATCCCTGCTCCCAAGGGCAGTTCTAGCAACGACAGCGGCTCCGGCGGCTCGTCTTCTGATACGAGAGACAACGACAATGGCGGGAACAGCCATAGTGGCAGCGGCGCCAAAGACGGCGATGACGAGGACGGCAAGACCACCGTCATATCGAGTGACGACCCTGATGGCGGTGCTGGCACGGACCGCGGCGACGGTTGGACGTACTTCGAGCCCAAGGTAGACGCCTCGACGCAGGACACCTCGCTGCTGGGCAGCGTCTCCACGCCCCCGGCTGTCAACATCGCCATGCTCGTCATCTGCTGCCTCGCCTTTGCGGCGGCGATCTTCTATGCGACGCATGCGCGCAAGGAGACCGACGATGCTCTGCCAGGGGAGACCGTCGATGCGTAACACACGACACCTTGTCGCAAGAAGCATACTGGCAGGGATACTCGCCACCACGGCGCTATGCGGCCTTGCGGGCTGCAAGCCCACGGATTTCTTCACCGAGGTGCTCATATCCTCCAGCGCAGACACCATCGACGAGGACAATCCCAACAAGACCGTGGTCAACTCCCCGGATGCCAAGGAGGAGTCGAGCTCGCTTTCCGCTCTCAAATGGACTGACGAGAGCGATAGCACGGAGGACACGGAGAACCTCGTCGTGTGGTCCAAAAAGCCCAACTCCGCGTTGACCACGCACCACTCCCACTACGACCCCAAGCCGCTGTTCCCCGGCATTAAGGCCAGTGACGGCGTGCGCTTAGTGTTCAACGCCAAGGCGGACCTCGACCATGAGGTAGAGGGAGCCAAGGGCGAGGGCAACGACAAGATGACATCGGTGAGCGCGGGCGACAGCGGCGAGACCGTCAACGTCTCCACGACGCAGGCGGGCGACAGCGACTCCGACGTCGTGGCCGGCGGCAACGGGGCGGCCGGCATCGCCAGCGGTGGCAGCGAACCTGCCGACCAGCAGGGCGAAGGCGACAGCAAGGACTCTGCAGGCGATAAAGAGGGCGAGGACAACGACGGGGGCAAGGGCTCCGGCGACGACAGCGGCGAGGGCGAATCCGAGGACCCGAGCAACGACAAGGGCGACACCACGGACAAGTACGCCGGCTTTGGCGGCGGCCTCACGGTCTACGACCCCAACAACGCCAAGCAGGATATCCCGCAGGTCGACCATATCGCCGTTATCGGCAAGAGATGCGCCGTGATGGTGCAGGCCATAGGAGGCAAGGGCGCCATCAGCGGCATGAGCAAGGCCGCATACAGCAAGAAGGACGCCTCGACGGCCAAGTCCTTCGCGGATGTCTTCGGCGACGAGTGCGACTCGTCCGTCGTGGTATGGGATGCGGACGACGAGTCCATCAAGGACGTCAAGCCCAAGAAGCTCGCACGCGCGCTCAAGGGCGACACGCTCATCCTCTACGACCAGGACCTCGTGACAGGCGACAGCGACCCCAATAAGAGCTTCTTCACGGAGTCCCAGCTCAAGGAGCTCTACGCAGCAGGCGTGGTAGGTTTCGCGCCCCTTTCCTTCGACACGGAGTACGGCATCGTCGACGCGGCGTATTTCGTGGGGCAGGCGCTCTCTAAGAGCAAGGACCTGGCCGACGGCTGGTCCTCGGTCAAGATGGCACAGTCCTACACTGACGCGGTGAGCTCCATCATCGAGGCGACTATCTCGACCAACAGCGACAAGGGCAACTGGGTCTACGGATCGGAGGCGCCCAACAAGAAGAGCACCGAGGTCAAGGGCAACATCGTCAAGAGCAGCGGCACCTCGACTTATATCCATACCATCATCGCGACCGATGCACAGAAGGGATTGGACTACAGCGGCGACAAGGGCCAGGTCGACGCGAGCGACATAATCCTCTACGCCGGCTACGGCCAGAACAAGTACAGCCCGCTGGGCTTTTGGATGCAGGCTGCAGGCGTGGCTGATACCCTGATCGACCAAAACTCCATCTCGAGCGCCACCGACGGCGCCATCAGCCCCAAGTTCCTCACCTTGCTGTGGGGCACCAACGAGACGGGCAGCGTGACCAAGAAGACGCTCAAGGGCAGCGGCGGCGCGTACGTCAACTGGCACGGCAAGGTCTCTGACATGCGCATCGGCGGCATCGGCACGGGCGGCGACTCGCAGGGCAGGCCTTGGGGCGGCGGCTTGGGATCGAAGAACATGCCCTATCTCATCGTAAGCGGCTCCTCCGACGGCAAGCTCAGCGGCAAGGCCGTCAAAAAGGCCGTGGTGAGCTCCATCAAGAGCTCCTCGCATTACACGCCCTACACCGCCTTCGAGTACTCCGAGGTGGTATCCGAGGCTATCGCGCCGTACAACTCCAACGTGGTGAGCCATATAGGCGACACTAACTTCCGCCTCAAGCAGAACCCCTTCAAGGACAGCCTCGATGCGAGCGACGCCGTGCGCGTGAACCCCGGCGGCTTGCTGGAGAGCTGGTGCAAGGGCGACGCGGAGAGCGTGCTCGAGACCCTGTGGCTGGCGAGCCTCTACAGCAAGAGCCCGGAGGGCTGCGCATACGAGCCTGCCTACGACTGGAGCAAGTTCGAGGTCGAGATAGGCGACGAGAAGATCAAGGGCGCAGACTACGACGGCGACTCGCAGCAGATCGTACAGGCCGCTGTCGAGCAGTTCTACAGCACCTTCTACCGCTACGACGTGGATTACTCCCAGGTCGTTACAGACGAGGGGCTGTAGGCGATGGCGCAGGGCAACATGAACGACAGCTCGATCCGCTTTGGCAGCGACCTCAACCAAGACGCAGCCGATGAGGCGGCGCGCACAGCCGCACGCAGCGAGAGCCGCCGGCTGCTCGCCGTGGGCGTCATCGCCTGCTGCCTGGTGCTCTTGGCGATGGTGCTTCCCACGGGTATGTTCTACGACTTCACGCAAGATATGACCTTAAGCGTCCTCATCGAGCGCATCACGGGCAACTTCGGCGGCTTGGTGAGCGTCTTCGTGGGCAACGGCGCCGCGTTCGAGACGCGCTTCATGGCCGTAGTGATCTGCGCGGTGAGCGGTGCCGCCCTGGGCATCTGCGGCAGCGCCTACCAGGGCGCCTTCAACAACCCGCTTGCCGCGCCCAAGACCTTGGGCGTCATGGCCGGCGGCGCTTTGGGCGGCTTGGTTTACGTCATCTGGGGGCGCCACATGGGGCCCCAGATGCCATCGAGCAGCAGCGCCTTCACGTACTCGCAGCGCCAGGAGTGGCTGGCCTCGCTCAACCCGTTCGAGTGGCTGTGGCAGGTCTACGGCATGAGCCTCTGCTCCATCGCGGGGTGCTGCCTGATCGTCGCCATCGTCGTGGCCATCACCACGGTGCTCAGCCGCGGCAGGCTCTCCAACATCATCGTCATCATCTTCGGCACCGTCTTCGCGTCCTGCGTGACGGCACTCATCTCCTTTGCGCGCTACATCTACACCATCGACGGAGACATCGACACGGCCGATGCCCTCAAGGCCATCGAGAACTACACGATGAACACGACGTTCCACTTCAGCGACCTGCTCATCGTCGTGTTGCCCATCGTGGTCTGCATCGCCATCTTATTGCTGATGAGCAAGCGCCTCACGCTCCTGTCCTTTGGCGACGACCAGGCGGCGACTATGGGCCTCGACGTCAACAAGAACCGCTACCTGCTCATCGGCGTGTGCACGGTGCTCACGGCGCTCGCCATCAGCTTCTGCGGGCATGTGGCCTTCCTGGGCTTCATATCCGGGCATCTGGCGCGGCGCATCGTGGGGCCCAACTTCAAGTACCTCCTGCCAGCGAGCCTCTTTACGGGCGCGGGCCTGCTCACGGCTGTGCAGTACATCTGCGAGTCCGGGCTGCCGTTCACGTCTGCCAACGCGTCCGGATCGGTGACCTCGATCCTGGGCTCCGTGCTCTTCTTGATCATGGTGCTCGCACAGTGGAGGAAGGGAGGCAGCGGTGGCTGGCGATAGCAAGAAGCACGACAACATAGAGCCCTCGCACGACCGCGGCTACATAGACCGCATCATCGCCGCGGCCAAGGCCCTCGACGCCCGCGACGCCTTCGAGGCGGCGCAAAGCCAGGTGGGCCGCCGCATCAGCGCGGCGCAGGCCAAGCGCACCACGGCGATGCACGTGCGCAACTCGCGCCGCATCACCGTCGCCTTCGTCATCGCGCTCGTCGTCATCGTGTGTATATCGCTGTGCCTGCCCTACTACGGCGTGGGAAGCCAGGGACAAAGCGGCGGCGTCTACTCGCCGGAGGTCGTGCTCGCCAGCTGGCAGCTGTGGTTCAAGATGACGGTGCTGCCGCTCTTCGACCAGACGCTCTACAATCAGAACGCGCGCCTGCTCACGGATTTCGCCGCGGTCTACGGCATAGGCACCTACACGCTGGTCATCAACCGCACCATGGTCACCTTCCTGGTGATCCTGTGCGGCATGATGCTCGCGCTGTCCGGCATGCTCTTCCAGACCTCCTTCAGAAACCCGCTCGCAGCGCCCACGATGCTGGGCGTGTCAGACGGTGTGACCCTGGGCGGCATCATCTACTGCATGATGGGCTACATCAACATCACGGACAAACCCATCCTCTACGCCGCGCTCGTCTACGGCCTGGGTGCGCTGGCCGTGGTCTTCGTCCTCTTTGCGAGTCGCACCCTATCGGGCGGCAAGCGCTACAGCATCATGGACATGCTGCTTTTGGGCACCGTGGTCTGCCAGCTTCTGGGAGGCGCCAACCAGTTCGTGCAGAACTTCGTCATGGACGACGCCACCTGGGCCAACTTCTACGATGTCCAGCAGGCCTCCAACGCCCTGACCGAGCCCGTGCTCCAGGCGATCGTGATCGTCGTGTTCGTAGTTACCTTCGGCGTCACCTTCATCCTGCGCTTCAAGCTCAACCTGGTCTCCTTTGGCAACGAGGAAGGCGAGATGATGGGCGTGCGCACAGGAGCGCTGCGCGGGCTTGCCTTGGTGCTGGGCAGCGCCATGCAACTGGCGGCACTTGCCTCGATAGGCCAGGTGGCCATGCTCTCGATGGCCGTACCCTTCCTAGTACGCTTCCTGATGGCGGCGGACTTCCGCACGCAGTTTCTGGGCAACTGCCTGATCGGCTCTACGATGCTGCTCATCTGCATGGTGTTCCAGCACTTCATCGTCATCGGTCTCACCACGCCGCCCGTGGGCACCATCGTGAGCGTGCTCATCGTGCCCTTCTTCGTCTGGGCGATCGCGCTTTCCAAGGGCAGGTGGGTGTAGATGCCCGGCTTGAGGGATAGGATGCGCGACGCCGCAGAGGAGCGCCGCAGCAAGAAGGTCTTCAAGAAGGCCAAGAAGCACCGCGAGTCGCGGGCGCGCAAGCGCGCGGCCCACATCGCTCGCATCGTGCTCATCATCGCCGGCATCGCGCTTCTGGTGCTTCCGGTGCTGGTCAGCGCCCATGCCACGAGCTACGTGCCGCTCATCATGGTCGTCATCGTGGTGCTCTTGTCGTGGCTCTATCTCCAGGTTGCCGATAAGGGCGTCAAGGTGGAGATCGCGGCATCGGAGTACAGCTGCCAGCGCGGCGAGAGCGCGCAGCTGGCCGTGCGCCTGCACAACGCGAGCTTTCTGCCCGTACCGCGCGTGGAGCTGGGGTTCGTCATCGGCAACCTCTTCCATAAGTCGGAGGACAAGCGCTCGCTCACGTGCT
>CAVCDT010000053.1:0-1157 GCA_963600995.1 Akkermansia muciniphila | reverse complement strand
CGACGTCTCCTTCGAGGCGAGCTTCGCGCATCTGGGGCGCTACGAGGCCGGTGTGCGCAGCGTGACCGTGCACGACCTGCTGGGTATCTTCAGCCGCACGCACAAGGACGCCGTGATGAACACCGTGGTGGTGCGCCCGGCCAAGGTGAGCCTGGGCGGCAGCGTTACGGATGCGGCCACGGCGGACGAGTCCAACAACGCGCTCAAACCCATAGCCAGCGACAACGAGGACTATGCGAGCGTGCGCGAGTACCATCGCGGCGACCCGATGAAGACAATCCACTGGAACCTCTCGAGCCGCAACCCGGACGGCACGCTCTACACGCGCCTGTTCGAGGAGTACGTCAACCCCACGATGGCCGTTGTCATCGACTGCACGGCTCCGGATTACGAGCAGGACACGCTCATGAGCCTCTTCGACGGCATCGTCGAGTGCGCTGTCGCCTTGTGCGAGCAGGCGCGCTTCTCCGGCGTCGAGGCCTCGTTGCGCTTCTACGATGTGGACGGCGAGCGTGCGAGCTGCCATCTCGCCAACGACGACGATGCGAGCGAGCTCATCGAGCGTTTGCATGCGATCGTGGTCGAGGGCTCGCCGGATGCGCCTTCGCTTGACGCGGGGGAGCTTCTGCGTGCAACGGGCCTGCAGAACTCCGGCGCCTCCAACGTCGCCTTCATCAGCGCACGCGCGGATGCGGAGTGCCTATCCACCCTGCGCGACATCGCCGGGCAGCGCAAGAACGCGATGGTCTTCGCGTCCATCCCGCGCGAGCTCACGGGGCGCGCACGCGACAGGTTCCTCGAGCCGATCCTGGGCTTGGGCACGAGCGGTGTCTACCACTACGTTGTCGAGTCGAACCCGCTGGGAACGGAGGTGATGGGGCTGTGAGCCTTGCAAGCTACCTCAACAGCCGCAAGGGCGAGCTCTTGCTGGTCTGGCTGAGCGCATGGGCCGTCTCCACCGTGGCGATGAACGGCTTCTTCTTGGACAATCTCGTGGCCGAGCACGGCTACTGGTTCCGTGCGGGCATCGCGCTGGCCGCTGACTTCATCTTGTGCCTGACGCTCTTCGTGGGGGCGCACGACCCCAAGCGCAAGGCCGCTGCCGCAGCGGGCTACATCGCCGTGGCGGCTGTGTGCGTCATCATCGCTATCGCGCT
>CAVCDT010000052.1:0-15979 GCA_963600995.1 Akkermansia muciniphila | reverse complement strand
GCCCCATGCCGTCGGTGAAGTAGATGAGCCCCTTCATGTCGCGCAAGCTTCCTGCGTCCCTGAGCGTCTGCACGTAGGAGAACACGGGCCTGAAGTCCGTCCCGCCAAAACCGCGCACATGGAAGCCCTCCATCAAGGCGTCGATCTGGTTTAGATCGGATATGAACTGTACGGCCTGGACCTTCGAGTCGCATTGGACGATGAAGATGCGCACCTTATGGGCGAAGCTCTCGAACTGCTTGAGGATCGCAAAGGTATGCTCCAAAAAGCGCCTCACCAACGGCCCGCTCACAGACTCGGAGGTGTCGATGGCGATCACCAGGTCGCGCATCTTGCGGTCCTCCTTGTACTCGAGCGGCTCGATGAAGGGCATGTTGCCGTACATGTCCATCCCGAAGGTGTAGTAGATGTAGTCGAACTCGTCTTGGTTGACCTTCATCTCCTCGTTGACGGTCATGAACTGCCGTAGAAAGGCAGTGTAGTCGTACTTCTTGCGGTTGGCGATGCGCAGGCTCGCGATCAGGCTGCCTGCCTCGTCGCCCCACTCGGAGTTGAAGGTCTGGATATCCATCTCGATCTGCTTGGCGAGCTCTTCCCAGTCCTTTTGCGCCTGAGCGTCCTCCTGGCGCTCTTGCTCGCGCTGGGGGTCCTCCTGCGGCGCGCTCTCGTTGCCGCCGCTGTCGTCGTCGCCTGTAGCCTGCGCGATATCCTCGCCGTCGGTTCTCGCCTCATCAGAGCCGTCGTCCTCGCCCGTGTCCTGCGCGTCATCGTCGTCTTGCGCCGTCTGGGCGTTGAGCGTGCGCTCGACTTGGTCTTTGAGCTCGTCGGAGAGCTCGTCCATGATGTCGCCGCCGGACTCCAGGCTCGTATCGTTGCCTTGGTCCTCCTGGCCCAGCTCCTCGATATCGCCCGGCTCTTGCTCCGGGGAGTCCTCGGTGGCGTTGCCCGGCCAGCTCTCGTGGTTGTCGCGCTCGAACAGAGCATGGAGATCGCCGATCTTGCTCGCGTTGAAGCCGCGGTACGTCGTGCCGCGCGGAGCGCTCACCGCCGCCTTGAGAAACGCATAGAGCTTACCAGGCGTCAAAGCCCCCAGCTCCATGACGAGCTCGTCGATATAGCCCCTGCGGTCTTTGTCGCCCTCGCAGGCAAAGCGGTCCTGGCACATGTCCATGACGGCGGACTCCGTGATGATGTCGCAGGTGAGCCACCAGGCCTCCTTGAGAGGATGGTCCTCGTCGAAGGGATGGCGGAATATACAGTGCATAGTGAGATGCAGGTAGTCGCGGATGGTCTCCTCGAACGATGCGTTGAAGCGCGCGAGCACGCGCGGCGGGTCCATATAGACCTTCTTGCCGTCGCAGGCCAGCGGATAGCGCATATCCGCACGCAGGGGCGCGAGCTCCATGCGCCACAGCGCAAGGTCCAGGAAACGGAACTTGAGCATGAGCTGGCTGCGGCACTCCTCGATGACCTCGCCCGCCAGCTTGTCCTCCATCTGGCGCCGTGCGAACTTGCGGTCCGCTGTCTGCTTTGGCGTTGGCAAGTCGTGCCTCCCCTACAAAGAGAAGTCCATGGTCACGCCCCCAAAACGGCGGCGCTTGACCTCGAGCAGGTAACCCGTCATCGCCGCGTCCTGGACGACGCCCACGCGGTCGATGCACTGGGTGAGATTATCCTCCGTTATGTAGCCTAAGTCGATGAGCCTGTCGATGGAGGCGCGATCGTCCGCACGCGCCAAAGCCTCGCACACGTCGACCACGTTGTTACGCAAGAAGCGCACGAGCGTGTCCATATGCGAGCTGGTCATGTAGACAGGGTCCTCCAAGCGCTCGAGCATGCGGCGTACCTGCTCATGGAGCTTGAGGCCGCCGGCGTTCTTCCCAAAGCCCATAGCGTTGCACACGACGGTGTCGTAGTACCTGAAGAGCATCTCGATGTCGCATTCCGTCATCGTCGTAAAGGCGAGCGCCAGTTGCTTGCGCGAGCGAGGCGTATCCGGATAGTACAAGTCGAAGCACTCGTGGCCCTCGATGGGCTCGAGCAGGTCGATATGGACATGCTTGACATAGCTCTCGATAGCGATGCCGCGCACGCCGATGCTGTAAATGCTGTTGGAAAGGCTCAGCTCCTCGATGGTGTTGATGCCGTTGAAGGCGTACTCGGCGACAGTACGCACCTCCAAGGGTATGCGCACGCTCTTGCAGGTTCCCGTGCAGAGCATGACCTCGACGCCGCGCTCCTTGCGCTCGCACAACAAGCTACCCTCGTAGAAGTAGCGGCCGGAGAGCTCTGGCGCGACCTCGACGTCGCGTATGCTCGGCTGGCCCTCGCCATGGTGCGCGTAGTAGCTCACAAGCGCGTTGGTGCCCAGCTGCTTGAGGTTTGCGGGCAAGTTGACCACCAGCAAGCTGGTGTCGAGGAAGGCCTCGTCGCCTATAACGCTCACCGTCGAGGGGATGCGCGCCTCGACCAGCGCCGTGCAGCCCTTGAAGGCCGCGCGTCCGATCGTCTCGAGGCCCTCCGGCATGACCACCAGCTTGATGCAGGTATGCTTGGCCAGAGCCTCGTCGTCTATGCAGCGCGTGCCCGCAGCGACGACCGCATCGGTCTGCTCGGGGTCGAGCAAGCCTATCAGGTGCACGCCGTCGTCTTCTGTCCTATAGAGCAAGCCGCAGGAATCCAGGTGCAGGTACTCGGCATCCTCGGCAACCGCAAGGGTCGCATCGGTACCGGAGAGCACGACGCCCGTCGAGGTAAAGACGCCCGCACCCAGATGGTAGAGGGTCTTGGGAAGGGAGGCGCTCTGCAGCGCGGTATCGGCGAAGACGCTGTCCTGGATCACGCGCAGGCCCTCGTTGAGCTCTATGCTCGCAAGCTTCGAAGCGCGGAAGAACGCCTTCTCGGATATCTGCACGAGGTCTAGCGGCGCGCGAAATGACCTGATCGAGGTCCCGTAGAAGGCGAACTCGCCGATGAGCACGATGCTGTCCGGCAACACGACCTGCTCGAGACAGGAAAAGCCGCTCATACAGCGCTTGGCCAGACCCATCGTCTGCGGCGCCACCTCGTATTCCCTGCAGGGCACGCACAAGGCGACCATCCACGCACCGTCCTTGGTGTAGAGGGCACGCCCGTCGCTGGCGAGAAACGCGCTGTCTTGGACGACCTGCACGCTTTCGAGCTTGCTTTTGGCAAAGGCACCCGGGGCCACCGATTGCGTTGCTGCGCCGATGACGAGGCGCTTGAGCGTCGAGTTGTCGAATATATCGGCTTTGACCTGCTCCAAGGCACCCGGCAAGACGAGCTCCTCGACGTTTACGCAATGCCTGAACCACGAGGACTCGAACGTGTCCACCAACGCGGGCAGAACGAGCCGCCTGAGCTTGCGGCAGCCGCGAAACGCGCAGCCCCCTATGGCGACGACGGTGTCCGGACACACGATCTGCACGGCATTGGGCAGGTTGGAGAGGGCATCGGGCGCTATAGCCACCACGTCGCAGCCCTCGATGTTTTGGGGGACGGCCACATCCGCGGCATCTGTCTGGCAGCGCTCGATACGCACCTCGCTACCGTCGAGCACGGTGTAGGTCCAGCGGATGCCGTCCTGCTCGAGCACGCGCGGCTCGCTCGCACGCGCCTGCTCGAGCTCGCTTGCGAGCTTCTTTGCGGCATAGTAGCTGCCCAGGCGCTCGTTTACCGCATCGACGAACTCGGACGAATGCTGTCCCTCGCCGGAGAGCGCCGTGGGAGAGAACCCGCCGAAGCCCACCTTGAGCTGCGAGACGGACAAGTCCTGGCGCGATGCCATGAAGGAGGGTTTGAAGTCCTTGTAGCGCTCCTTGTACTCTTTGAGCGTTAACGAGTCCAGCTTGCCCGACGCCGCAGGCTTGGCGTCCTGCGGCAGCCCATCAGGTGTCTGCTTGCCCTCGTAATGGGGCATGTCGGTGACGAATGCCATAAGGCACCACTCCCGCTAGAGCTCGAAGCGCTTGGTATCCAACCCGAATCTCTCTCTGGTTACCTTGAGCAGATGCCCCATCATCGCCGCGTCCTGCAACTGCGCTACCTGGTCGCAGATACCGATGGCGTTGTCTGCATTGATATAGCCCATCTCCACTAAGTCGTCGATCGCCTCGCGGTCGTCGTGTTTGGCGATGGCGACGCAGATCTCTCCCAGGTTGAAGGTGAACATCTTGGTGATCGTGTCCTTGTGGACGGGAGCCAAGAAGATGGGGTTCTTCATGCGCGCGATCAAATGCTTAGCCTGGTCGTAGAGCGCGAGGTCCTCGTCTTGCGCATCGAACTTGGCGGCGTTGGTGATAGTGAGGTCGTAGCCCCTGAACACCATCTCGACGTCGAGCTCCTTCATAAGGCCGAAGGCGTTGTTCTGCTGCTTTTGGCCGCGCTTGGTATCTGGGAACCTGAAATGGAAGTCCGTCTGCCCCTCGAGCGGCTTATCGCAGTGGATGTAGATGTCCTCGATGAGGTTCTCGAACGCCAGCGCGCGCAGCCCCACATGCTTGACCTTGTCGGAGATATGAAGCTCGCGCACCGTGACGGAGCCCTTGAACGCATAGTCGCAGACGGTGTCGACCTCGTCGGGGAACACCACCTTGGGGCAGGACCCGTCGTAGATCACGCAGCGAGACGTGCCATCCCCCATGTGTTCGAGCAGCATGCCGCAGACCTTGTAGAAGCGCGTCGAGGCCTCGTCGACTGTGACCTCGGTCAGGGAGGGAACGTACTCCTCGTGATGCGCGCCGCGCGTGACAAGCGCCTGCACCCCCAGCTTCTCCAAGGCGGCGGGGACGTAGAACTCGTGGATCTCCGTATCCATGAAGGCGCCGTCGCCGATGATGCGCACGGTGGAGGGGATGTTCACATGCACGAGCCTATGACAGTCCCTGAAGGCGAAGCGGCCGATCTCGACCAGCCCCTCAGGCAGCCTGACCTCGTGCAGCGACGTCTGCTTGGCAAACGCGCTCTCGTCGATCTTGTAAGTGCCCTCGAGCAACTCGACTTCCTCGACGGCAGAGTCCATCGCGCGGATGACGCGCAAGCCGGAATCGTCGATAGCGTAGAGGATGCCAAAGCGGTCGAGCTTGATGGAGTCCGACGCTTCGTCGATACTGAAGGTGGCATCCTTGCCGGAGTAACGCAACGGTGTGCGGTCGACAACTTTCTTGCCCAAGCTGCTCACCGTCTTAGGCAGCCTCAGACGCTCAAGCGACGTGTTGCAGAAGGCCTCGTCGCCGATAAGCTCGAGTCCTTCGTTGAGCTGTGCGCTCGTAAGCCCCTTGCAGTTGAAGAACGCCTGCCTTTGGATCTGCTTGAGCGCGGCGGGCGCCTCAAAGCTCTTGATCGAGGTCTTGGCGAAGGCGAACTCCCCTATCACCTCGATGCTCGCCGGAAGCTCTATCTCCTCGAGCATGGCAAAGCCGCTGGTGGCCTTCTTGCCCAAGACCTTGCAGCCGTCTTGCACCACATAGTGCGCGCAAGGGACAGCCAGAGCGACCAGCTCCTTATCGCCGTCGAGGCTGTAGATTCCCGTCCCGTCTGTGGAGAGGTTCTCGTTCTGCGCGCCGATCTCGAAGCTCTCCAGCTTGCTTTTGGCGAACATGCCCGGTTCCAAGACAGCGGCGGCGCGTCCCAGCTTGAGCTTGCGCAGCCCGGCGTTGTCGAAGACATTGGGTTTGAGCTCGACAGCCAGCTGGGGCACGCTGAGTTCCTCGAGAGCGTTGCAGTTCTTGAGCCAACTGGGATCGTAGCTCGTCTCCATGCAGGAGAGATCGGCCTTCTTGAGATTGAAGCAGTTGCGGAAGGCGTAAGCGCCGATCTGCGTCACCTGCTTGGGGACATAGATCTCCTGCAAGCTGCCTTGGCCCGCAAAGGCGTCATGCGCGATAGCCGTGACCGGCTTGCCGTCGATGGCAGCGGGAATCTCGACGCGGGCGGCCTTGACCTCGACTCGCTCTATGCGCGCCACGGCATCGCCTATCACCACATAGGTCCACTGGTTTCCGTCCTCATCGGATAAGACCTCGGGTGCCGAGGTCATAGCTGCCACCTCGGCAGCGGCGCGCTCCTTCTCCTCGTGGAGCCTCTTGGCAAACGCAACCGTGCGCGCTTGCTCCTCCAACGTACCCTTAGCTTCTGTAAGAGCCATGACCTGTGCCTCCTCAACCTCTAGCGCACACAGGGTATGCGGCGCATCGATACAAATGGCTTGAGCGCGATCTCGCGCAGGAATCTCCCTTTCTCATCACGGTCCAAGACGTTGAACGCGATCATGGGATGCACATCCGTCCCCTCGAAAAGCGATGCATAACGCGGGGCGAAAGCAATCGTGCCATCGTCATCGTCCTCGACGACATCGGTGACGTTCGCATCCTTCAAGATGCGCTTGGCCGCTTCGCGCTCCTGCCCGAACACCTTGGCCGTCTTGACGAAGAAATCCTCCTCGTCGAACTCGAAGATCGGGTGCACATGACGGGCCGGCTCGTTCATCTGGCGGACCTCGCTTCTGTGCTTGTTCTCGAGCGAGCAATAGTGCATGCCAAAGCCCAGACCCTCGTCAAGCGCCCAAACCATGAGCTCTAAGGCGAGCTCCTCGCTACCGGCTACCGCCAAGCCACCGGAGTACCCGTAATCGAACATCTCCTCGAAAGGCGGGTTCTTGAGCTTGAAGCCCCGCTTGTCGAACTCCTCCCAGCTATGGAAGGGGAAGCAGAACTCCAAGAGGTTCATCCCCTTGATGCCGTTTTGCTCAAAACGACGCATCCAATCCCTCATGCAATCGCCAGTGCCGGGGACGATGGGCATCTCGACTACCACATCCTCGATGTAATGCGCAGCCATCTCCATGTTCTGCAAGACGCGCTCGCGCATATCGGGGATGTCGTCTTGCTTAACCGAAAACCTGATCTCTGTAAGCCCCGCATCGGCAAGCCTTTGCGCGCCCTGGGGCGTAAGCAAGTCTCCTGACGTGTACATGCGCTTGTGAGCTGCGGGGAAGAGCTCTCCTGCGCGCTCGAGGAACCTGATGCTGTCATCGATGTTGAGCAGCGGCTCGCCGCCCGTAAGGCCGATGACGGCCATCTTGCCACCAGTAACCTTGAATGCCGCCTGGAGCTCTTGCTCCCAAGGGCAGCCGCACTCGACGTACTTGTCGTAGTCCGCCAGATTGTAGTTGAAGCAGAAATAGCAGTCCCTATGGCACTTGAAGGTCGTCGAGAACGTCTCGGACCCGTTGACACCCGTGCACTCGACACATGCCTTGGACAACCAGCCCGTGCTTATGCTCGCGCCGGCGTTCCTAAAGGTCGCCCCGCGCCGGGCAAGCTGCTCGCGTAAATCTGCCACGCGCGCAAAATGAGCCCCTCTCTCAGCGAACTTGAGCCCTTTCGCGCTCAAGGCGCCCACGTAGTCCTTCTCGATCTTGTCGAAATGATCGAATGCAGCTTGGAGAGCCTTGTCAGTCATCGTAATACATCATCTTTCCTTGCAGCGCGCTTGCTCATATCAGGGCAATGGTAGCAAATCCAAAGCTGCCGCTTTTGCAACTGAGCCCCAATCAACCGCTCAATCCGCATTGAGCAATCCCCGGGCTTGCAAACAACCCTGCTCCGAGGCGTTTCTTGCAGAATATGACGAAAGCCCGCTATAAGCAGCAGGCTTTCCCAAGGTGAGTCGTTGCGCTCGACTAGCGATTGCGGCGAGCACCAGCCGGATCGACAGGACGCTGGGCAGAGAGCTCATCAGAGTAGACGATGCAGTAGCGCATGCCCTTGAGCGTCACATAAAGCGAAGCGATGTTGTGATCAGGGTTGATGGCGTTGGAGAAAACCTCGTAGGTGAGGTACTCGCGGTCGATAAGCGCCTGGTAGAGATCGTTGCCCTTGAGCTTGCTTTCCATCATATTGGTTGGCTGACGGCCAAGCTCGTCTTGACGCAAGGCGATGGTGTAAAGGATGTCTTCCTGCTCTTTAGAAAGGCGGCCAAGCTGTGCGACCTCGTCGCGTATGGCATCCTCTTCTGCCTGGACTGCTTCCTTATCGATCATATTCGTATCCCCCTCTGATGGAATATGGTTTGAACGCTTGCAACATTATATAGGTTGAAGCTCCCTAACTATCGAACAGCTGCTAATACGTTACAAAGAAAGCGCTGCTCAGAGCGAATTTCCCTCACAACGAAAGAGAGCCCGGGGACAATCCCCGGGCTCTCTATTGCAAAGGTAGATTATGAAATCTACACGCCAGCGAAGCCAGCGTTGGGGTCGGAGCCGCCGACGCCATGATGGGAGTCGCCGAGCTCGTTGCCGGAACGCTTGGTGGAGGTGTAACCAGCCCAAGCGCGAGCCATAAACTTGCCCTTAACGAAAAAGACCTGAGCCTTCATGATGTCAGCCTGGGTCAAACCGAGAGCGGACAGTGCGCCGTCTTTGTCGGCACCCTTCTCAATCTCGGCGTTCAGAAGCGCAGCGATATCCTTTGCTTCCATGTCCATGATTTCATCGCGAGTCATAAGTCCTCCCTTGATAAGGATTAGTAAGTGGCCGTTGCGAAAGCGGCCACTTACTATTTTAACGGAAAACTAGCTACTACTTACAGCTGCCAGAGAACCATCGGACGGTCAAACTCTGCCATCTTGGCAACCATCTCCTCGACGGTGCCGTAGTACAGAGAAGCAGACTCCTCGACCTGAACGGCCAGGGGACGCTGACCGGCCTTCTTGCCATCAGTGCCGTACCACTCAGAGAAGATAGAGGTGGGAACGGGGATGAAGCTCCACTCCCAGGCATCGCCGTCGTTGCCCTCACCCTTCTTGAAGGGGCCGACTTCGACTTCCTTGATACCCCACTGATCGATGGGAAGAGAGAACTCCTCCTTGCAGGCGATCTCTGCGGCATGGTTGCCGGAGAAGTAAGTGTAATCGCACAGAAGAGCGTACTTGGTCATTACATTCACTTCCTTTCTTTAGTCGGCGTTCAGGCCACGGACGCGGCGGATGTTGACCATAACACCCTTGTAGGGTGCGCCGAAGCCCAGCTTGCCGATGCCCTGATGGGGAACCAGCTGGTTGAAGTTGGACTTAAACACGCCGAACAGGTTGGGCTCTTCGCCGTCCTGCTCAGGGAACCACCAACCATGAGCGCAGTTCAGGATGCCTTCCTTGAGGACAGGGGTGATCTCTGCCTTGAAGCGGCCCTCGCCGAACATGTTGTAGACCTCGACCCAGTCGCCCTCGGTGACGCCGTACTTGGCGGCGGTAGCGGGGTTCATCTGGACCCACGGCCAAGGATCGATCTGGCGCAGGGAAGCGACCTGACGATGCTCGGAGTGGAAGGAGGAGTAACGGCGCGAACCAGAGGTGGAGATCAGCGGGTACTGCTCTGCAAGACCGGTGCCTGCATGGCGGACGGGAGACCAGTCCGGCTCATAGTAGTAAGGCAGCGGATCCTCGCCCCAGGATTCGTACAGGATGGAGTAAGCCTCGATCTGACCGGTAATGGTGTTGAAGCCAGGCTCGCCGTCGAAGCGGAGCATGCCCTTCTCGTACTTCTCGTACTCGAAGCCATGTGCACCAGGCTGGTACAGACCCAGCTCCTGGAAGGACTTCCAGTCGAAGCCGAGCTCGGAGAGCTGGTCGGAGAAGAACTTGTCGACAGCCTCGTCCATCTGCTTCCAGTCGGGGGCGTTGCCCTTGCCCGTGTCCTTGTACCAAGGCCACCACTCGGGGTTGAGGCGTGCACCGAAGAGCAGGCAGATCTCGATATCGGACTTGGCCTCGCCAACGATCAGAGCACGGTTCATGGGGCCCATGAACACGGTGTTGCGGCCGTAGTGGGTCAAGACGATGCCGTCATGCTCGCACCAAGTGGAGATCGGCAGGAAGTAGTCGCCGACAGCCATGGAGGTAGGAGTCTGCATAACGTCCTGGACAACGCAGCACTCGATGGACTCGCACAGAGCGTCATGCCAACGCTTGGGCTGAGCAGAGCAGGTTGCTGCCAGGAAGTTGGAGGAGTTGAACCATGCGAAACGCAGCTGGTAGGGCTGGTGGGTCTCCATGGTGTTGAGGGTCTCGTCCGGCTGGGTGGTAGACATACCAGTGGACAGGCCGGGCCACTCCTCTGCGCCGATGCGCTTAGACCAAACGTCGTCGGTCATAGCGCCGCGCTGCTCCATACGCCACTTGCCAAGAAGTGCGGACGGGGGACCCAGGGTCAGGCCGCCGGGGCGATCGATAGAACCAGCGAGAGCAGCCAGGATAATGAAGGCCTGGGACAGCTGAACGCCGTTCTTGTTCTGGTCGAATGCCAGACCCCATGCCCAACCGATGGGGCGCTCGGTACCAATGATATGAGCGGCACGCTTGATGTCCTCTGCATCGACAGTGGTGATCTCTGCGACCTTGTCAACGGGATACTCGGCAGCACGCTCCCTGACCTCGTCGAGACCGTAGATCCAGTTCTCAGCGAACTCGTGATCGTACTCGTCGTTCTCGAACATGAGGTTCATGATGCCCATTGCCAAGGCGGTATCGGTCTGAGGACGAACCTGCAGGTTGATGTTGCCGTTGTGGGCACCGACCCAGGTGATACGGGGGTCGACGGAGATGATGTGAGTGCCGAGCTTCATCATATCGACGAGGCAGTGGCCGAAGAAGCCGTCACCGTTGGAGGGCAGAGGCTCCTTACCCCAGACGACAACCCACTTGGAGAGGGTGTAGCGGGGATCGAAGTAAGAGCCGGGCAGGTGGCCTGCGTAATCCAGCTCAGGATAGCCAGCACCCAAGACGTAGTCTGCGATGGAGCAACGAGGACCATAGCAGGACCAGCCGGACTGGGTGTAGCAGCAGTTGGGAGACTGCAGGACGGAGAAGGTCAGTGCATAGTAGTAGATGCAAGCCTCACGGCCGGTGCCACCGAAGCAGACGATGGACTCGGGGCCGTAGGTCTCCTGGTAGTAGCGAACCTTGTCGCAGATCTCATCGAGAGCCTGCGTCCAAGAGATGCGCTCCCACTTGTTCTTGCCACGATCCTCGTAGGCGCGCTTCATCGGGTAGATGACGCGGTCCTTTGCGTAAGTGTACTCACGCATGGCGAGGTTCATAGCGTTAACGCGACCAGTGGTAATGGGGTTGTCATCGTCGCCCTCGATGCGGATGAGCTCGCCATCCTTGGTGACAACCTTGACACCGTATCCGACGGGATGGGATCCCGGGGGAGACCAGGTGTTACTGCGAGTGACTACGGTACCGTCTTCGAGCTCGGTACGCCACTGCTTTCCATAAGCCATGTTGTACTTCCTTTCCTCTTCAATTCTTTGGAGAAAGGATAAGCACGGACAGTTTGGGCTCACAGATCCAAGGGGGCTAACATCAAGCAACTAGCTTTGTGAACAAGTCCTCTTCAATCTTCACAGCCGTTGATAGACCTTGCAGTGTCGTTTAACGACTGTGTGGCGCCCTCCCCGATGGGTGCTTCCTTTCACCCACTAAAATTGACGCATCGGATTGCTTGCCTCGCCGAAGGTGTCTGGGGCAACGACGACACTCGAAATCCAACACCCTCATCTTAGACCTCAAAAGGACCGTTTTCTCGGTGAATTTACGGGTCAAGCTATCTACCTGGAGAATAACTTCGACCTCGATAAATGTTTCATCCTCGCTCATGTTATTTCGTAAATAATCAACCGTTGACTTGTGCGGTTTGCGGGTGTATTTACCGCTGTGTATGAAGCATTGCGACATAGCAACACCGCGCTTTTCAATCATCAACAAAAGGTATAATCAACAAGCTGTGTTTTTACTGCTTGAAAGAGGAAGACTATGTCCCAATACAAGTTCACGCTCACGTCGTATGAGCCTGTCTATGCTATTGCCAAAGAAGTGAAGATCCCAGAGTCCGAGGTCCGCGCCCAAGCTCTGCGCTGGATGGAGCACAACTGGTGCAAGGAGGGCGAGACCGCCAAGCTCACGGATCAGTTCGTCGCCTCCCACGCACGCGAAGATGAGAAAGATACCCTCAAGACCGTCGATAACCTGCTGGTGTTCATCCGCTACAACATGTACAAGGACAACCGCGAGGCTCAGCAGCTCTCAGACCAAGACACCGTGTGCGCTGTCTTGGCAGACCGTCTGGTAGAAGAGCTCCCCCAGCAGCTCGTCGACGAGTCTATCTACGCCGCGCGTATGCGCATCGACGATGCCTTCCGCCGCAGCGGCATCACGGCAGAGGAGTACTGCAAGCACAACAACATCACCGAGGAGCAGCTCCTCAAAGACGTCGACACGCGAGCTATCCAATCCCTGCGCGAGGACTCCGCTCTCCAGGCCGTGGTCGACCATGAGAATTTCACCTTGGAGGCCGAGGACTTCTATGCGATCATCCCCGGCGACTCCATCGAGGAGAAAGCCTACAAGCGCCGCCAGATCGAGGCAGACGGCCGCCTTGCTGGTATGGAGGAGTACGCGCTCAAGACCAAGGCTCTCAAGTTCGTGATGGACAACGCCATGGTCAAGCGCAGCGACGACCCCAATCTCGAGTATGTCCGTTACGGCGATGTCTCTCAAGAGGTCGAAAACGCCGCCGTACAGTTCCCCGAGGCCTTCGGCTTGTAGGCAACATAACGCCCTAACGCAAAAGCCGCGCTCCTCGCAAAGAGGAACGCGGCTTTCTTTGTGCCGTTAGGGTTTGGAAAACCCTGCGATTACATACCGCCTTGGAGCATGCCCGCCAGACGCTCGCGCTCTGCACGGCGCTGGGCCTCCGGGACGAAGCCCTCCTCAGGCGGCTCGATGGCCAAGATCTCGACTTCGAAGTTGAGGTCCTTGCCGGCCAGCGGATGGTTCATATCGACGGTAACGGTGTTATCCGTGATATCGACGACGGTGACGGGCATCTTGCCGCCGTCATCATCCCAAAGCCAGATGCGCTTGCCAACAGCGGTATCTACCGCGAGCGCCTCGATGGGCATGGTGTCTGTCCAGTCATCGCGATACTCGCCGTAGGCATCGTACATGCTCACGGTAAAGGACGCCTTATCGCCAGCTGCCTCGAGCTCGAGAATCTTCTTCTCCAAGCCCTCGATGGCTTGCTCCATACCAGTCTGGAACACCATGGGGCTCTTCTCATCAGCATAGCCGAAGACCGTGCCGTCATCGAGCGTTCCCTTGTACGTCAGAGTAACCTTAGAGCCAATCTGCATAGCTTTATTCCCCCTCGTCTAAAGCGGTTGAACTCATTATCAGACACGGTACAGGTAGCATGTTCAAAGTTCAATCCAAAGCTTGAAAATGTCGCTGCTTCGACACCTAGCAATAAGGCGTATCCCCAGCTTGGGGGCTATTTCTAGGATATAATCGATAAAGCTTCAAAGCCGCAAGAGGAGGCTTATCCATGACAATGCCAAAAAAGATATACATCCCCGTCGACGGCATCGACCGTCACGAGGAGTTCGAATGCTGGTATGAGGACGGCGATAAGTTCGCCACCGTTACCGGCGACTTTAAAAAGGAGACGGACAAAGTCCATATCCTGGGGAGGACAGGCGGAGAGATAGCCCGCATCAAGCCGGATCACAAAGCGCTCACCATGGATGTGCGCGTCGACAAATGGACGTACACCCTCAAAACGCATGTCATCTTCAAGCACTACTTCTTCCAGGGGATGCTATGGCAGATGTTCGGGTCTCCCAGCAATGGGCGTGCGAACTTCCGCAACGAGGACACGAGCAAAAACGATGTGCATATCGTGCGTCTCAAGGACTTCATGGGACACGGGCCCTGCTATGAGGTCCGCGTCAAGGACATCCATAAGCTGCGCCCTGCCGCAGCAGCCTGCATCGCGATCATGATCAAGGAGTACTACCGCGGTTTATCGGAGGGCGAGTCTGGAGAGAAGATGAACCCGATCAAGCGCCTGTGGCGCCAGGTCAACGACATCGGCTACACCTATGACGAGCTCGTCGCGCGCGGTGACATCATCCCGCGCGAGAAACTGAACGCCAACGGGCAATAGCACCCGGTCAAACACCTGCGCACAAGCTCCCTTCTCTACCCTATGGTAGAGAAGGGAGCTTTTCTTCAAGCACCGGTAGATCGATTGACAAAAACCGATGCAAAGAGACATGGCCAAGAGAGCTTTTGCCCGCAGAAACAAGAAACCCCCGGAAAACCCGGGGGTTTCTCAGTTCTAGTGATGTCTCACCTAGATAGCTCTAAGCCAAACACACCCTTTCTGCTTATGCAGTTCGCGCACTTAAGCGTTCTTCTTGAGGGCCAAGGGGCCGGCGAAGATGAAGAAGTGGACGAACGGGAGCAGCAGGGCGATGAGGTCGAGCGGCATCGCCATGGGGTTCTTGCTCCAACCGGAGACGACCAGCGGGCATGCGATGCAGAGCACTGCGAGGAACACAGCGATGAGCATCATGACGATGAAGGGCACCATGCCGGTGTCGCCGTCGTCGCCAGCGGACTCCGCCGCGAGCTCGTCCATGGTCTTGCCGCCGGTCTCACGCACGAACAGCAGCGAGCAGATCTCTGCGAGCACGAAGGGCACGATGAGGACCAAGACGACCTTGGACCACTCGGGGGTGCCGGCCGCGGACGCGAAGAAGGGCAGGCTGGCGATGAAGCCGAGGACGATGGAGGAAGCCGAGCCGCCGAAGCGGGCGAACGCCTGGCACCATGCGACGCCGGTGTTGCGCAGCGCCGTGGGGTACTGCTCAGGCATCAGGGGCTGGACGGCCGTGATGGCGTAGTTGAGGCAGAAGCCGAACAGGAGCATCAAGACGACGTAGAGCACGAACTTGGTCTGGCCGGGGTCGTCGACGATGAACAGCGAGCACAGGATGATGGCCACGATGGACAGGATCCAGGACAGGCAGAGGTTCTTCTTGCGGCCGATCTTGTCGGACACGAAGCCGACGGTGACGTTGGACGCGATGGCGGCGACGTTGTTCCAGGTCTGGAGCATGACGGACTGGCCGGCGGAGTAGCCGACGCCCTGGAACCAGGTGGGGATCCAGGCGTTCATGCCGTAGACGCAGAACTGGCCGACGAAGTAGGTGGTCCAGATGGCGGCGGTGCCGACGATGAACTTCTTGGAGAAGAGCACGTTGACGGAGGTCTTGGCGGGCTTGGGCGGGATCACCAGGCAGTTGGGATCGCGGTCCGTGACCGTCGCGTGGTGCTTGCGCTCGATCTCTGCCAAAGCCTCGACGGCCTTCTCCTTCTGGCCGTTGTTGGCGTACCAGTGCGGGGTCTCGTGCATGAAGAAGATGAGCACGATGCCATAGATGATGGGCAGCGCGCCGATCAGGTAGCACAAACGCCAGTTCTCGAAGGTCTCGGTGCCGTTGGCCAGCGTGATGGGGGCCATCCAGCCGGAGATGATGGCGTGGTCGACGCCGCAGATGGCGCCGGCGACGATACCGGCCAGAACCCAGCCGGCGACCATGAAGGCCATGCCGAAGGTGACGAACACGCCGCGGTTCTTAGAGGGGATGATCTCCGAGAAGCAGGTGGTCACGACCGGGATGCAGGAGCCGACGCCGAAGCCCGCGATCAGGCGGAAGACGGCGAAGAAGCCCAGCGTCTGCGAGAAGGCCTGGGGCAGGGTGAAGATGCCGTAGAACAGGCACGCGATGACGAGCATCTTCTTGCGGCCCAGCTTGTCGGACATGATGCCGCCGCAGGCGCCGCCCAAGACCATGCCGAGCAGGCCCCAGGTGGTGAGCGAGCCGATGGCCGCCGAGTTGGTGACGGCGGTGCCGGTGCTCCAGTCGATGAGGCCGAAGGACGCGGCCAAATAGGTGTTGGTGGAGTTGACGACCATGAAGTCGTAGCCGTCGAAGATGTTGGCCAGGCCCAACAGGATGAACATCAGCCAGGTGTGGCCGTTGATACCGAAGGAGTCGATGACCTCCGATACCGTGAACTCTTTGGATTCGCTCATTTAAATCCCTCCTTA
>CAVCDT010000051.1:0-16006 GCA_963600995.1 Akkermansia muciniphila | reverse complement strand
GCCTTCGGCCTGCTGGTCAACAACATCTACGAGGATTTCCTGCGCACGATGTTCCATCTGCAGATCAACGTCGAAGTCCGCGAAGAGGACAACGAGTCCGAGGCAGAGCGTCAGGTTATGGGCAACGGCGGCAAGAACAGCCGCAACAGCGTCTTCTACTCCGCCGCAAGCCAGGACGAGGCTGCGATGGCTGCGATGGCGCGCGCCAAGGCAAAAAGCGATGCCCTCAAGGCCCAGCGCGCACTCAAGGAGCAAAAGCTCGCCAAGGCGACCGACGCCGTCGCGGGCGAGAAACTCGAGGAGTCCGGCCAGAAGGGGACCACGTACGTCAAAGACAAGAACGATCCCTTTGCCGTAGCCGGCCGCAACGATCCCTGCCCTTGCGGTAGCGGCAAGAAGTTTAAGAACTGCTGCGGCAAGAACTGAACCGCATAACATCTGCTTGGGACGGGTGCGCCTCGCGGGCGTGCCCGTCCTTTGCTTTGCATGAGGGACGTAAGGGTTGCGCAAGCGCGCAGCCCGCTATCAAGAAGGACGCACGTCATGGCAGAAAACCATAGCCAGCAGCTCGAGGCGCTGCAAGAGCGCATCGAGGCCATAGGGGACTATCTCCATATCGATGCCAAGCGCCTTGAGCTCGCACAGCTCGAGGAGAAGAGCGCTGCTGCGGATTTTTGGAACGACCAACAGCGCGCCCAGTCCGTCATGACGCAGGCCGCCGGCCTTCGAGACGAGATAGCGGAGTATGACAATGCTGTCGCCTCTCTCGGGGATGCGCAGGTCGCAAACGAGTTCGCGGTGGAGGAAGACGACCCTGCCATGGAGCTCGAGGTCATCCAGAGCATCGACGCGCTCACGGCCGCTGCGGATTCTATGGAGCTGTCGAGCTGGTTTACCGGCGAGTTCGACCATGGCGACGCCGTCGTGAGCATCAATCCCGGCCAAGGCGGGCTCGAGGCTCAGGATTGGACGGAGATGCTCTTCAAGATGCTCACGCGCTACTGCGAGCGCAAGCGCTGGAAGGTCACCCTCAACGACGTCGTCCCCGGCGAGGGCATCGGCCTCGACCGCGCTACCTTCACGGTGAGCGGGCGTAACGCCTATGGCATGCTCCGAAGCGAGATGGGGGTGCACCGCTTGGTGCGCATCAGCCCCACCGACCAGCAGAAGCGCCGCCAGACGACCTTCGGCGGCGTCGAGGTCATGCCCGTCCTGCCCGACGACGTTGAGGTCGACATCAGGCAGGAGGACCTCCGTATCGACGTGTATCGCTCGAGCGGGCCGGGCGGCCAATGCGTCAACACGACGGACTCCGCCGTCCGCATCACGCATGTGCCCACTGGCACGGTCGTCACCTGCCAAAACGAGAAGTCGCAGATCCAGAACCGCGAGACGGCGATGAAGATCCTGCGCGCGCGCCTCTACCAGATCGAGCTCGCCAAGCGCCAAGAACAAGTAGACGAGCTGCGCGGCCCCAAGCACGAGATAGGCTTCGGGCATCAGATCCGCAATTACGTCCTGTACCCCTATCGCATGGTCAAAGACCTCCGCAGCGGCATCGAGACGGGCAACGTCGACGCCGTGCTCGACGGCGACATCGACCAGTTCGTCATCGGCTACCACCGCTGGCGCGTGAGCGAGCAGTAGAAATCGCCGATTGTGCCAACAACGCGGCCATGAGCGGCAGGTGGTCGTTTAGAATGACAAGCGTCTGTCCACTAGAGAGAGGACTCGTCGTGACAACCGGTCTCGCCGAAACCCAAGCGCATGCCAAGAACATGCGGATCAACATCATCAGAATGCTGCATGAGGCAGGCAGCGGCCATCCCGGAGGCAGCCTCTCTGCGGCAGATATCGTCGCCACGCTGTACTTCGGCGGCGTTATGAACGTCAACCCCCAGGACGAAAGCGATCCCAACCGCGATCGCTTCATCCTGTGCAAGGGCCATGCTGCTCCGGTGCTCTATGCCGCTTTGGCCGAGCTGGGCTATATCGAGCAAGAAGAGCTTCTCACGCTGCGCAAGCTCCACAGCCGCCTGCAGGGGCATCCGGACAGCAAGAAGCTTCCCGGCGTCGAGGTCTGCACGGGCTCGCTGGGCCAGGGCCTCTCGGTTGCCGCGGGTTTGGCGTTGGGTTTGAGGCTTGACGCCGGCCAGGATGAGCCTCAGACGGTGTTCGCGCTCATGGGCGACGGAGAGATCGAGGAGGGCCAGGTGTGGGAGGCTGCGATGTTCGCCGCCCATTACCAGCTCGGCAACCTCGTCGCCATCGTCGACAACAACAACCTGCAGATCGATGGCGATGTGCGCGAAGTCGTGGGCCTGCGCGACATTCCCGCAAAGTTCAGAGCCTTCGGGTGGGATGTCATCGAGGTCGACGGCCATGATGTCCAAGCATTGCTCGAGGCCTTCGCGGCTGCAAAGGCCTGCAAGGACAAGCCCGTCTGCATCGTTGCGTCAACGGTCAAGGGCAAGGGCGTGAGCTTCATGGAAAACCAAGCTGGCTGGCATGGCAAGGCTCCCAACGACGAGCAAGCCGAGCAAGCCATCGCAGAGCTGAAGGGGGAGTAACCAATGGCAGCAGAGGCAACACGCGCCGGTTACGGCGAGACTTTGGTCGAGCTCGTTCAAGAGGGTATGGACGTCATGGCCGTCGAGGCAGACCTCTCCGGCTCCACGACCACGGCAAAGCTCGGGAAGGCTTATCCGGAGCGCCTGGTCAACGTCGGTATCGCCGAGCAGAACATGATCGACGTCGCAGCAGGACTCGCGCTGGCTGGCAAAACGGTTTTCACGGGTTCCTTCGCGGCGTTCGGCACCGGGCGCTGCTACGATCAGATCCGCAACACCGTGTGCTACTCGAATCTCGACGTCAAGGTCGCGCCTACCCACTCCGGCGTCACCGTTGGCCCCGATGGCGGCTCGCATCAGATGCTCGAGGACATTAGCCTCATGCGCGGGCTTCCCGGTATGAGCGTGCTCGTCCCGGCAGATTACAACGCGGCAAAGCGGGCTATCCGCATCGCTGCCAAGAACAGCGGTCCCTTCTATGTACGCTTGGGCCGTGCCAAGGTTCCCCAGGTCTACGAGCCCGACTTCAAGCTGGAGCTCGGCCGTTCCTATGTCCTGGCCCAGGGTACGGGTGTCACCATCGTCGCTTGCGGCGTCGAGGTAGCACAGGCGCTCGAGGCTGCTAAAGAGCTCGAGGCCAGCGGTATCTCCGCTGAGGTCATCGATGCTTTCAGCATCAAGCCCTTCGACAAGGACACGCTGCTCGCCAGTGTAAGGAAGACCGGCTGCGTGGTTACCTGCGAGGAGCACTCCACTGTCGGCGGTTTGGGCTCTGCCGTTGCCGATATCATCGGCGAGAACTGCCCCGTGCCGCTCGAGCGTGTTGGCGTGAGGGACGAGTTCGGTACCTCGGGCTCGCCGGATGAGCTTCTGGCAGAGTACGGTTTGGATGCCAAGGGCATCGTCGCCAAAGCCAAGGCGGCTGTCGCGCGCAAATAGCGCACGAGCCGCGCCTTCGACTTGCAGTTGCGTACAGGGGCCAATCCCTTGCGTTCAAGACAATAACGACAAGCGAGGGCGGGTTCATCCCGTCCTCGCGCTATCATGCAGAAGCTATGACTAATTATATTTTCAAAAAATACCTTGACGACCGCTCCGCAGAGATCGACGAGCACCTGCGCACGTATTTCTGCAGCGGGTCCCACCCGGACATGGACCTCTATCTGTACGGTCCTCTGTCCAAGTACTCGGAAAACGGCGGCAAGAGGCACCGTCCGCTGATCACCCTGCTGGCATGCGCAGCTGTAGGGGGCGATGAGAAGCGCGCTCTCGCAGCCGGTGCTGCTATCGAGCACTTCCATACAGCGGCCCTTATCCATGATGACATCGCCGATGATTCCCAGCTGCGTCGCGGTGAGCCCTGCATGCACATCACCTTGGGCGAGGGCCTTGCCATCAACGCGGGCGATCTTGCGCTGTCTTTGGTTACCGGCACTGTCATCAACGACGACGGTCTCGATGACGCCGTCAAGCTCCGTGTCTTGCATGAGCTGGTCGATATGACCACGCGTACGATCGAGGGTCAGGCGATGGATATCGGCTGGGCGCAAAACGACCGCTTCGATATCACCGTCGACGATTACCTGTGCATGGCCCAGCACAAGACGGCGTTTTATTCGGGAGGCGTCCCGCTGGCTATCGGCGCCATCATCGGCGGCGGCACGGAGGAGCAGATCTCCGTCCTGCGCGCTTACGGCATGTCCACGGGCCTTGCCTTCCAGCTGCAAGACGACTTGCTCAACCTCGTCGGTAAGAAAGAGGCTTCCAACAAGGATTATCGCAGCGACATCACCGAGGGAAAGCGCACCATGATCGCGGTCCATGCGCTCAACCATGCGCCCGCACAGGAGCGCGAGGAGCTTTTGGAACTTCTCTCCTCGAAGGAGACCCGTCCCGAGCGCCTCGAGCGCGCAGTGCAGATCATGATCGATGCGGGCTCCATCGACTACGTGCGCGATTACGCAATCAAGCTCGCGCACGAGGGCCAAGACGACCTCAAGCGCGTTCTTCCCGCAAGCGTCTCCAGGAAACTGCTTCTCTCTATGGGCGACTTCTTTGTGAGCCGCCTCAACTAAAGGCACGGTTATATGAAAACGATACAGCGCAACGATAAGGGATCTGCGGTTCAGGATGTCCAGCAGCGCCTGCGCATACTGGGCTACGAGCTCAACGTCGACGGCGTCTACTTGGACAGGACCCAGATCGCTATGAGCGAGTTCAGGAAGAAAGAGGGGCTCGCTGCGGGCGACTTTGTGGATGATGCCGCTTGGAAGGCCCTGGTTGACGCCACGTTCCCTTTGGGCGACCGCATGCTCTACCTGCGCATGCCCTTCTTCCACGGCCATGACGTCAAGCAGCTCCAAGAGATCCTCAACGCGCTTGGGTTCATCGTCGGCGACTCCGACGGTATCTTCGGCGCGCACACAGAGCATGCCCTGCGCGAGTTCCAATCGAGCATCGGCTTGATCGACGACGGCGTCGCGGGGGCGACTACGTACGATGCTATCTGGCGCTTGCGCCATGCCTGGGAGGGCAAGAACGCCGTGAATGCGGCAGATACCCAAAAGCACATGGGGTTCGCGCGCGCTGCGAGCGTGCTCGAGAGGGCAGAGATCGTATTCTTCGGCACCGACGAGCTCGGCCGTGACGTGGCATACAGGGCCGCCAACCTTGCGCAGGCCTCTGCCCCGTTCTCGAGCATCACGAGCGCAGACCGCCTGAGCGTGGCACCTGCGCCGTCTGCCCTCATGGTGGGCATCGGTATGGAGGGCAACCTGCCGCAGAAAGATTGCCACATCGTAACGGTTGGCGACGATTACACCTTCACAGCACGTCTGGCTACAGCGCTCGAGACCGCCCAGTCGAGCCCTCGACGCATCTACGTCGAGCTTATGTCCCAACCGCCATCCGAGTACCGCAGCGTCGGTCTTCCCCGGTGGGCGCAGCATCTTGCCGTGACGATACTCGATGCTCTGTGTGATGCCTTGTCCTAGATTCGCCGCTGGGAAACCGTGCGATTTGGACAAAAACGTGCTTGAGTCCAAGTGTGTCGGTTGTGTGCAGGTTTGACTTGACGTGCCCAGTGATGCTACTTTAATACGACTTATGCGCAAGAAAACATCCTGTACGGAGGTTTTGGATGTCAATGAAGCTTAATCGCAGAGCATTCCTCGGTACCGCGCTTACGTTTGGTGCCCTTTGCTCCGTCAGCCCCGCCGATGCTTTTGGCGTGACGGCTGCAGAGAAGAAACAAGAAGTTCAAGCCATCAAGGCCAAGCTCGACAACATGCTCGACGAGCTCGACCAGGCGGTAGATCAGTACAACGCCGCCCAGGATACGTACGAGAAGGCGACGGCAAAGGTCGAGAAGGCCAAAAAGCAGATCAAGGCCGCACAGAGCAAGATCGATACGCTGCAGGGCCACTTGGCCACGCGAGCGACTTCTATGTACCGCACCGGCTCTATGTCTTATCTGGATGTCTTGCTGGGCGTCGGGTCCTTCGACGACTTCGCAACCGTCTGGGATACGCTCAACACCCTCAACGAGGACGATGCAGACCTCGTGACGGAGACCAAGCAGGCAAAGGCCAAGCTCGAGGCTGCCAAGAAGGAGCTCGACGAGCAGCAGTCTGCCGCGGCCAACAGCCTGGCAGAGGCCAAGTCCTATCACAAGAGCATCCAGAGCATGACCAACAAGTACGAGTCCGAGTACAACAGCCTCAGCGCTGAGTACCGCAAGCTCCTCAAAGAGGAGGAGAAGGCAGAGGCCGAGCGCAGGGCTGCGGCTGCAGCGGCTTACAGGCCTAAGACCAACTCCAGCAGCTCTTCGAGTTCCAGCAGCAGCGGCGGTAGCAGCTCCAGCGGCGGCAGCTCTTCCGGTGGCTCCTCCAGCGGCGGTAGCTCCAATCACGATAGCGGCAGCTCCATCCCCACCAACGGCGGTGTTGTCGACTACGCCCGCTCCCGCATCGGCTGCCCCTATGTCTGGGGTGCCGCAGGCCCCAACTCCTTCGATTGCTCCGGCCTCACTATGTGGTGCTATGCCAAGATCGGTATCAGCATGTCCCACTACACAGAGAGCCAGTACTCGGAGGCCAAGGCGCGCATGTCGGTTTACTCCGCATCTGCGGGCGACATCCTGTACCGCAGCGGCCATGTCGCCATCTACTCCGGCGGCGACAGCTACATCCACTCGCCCCATACGGGAGCATATGTGTGCGAGGTTTCCGGCATCGGAAGTTTCTCGGCAGCCTTGAGGTTCTAATCTGCTAGAATGTCTCCTCGCGTCATCGGGATGTGGCTCAGCTTGGTAGAGCGCTCGCTTCGGGAGTGAGAGGTCGCAGGTTCGAATCCTGTCATCCCGACCACTTCATATAGATGAACCCCGCGTATGCTCGCGGGGTTTTCTTTTGCTCATATAGCATGGCGTTGGCGTGTTGTTTACTCTGCTAGGCACTGTTTGTGGTATCATTCGCGGCGCTGTCCCAACAGTGATCAGATTTTAGTTATTTGGAGAACTCAATGAAAATTTTGGGTCTTGGCGTGCCTGAGCTCGTCGTAATCCTCGTAGTCGTCTTGTTGATCTTCGGGCCTAAGAACCTCCCGAAGCTCGGTTCTGCCATCGGCAAGACCTTCAAGAACCTGCGCGAGGGCATGGACGGCAAGGACAGCAAGAAGGATGCAGAAGACAGCGACGGGGAAACCGCACAAGAGGTGAGCCCCATCGAGGTTGCCGAAGACAGCAAGAAAGACGCCTAATCTGGCGCCTTATAAGCTGACTGGAAGCCAGACGGCGTGTGCGAATCGATCGCATGCGCCGTCTGCTTGTACTAAATCGAACGGAGAGTCATCACCATGGCAAACACCAACGACGTCATCATCACCCAGGAGGGCAAGGCAAAGCTCGAAGAAGAGCTGCATTACCTCGAGACGGAGAAGCGCGAGGAGATCGGCGAGCGCATCCGCGTTGCCCGCGAGTTCGGCGATATCTCGGAGAATTCCGAGTACGATGACGCCAAAAACGAGCAGGCCTTCATGGAGAGCCGCATCGCAGAGATCAACTCTATCCTGGCCAACGCCCAGGTGGTCGACTCCCCCAAGAAGACCGGTAAGGTCGGCATCGGCTCTACGCTCACGCTCGAGGACGCAAAGGGCAAGCAGCGCGTCTTCACTATCGTGGGCGGTGCCGAGGCAGACGCCGTCAACGGCAAGATCTCTAACGAGTCGCCGCTCGGCCGCGCTGTCCTGGGTCACAAGAAGGGCGACGACATCACCTACGAGGGTCCCACGGGTCGTGCCATGAGCTTCAAGATCGTCAAGGTTGGCAAGTAACCATGGCTGCAGACCAGCAAACCCCAGAGATCATCGACGACCCTATCGAGGTTCGCCGCAACAAGCGCCAGGCCATCATCGATGCCGGCGGCACTGCGTATGCCGTCCGCTTCGATGTGACGGATCATTGCGCTCAGCTCGAGGAACGCTATGCCGATCTGGAAGACGGCGCAGAGACCCAAGACGTGGTCGCCGTTGCCGGCCGTATCATGGCTATCCGCAACCAGGGCAAGATCGCCTTCATCGTCTTGCGCGATGCCACGGGTGATATCCAGCTCTTCATCCGCATCAACAACGTGGGCGAGGAGGCCTTCGCCCAGATCAAGGACCTCGATATCGGCGACTGGATCGGTGCTAACGGCATCGTCTTGCGCACGCGCCGTGGTCAGCTGTCCGTCTCTCCCTCCAAGGTGACGCTTCTGTCCAAGGGTCTACGTCCCCTGCCGGAGAAGTTCCACGGCCTCGAGGACAAGGAGACGCGCTATCGCCAGCGCTATGTCGACCTCATCATGAACCAAGAGGTCAAGGGCACCTTCACCAAGCGCTTCAAGATCGCCAGCGCCTTGCGCCGCTTCTGCGAGGACGAGGGCTATCTCGAGGTCGAGACCCCTATGCTGCACCCCATCATGGGCGGCGCTACGGCCAAGCCCTTCACGGCGCACTTCAACGCGCTGGACACTGAGGTCTACTTGCGCGTAGCGCCTGAGCTCTACCTCAAGCGCTTGCTGGTGGGCGGTTTCGAGCGCGTGTTCGAGATGAACCGATGCTTCCGCAACGAGGGCATGGACCTCACGCATAACCCCGAGTTCACCACGCTCGAGGCCTACTGCGCCTATACGGACCTGCGCGGCATGATGGACTTCTGCGAGGGTGCGTTCCGTGCGGCCTGTCAGGCTGCAAACGGCTCCCTGCAGTGCACCTACCAAGGCAATGAGATCGACTTCTCCAAGCCCTTCCGCCGTGCGACCATGGTCGAGCTCACCAGCGAGGCAGCAGGGGAGGACATCTCCTTCGACCGCAGCCTCGAGGACCTGCGCACGCTCGCCAAGAAGAGCGGCGTGGAGGTCCAGGAGAGCTGGGGCAAGGGCAAGCTCATCTCGGAGCTCTTCGAGGCATTGGTCGAGGAGAACATCATCCAGCCCACCTTCGTGACCGAGCATCCGCTCGAGATCAGCCCGCTGGCAAAGAAGCTCCCGGACAATCCCCAGCTCACGGATCGCTACGAGCTCTTCATCTGCGGGCACGAGTACGCCAACGCCTTCAGCGAGCTCAACGACCCGGTCGACCAGGCAGAGCGCTTTGCTGCTCAGATGGAGGCCAAGGCTACCGGTGACGACGAGGCCATGGATTACGACCAGGACTACATCCGCGCACTCGAGTACGGTATGCCCCCTGCAGGCGGCATCGGCATCGGCATCGACCGCATGGTCATGCTCCTCACGGACAACCCATCCATTCGCGACGTCTTGCTGTTCCCGCATATGCCCCCGAGGCTATGTAGCCCGTTTCAAGCTCAAGGCATGCTCAGGCGGCTCCCGGAAGGGAGCCGCTTTTTGCTACAGCGGCCCAGCATCCGTGCCGCTGCATAGGGGTTCGCAGGCCGGGAAAGCTGGGGCTGTTATGTCATCTAGCTGTAAACCCTCTGCTTGCAAGGGCGTTATACCCTGAAAGGAATTATTGGAGGTTTTGCCTTATGTTTGAGAAATTCACCGACAAAGCCCGCAAGGTGCTGGTACTGGCCCAAGACGAGGCCCATATGCTCGAGCACCCCTATGTGGGTACGGAGCACTTCCTGCTGGGCCTTATCCGCGAAGGGGACGGCATCGCTGCCCGCGCGTTGCAAAAGCTCGGCGTGAGCTATGAGAACTGCCTGCTGCAGATCCGCGAGATAGACGAGCGCGAGATGCCTGCCGCTGCGGGCCATGTCCCCTATACCCCGCGAGCCAAACGCGTGATGGAAAGCGCCTTCAGGGAGGCGCTCCAGATGGGTCAGAACTTCATCTCGACCGAGCATCTGCTGCTGGGCATCGTGCGCGAGGGCAACGGCGTCGCCATGCAGTCGCTGGCCCAGCTGGGCGTGAGCGCAGACGACGTGCGCGCGGCAGTAGAAGAGCTCATGCGCGACGTGCCTGCTCCCCAGCCTGTTATGGACGGCAGCCAGCGCGGCTCCTTTGGGCCCATGGGCGGCAAGCGCCAGGAGTCCATGCTCAAGGAGTTCTCCACAGACCTCACTTCGCGCGCTGCAAGGGGCGAGCTTGACCCGGTCATCGGCCGCGATGCCGAGACCGAGCGCGTGATGCAGATCCTCTCGCGCCGCTCTAAGAACAACCCGCTGCTCATCGGCGAGCCCGGCGTGGGCAAGACGGCCATCGCGGAGGGCTTGGCCCAACTCATCAGCGACGGCCAGGTACCCGACCTTCTGCGTGACAAGCGTATCTGCATGCTCGACGTGAGCGCGCTCGTCGCAGGCTCCAAGTACCGTGGAGAGTTCGAGGAACGACTCAAGCAGGTTGTCAAGGAGGTCAAAGAAGCGGGCAACATCATCCTCTTCATCGACGAGATGCACACCTTGATCGGCGCCGGTAGCGCAGAGGGTTCCATCGATGCTGCGGCCATCCTCAAGCCGCCGCTGTCTCGCGGCGAGATCCAGGTGATCGGCGCAACGACTACAGAGGAGTACCGCAAGCACATCGAGAAGGATTCCGCCCTCAACCGTCGTTTCCAGACAGTCGTTATCGAGGAGCCCAACCCCTCGCAGGCGCTGCAGATCCTCACGGGGCTCAGCGGGAACTACGAGGCCCATCATCGCGTCCATTACACGGACAAGGCGCTCGAGAGCGCAGTGAGGCTGTCGCGCCGCTATGTCCAGGACCGCTTCCTGCCGGATAAGGCCATCGACCTCATCGACGAGGCGGGTGCACGCATGCGCATCAAGAACATGACCGTACCTGCAGATGTCGCCGCGATATCAGAGCGCCTCAAGGAGGTGCGCCTCCAAAAGGAGGAGTCGATTGGCAAGCAGGACTACGAGCGTGCGGCCATCTACCGCGACCGTGAGAAGGACCTCATCGCCCAGCGCACGCAGCTCGAGGAGAAATGGCGCGAGGAGGCCGCGCTCAACGTGGCCACCATCGACGAGGAGCAGATCGCAGGCGTCGTTGCGACGGCAACGGGCATCCCCGTATCCAGCTTGACCGAGGAGGAGAGCGCCAAGCTGCTGCGCATGGAGTCCGTGCTGCATGAGCGCATCATCGGCCAAAACGAGGCCGTCGACGCCGTATCCAAGTCGATCCGCCGCAGCCGCGCCGGCCTCAAGGACCCCAACCGCCCCATGGGCAGCTTCATCTTCCTGGGCCCCAGCGGCGTGGGCAAGACGGAGCTTTCCAAGGCGCTGGCCCAGTTCCTCTTCGACTCTGCAGATGCGATGATCTCCATCGATATGAGCGAGTACATGGAGAAGCATGCTGTGAGCCGCCTCATCGGCAGCCCCCCGGGCTATGTGGGCCACGATGAGGGAGGCCAGCTCACCAAGGCCGTGCGCCAGCATCCGTACTCCGTCATCCTGTTCGATGAGATCGAGAAGGCGCACCCCGATGTCTTCAACATCCTGCTCCAGATCTTGGAGGAGGGACGTCTGACGGATTCGCAGGGGCGCAAGGTCGACTTCCGCAACACGATCATCATCATGACGAGCAACGTGGGCGCGAGGGAGATCTCCAAGGACACCTCGCTGGGCTTTGGCGGCCTCAAGCAGGGCATGTCGGATAAGGACATCCGCAAGTCCGTCATGGCAGAGCTCAAGAAGCTCTTCAGGCCCGAGTTCCTCAACCGCGTTGACGACACTATCGTCTTCAAGTCCCTCACCGCAGATGAGATCCGCCAGATCGCGCAGCTCATGATCGCCGACCTCAATCGCCGCCTGCTCTCCCGCGGTATGCGTATCGAGCTCACCGATGCCGCGTACGACCTCGTTGCCAAAGAGGGGACGGATACGGCGATGGGGGCGCGCCCTCTGCGTCGTGCTATCCAGCGCTTGATCGAGGATCCGCTCGCCGAGGAGCTCTTGGCGGGCAGGTTTGCAGAGGGCGATGTCATCGAGGCCTCTTGCGAGGACGGCAAGCTCGTCTTTGCAAAGGGCGAGGGCAAGGTGGAATTCTTGCCAGCCACAGCACCTGCTTTGGAGGACGGCTTTGCGGCGCATTCCTTCACGGCGCCTGCTGCGTCGTTTGCGGGCGGCAGCTTTGGGGGCGCTGCGGCAGATTAGGATCCGCACTTGCGGGGGTCGTGCAGTTACGCGCGGCCCCCGCTTTCAAATTTTCTTATGCCTGTTGCGGATATGTTTCGGCCGCAAGCGGCGATGGGTGCTACTATCCACTGCAAATTGCAACGCGGGGAGAGAGGTGGCGCCATGGTCGATGGCTTGGCAGCCAGTACCGATAAGGACGTTTCGCAGCGACTCGACAGCCGTCTGCTCGAGCTTTTGGGCGGCGTGGTCGCGCACGAGGGCAAGGTTGACAAGAAGGCCTGTGCCGCTGCGGTGATCATGGCCGGCGGCAGCGGGGAGCGTTTTGGCAACCCCGGTGGCAAGCAGCTCTTCAAGCTCTTGGGCAAGCCATCTTTGACATGGGCTATCGAGGCCTTCGACGAGGCGGGTGATGTCGGCCAGATCGTCGTCGTCTGTCCGGACGACCGTGCAGACGAGTACCGCCGCGTCGCCGTCGAGCCCTATGAGTTCGTGACCCCTATAGTCTTCGCATCCGCGGGAAGCATCCGCCAGGAATCCGCTATGAACGGCGTGAGCGCCGCCGACCCAAAGTTCGAGATCGTCGTCGTGCACGACGGAGCGCGTCCTCTCGTCACCGTCGACTTGATCGACCATTCCATCTCCATCCTCAAAGGCGACCTCGACATAGACGGCGTCGTCGTCGGCCATCCCTCGGTTGACACACTCAAGGTTGTCGATCAGAGAAACATCGTGGGAACGCCGGACCGCAATATGTTCTGGGTGGCGCAGACCCCTCAGGCGTTCAGGTCCTCCCTCTTGCGCCGCGCCTATACGACGGCGATGTACGAGGGCTTCGTGGGCACGGACGACTCCTCTTTGGTCGAGCGCATGGGTGGAGTCGTCGACATGCTCAACGGCCCGCGCGACAATTTCAAGATCACCGTGCCGGAAGACGTTGCCCCTGCCGTCGCCGCTTTGGCCGCCCGTCTCGCCATGCGCAAGGAGGTTTAGCCGTGCAACGCATCGGTTTGGGTTACGATGTCCATGCCTTTGCCCAGGGGCGCAGGCTCGTCATTGGCGGCGTCGACATCCCGTACTCGAAGGGCCTTGACGGCCATAGCGACGCGGATGTCTTGGTCCATGCCATCATGGACGCTCTCGTAGGCGCTTTGCGCGCGGGCGACATAGGCAAGCTGTTCCCTGATACAGACCCGGCGTACAAGGATGCCGATAGCATCAAGCTGCTCGAGCATGTGGGCAAGCTCGTGCGCGAGAGCGGCTGGAAGATCGTCGATGTCGACAGCGTCATCATGATCCAAGAACCCAAGATGGCCCCGCATCGCGAGCAGATGCGCCAAAACGTCGCACGCGCCCTGCAGATCGACGTAGACAACATCGGCATCAAAGCCACCACTACGGAGTGGCTGGGCTACGAGGGTCGCGGAGAGGGCGTGAGCGCCCAGGCCGTCGCCTTGCTGGAGCGCTAGCGCGCCGGTTGCAATACCTCCGGACATCCGATAGACGTCTGTTTTACGGCTCGCTGATTTGCGGGCCGCTTTACTTTTCTATGGCGAAGCGCCTGTCTTGGGCGCCCCTGCGATAAGATGATGGGCACGTCTATAACCTGCAAGGAGCCTTTATGCAGATATACAACACCCAAACGCGCCGCAAAGAGGAGCTCGTATGCCGCACGCCCGGCAAGGTGAGCATGTACGTTTGCGGTCCAACGGTCTATAACCGCATCCATATCGGCAATGCGCGCACGTTCATCTCATTCGATGTCATCCGCCGCTATCTCGAGTGGAGCGGCTACGAGGTGACGTTCGTGCAAAACGTGACGGATGTCGACGACAAGATCATCAAGAAGGCAAACGAGGAGGGCCGCCCTGCAGCCGATGTCGCCGCCCAGTACACCGAGGCCTTCATCGAGGATATGCACCGCGCCGGTGTTAAGGATCCTACGGTCCGCCCTAAGGCAACCGAGGAGATTGACTCCATGATCGAGCTCGTCTCGACGCTGATCGAAAGCGGTCATGCCTACGAGGCCCAAGGCGACGTCTATTTTGCCGTGCGCAGCTATCCGCAGTACGGCAAGCTCTCCGGTCGTGACATCGACGAGGCGCAGTCGGGCCACCGCGAGCTGCGCGCAGACGGCCAGGGCCTCGAGGACCGCAAGCGCGATCCGCTCGACTTCGCCTTGTGGAAGGCCGCCAAGCCCGGCGAGCCCAGCTGGAAGAGCCCCTGGGGCGACGGCCGCCCTGGCTGGCACATCGAATGCTCTGCCATGAGCCACAAGTACCTGGGGCTGCCCTTCGACATCCATGGCGGCGGCGGCGACTTGGTGTTCCCCCATCACGAGAACGAGATAGCCCAATCCGAGGCCGCATACAATACGACGTTCGCTAACTATTGGATGCACACGGGCATGTTGCAGATCGCCAACGCCGCTACAGGCGAGGTCGAGAAGATGTCCAAGAGCCTCAACAACTTCCTGCTACTGAGCGAGGCGCTCGATATCGTCCGCCCCGAGGCGCTGCGCATGCTCATGTTGCAGACGCACTACCGCAGCCCGCTCGTCTTTGGCGACACGCGCCTGGCAGAGTCGGATGCCGCGCTCACGCGTATCGAGACCGCTGTCAAAAACGCCGATTGGCTGATCTCGACCGCCCAAGGCGATAAGACCGTTGTCGACGCTGAGGTCCTGAATGCTGCGGTCGATGTGACTAAGATCGGTTTCGTGCGCGCGATGGACGATGACTTCAACGCGCCCGAGGCGTTGGGCTGCGTCTTCACCTTGGTGGCTGATCTCAACGCCGCTTTGGCTGGCAAGACGCTTTCTGCCCAAGATGTCGCCCCGGTTGCCGCGGCGCGTGAGACCGTTGTCGACCTCATGGGCTGCTTTGGCATCGACGTCGCAGCCCAACAGGATGAGTCTGATGCGTATCCCCAAGCCGTGCTCGAGCTGGCCGCCCAGATCGCCGGATATGCTGGCGCAAACAAAGCCGAGGCGGTGCAGGCCCTGCTCGATGCCCGTGCCCAGGCGCGCAAGGACAAGAACTGGGCTGTGGCAGACGGTGTCCGCGATGGGCTCGCAGAGCTCGGCTTCACGATCGAGGATACCGCCCAGGGAGCGCGAGTGAGCTATGGCGCCTAGAAGACCCAGGCCCAAGCAGGGAGCAGGCAGACAGCCCTCGCGCACCCAAGGCTCAGGCAGCAAGCGCGCAGGGCTCTCGACAGATGAGCGCCAAGGCAGAGGCGCTGCTGCGGCTAAGCCTCAAAACCGAGCGAAACAGGGATACCGCGGTCGCGAGGCAGATGCCAAGCAGTATCGCAGCAATCCCAGACAAGGCCGCGGCGGTCGCAAACCCATGCTCAAAACAGGGGAGGACGTCTCGATCCTCGAGGGCCGCCATGCCTTCGAGGAGGCGATGCAGACAGGCGCTGCCATCGAGACGCTCTATATAGCAGATACGTTCTCTTATGACGATCCCATCGTCGAGCTCGCCAGCCAAGCCAAGCGCCAAGGCGTGAGGGTCTTCACCGTCGATCCCGGCGATTTGGACGCGTACTCCTCGCATGGGGCGCACCAAGGTGTCATCGCCCAGCTCAAGCCCTACCGCTATGCGTCTTTCAAAGAGCTCGTGGATGCTGCTGCAGGCAAGGAGAACGCCCTCATCATCGCGACGGACCATGTGACTGATGCCGGCAATTTTGGTGCTATCGCACGCAGTGCAGAGGTGATCGGCGCATGCGGGATGCTCATCCCCAACAAGCGCAACGCGCGCGTCAACACCGCCGCGTACAAGACCAGCGCCGGGGCCGTCCTTCATCTGCCTATTGCGATGGAGGCCAACCTTGCGCGCAGCCTCGAAGCTCTCAA